>DASQYM010000001.1:0-104788 GCA_035639195.1 Steroidobacteraceae bacterium
GACCGGCGAGCCGGCCGACTGCGCCGCACGCCGCGGCGAGGCGTCTGCTTCGCCCGCTTGACGCGTGTTCGCGCACGGCCACCGCCTCCGGCCGCCGCGCGCTTCTTGCTAGCCGTGCTGCGCTTGCGGCTCGCTGTGGCGCTGCGGCGCGCTGTGGCGCTGCGGCGCGCTCGCTGGCCCGCGGAGCTTCTGCTCCGGCGCGCCACGACAACCGCCGCCGCCACGGCGGCGGCCTTCGCCGGGCGCGGTACGCTTCCGGCGATGTCGGTCCCACGCAGCTGTTCGAGAATGGCGGGATTCTCGAGCGTCGAGACATCCTGGGTGATCTCCTCGCCACGTGCAATGGCCTTCAACAGCCGGCGCATGATCTTGCCCGAGCGGGTCTTGGGCAGATTGTCGGCGAAGCGGATCTCATCCGGCTTGGCGATCGGACCGAGCTGCTGGCCGACCCAATCGCGCAATTCCCTGGCGAGCGAGCCCGTATCCCCGCTCGGTCGTTGGCCACGCGTTACCACGTAGGCGAATACCGCCTCGCCCTTGATCTCGTGCGGTTTGCCGACCACCGCGGCCTCCGCGACCCGCGGATGTGCCACCAGAGCGGACTCGATCTCCATGGTGCCGAGGCGGTGCCCGGCGACGTTCAACACATCGTCGATGCGTCCCATGATCCAGAAGTAGCCATCCTTGTCACGGTGCGCGCTGTCGCCCGCGACGTAGAGGCGGTTGTCGAATTTTTCCCAGTAGCCGGCGATGTAACGGTCGTTGTTGCGCCAGATGGTGCGCAGCATGGAGGGCCATGGCTTGCGGATCACCAGATACCCACCCGCATCCGCACGCTTCACCGGGTGGCCATGGTCGTCGACGATCTCGGCGTCGATGCCCGGCAGCGGCTGGGTGCACGAGCCGGGCTTGGTGGAGGTCACACCGGGCAAAGGAGAGATGAGAATCGCTCCGGTCTCGGTCTGCCACCAGGTGTCGACGATCGGGCAGCGGCCATTGCCGATCACGCGCTGGTACCAGATCCAGGCTTCGGGGTTGATCGGCTCGCCGACACTCCCGAGCAGACGCAGCCGCGTCAGATCGTATTTGCGCGGCAGCTCCTCGCCGAGCTTCATCAGCGCGCGGATGGCGGTGGGCGCGGTGTAGAAGACGGTGACGCCATGGTTCTGGCAGTTCCTCCAGAAGCGCCCGCCATCAGGGATCGTCGGCGTCCCCTCGTACACCACGACGGTCGCTCCCATGGCGAGCGGCCCATAAGCGACGTAGCTGTGACCGGTGACCCAGCCGACATCCGCGGTGCACCAGAAGACATCATCATCGCGCAGATCAAACACCCATTGCGTCGTGAGCTTCGTCTGCAGCAGGTAGCCGCCGGTGGCGTGCTGCACGCCTTTGGGCTTGCCGGTGGAGCCGGAGGTGTACAGCACGAACAGCGGATGCTCGGCATCCACCCACTCGGGTGCGCACTCCGCCGAGTTTCCCTCGATGGCCTCGTGCCACCACAGGTCCCGGCCGGTCTGCATGGCGACCGGTTTGCCCGTGCGGCGAAGCACGATGACGCGCTGAACGCTGGGACAGCCGGCGCTCAGCGCCTTGTCGGCGGCCGCCTTCAGCTCGATCGCCTGGCCGCCACGCCAGCCACCGTCGGCGGTAATCACCAGCCGTGCCTCGGTGTCCTCGATGCGGTCGCGCAGCGCAGGCGCCGAGAAGCCGCCGAACACCACCGAGTGGATCGCGCCGATGCGGTTGCAGGCGTGCATCGCTACGATGATCTCGGGCACGAGCGGCATGTAGATGATGACGCGGTCGCCGCGGCTGACACCCTGCGCCTTGAGTGCATTCGCGAAGCGACACACTTCGGCGTGCAGCTCGCGGAAGCTCAAGCGCCGGACATCGCCCGGCTCGCCTTCGAAAATGATCGCGGTCTTGTTCCCACGCTCCTTCAGATGGATGTCCAGGCAGTTGACGGAGGCGTTCAGCTGTCCATCTGTGAACCAACGATAGTTGGGGGCATCGCGGTCGTCGAACGCCTCGGTGAACGGCTTGTGCCAGGCGAGTTCGCTGGCGGCGAGGTCCGCCCAGAACCCTACGTGATCCTCCCGCGCACGGCGGCGGAGCCGGTCGGCGTCCGCCGGCTTGATGCGCGCGCGTGCCGCGAACTCCGCCGGCGGTGGGAAAGTGCGCTCCTCGAGGAGAACCGACTTGATGTTCTTTTCCGCCATGGGTGTCTCCTGTGCGTGTCGGCGCGAGCATAGCCGAACGCACGGCTCGAGGTCTTCAACCAACCTCGGCGAGCAGCCGATCGATGATCGCGCGCGCCTGCGGCGCGTAGCCGCCACCGAACAGGTTGACGTGGTTCAGCACGTGGTAGAGGTTGTACAGCTGCGCACGCAGCGCAGCGCCCGCGGGCAACGGAGCGGCCTCGTTGTAGGCGCGATAGAACGTCGCGCCAAAGCCACCGAAAAGATGAGTCATCGCGAGATCGGTCTCGCGGTCGCCGTAGTAGACGGCCGGATCGATGAGTACCGGCTCGCCCTCGGCGCTCGCCAGCCAGTTGCCGCCCCACAGGTCCCCGTGCAGGAGCGAGCAGCGCGGCGAGTGACCGGCAAGCAGTACCGGCAGCGCCGCGAGCAGCCGCTCGCCACGCTCGGCGAGAAGGCTTGCAAAGCCGTTGCGTTTCGCGAGCATCAGTTGTGGCCGCAGCCGCCGCTCGCGGAAAAATTCCACCCAGTCCGCACTCCAGGCATTCGCCTGGGGCGTGCGCCCGATGGTGTTGTCCCGGCGCCAGCCGAAGCGCGGCGCGTACGCGCCGTGTAGCGCAGCGAGTCCCGCGCCGAGCCGCCGCTCGCAGCCCGGGTCGGACGCACCGCGCTCGATCCACTCGAGCGCCAGAAATGCGGCCGCGTCCACGATCCCGGTTGCGAGCACCTCGGGGACCCGCAGTGTCCTCGTCGCGCCCAGCTCGCGCAGCCCCTCGGCTTCAGCGGCGAACGCCCCCTGCGCCGAGCGTGTCCCGATCTTGACGAATAACGGGCCGGAGGCGGAGCGCCAGCGGTAGCAGCGGTTGATACTGCCGCCACCAATGCTTCGCTCGGGTGCATCGGCGCAGACGCTGCCGGTGAGCGCGGCAAGCTCGTGCCCGATAGCCGCGAAGGATTCCATGCCTCACGCCGCGGATGGCGTCGTCTGTGCCTCCGGCAGCTGGGCGAGCCGCTCCCCCTGCCGGCGCAGAAACGGCCCGAAGCCGAGCCGGTCGTAGAGTCTGGCGAGCGCCGGCAGGTCGGGCATTCGCCGCCGCAGAGCACCTGCGTTTGCATCGAGTGACAGATCGCAGGCGATACGCGTCAGCTGGCGCGCGAGGTATACCGACTCCTTGTGCGCAGCGAGACGCGCGCCGAGTGTGCCCGCGCCGCGCAGCGGCAGGTGTGCCACGCGAGCGAGGTTCGCGTACAGCTCATCCAGCGAGCCGAACGCCTTCATGAGAACGGCGGCAGTGCGCTGCCCGATTCCGGGCACACCGGGAATGTTGTCGCTGGTGTCGCCCGTGAGCGCCAGATAATCGGCGAAGCGCTCGGGGGAGACCCCGAAGTGTCGCTCGATGTCGTGATAGCCGAACTGCCCGCGCGCGCCGAAGTCCCAGAACAGGTCGCCATCGCGCATCAGCTGCGCGAGATCCTTGTCGCGGCTGATGAACCCAGCGCGTACGCCCTGTGCGCGCATCAGCTGGGCGAGCGTACCGATGAGATCGTCCGCCTCGTAATCAGGATCGACGAACACCGCAACGCCGAGGTGCCGGCACAGCTCGCGGCACCACTCGGCCTGCGCGACGAGATCCGCCGGTGCGCGCTCGCGGTTGGCCTTGTAGGCCGGATAGATGCGGCTGCGATAGGACGCCGTGCGGCGCTGATCGAAAGCCACTGCCATGTATACGGGGCGCACGCGCTCGATCAGGTCACCGAGAAAGCGGGCGAAGCCGAACACCGCGTGGACCGGATTGCCGTCACAGTCACGCATGTCCGGCAGAATGGAGTGATAGGCGCGGAAAATGTAGACCGAAGCGTCGACTAGGAAGATCACGCAGCGTCGCTCCCCCGAGGACCGCGCGCCACTCTAGCGCCGCACGCGGCCAGCGTCACCCGGCGCGGGTGTTTACGACAGCCAGCGCTGGATGCGGGCGTGGAGCGGACTCGAGCGCGGGAAATGCGCCACCAGATACTCCATCTGGTCCGCGAGCACCCGCCGGCCCTTGAGGAAAATGTATTCCGCGTAGGTGGGGGTGAACGGCACGGCGATCAGCTGCATGCGCGCCTGCTCGGGCGTGCGCGAGGCCTTCTGGTTGTTACAGCGCCGGCAGGCCGTCACCACGTTCGTCCAGATGTCCGTGCCGCCCTGGCTGAAAGGACGGATGTGATCGCGCGACAGCTCGCGCGAGGGAAAGCGCTCGGCGCAGTACATGCAGAGATACGCGTCGCGGCGGAACAACGTCTGGTTGTTCAGCGGCGGCACGTAATCGTGGCGCGTATTGCCGGGATTGCCGGTGTGGCCGACGGTGGCCACGATGGAGTTGACTTCGAGCACCGTGCGCCGTCCGGTGCGTGCATTGGTTCCGCCGTACAGCTCGTAGAGCAGCGAGCCGCACGTGTAAGCCACCTGCTCCTGATGATAAAGTCGCGCCGCCTCCTTGTAGTCGATCCACTCGAGCGGCATTCCCGCGACGTCGGTGCGCAGCACCAGCTGCGACAGTCCGCGCGCCGCGGGCGTCGGCACGATACGTAGATCCTCCAGGAGGCCGTGATCGGCTTGCTCGAGATCTATCCCTCGCATGACGCGGTGTAAGATACGGCAAGTTTGTGCAAGAATTCAACAGCGCAAGTTCCTATTTCGATTAAAGAATTCTTACCGCGTGTCGTTTTTGCGACCTCAAGCACGGGGCGATGAATGTCAGTAACGATTGGTGCGCTTCGCGAGAGCGCGCCGCGAGAAACGCGCGTCAGCCTGGTTCCGGAAGTGAGCGACAAACTCATGAAGGAAGGCGCACGCGTGCTCATCGAGCGCGCGGCGGGTGAGCGCGCCGGCTTTGCCGACGCCGCCTACCGCAATGTGAGCTGGTCGACCAGCTCTGCCGAAGTGTTGCAGGGCGCCGATGTGCTCCTCACGGTACAGCCGCTGTCGCTCGCGCAGATCGAACAGCTGCGCGGCAGCGCCGTCGTGATCGGCTTCATGCAGCCCTACGCGCGTACCGCTGAGGTGCGCGCCCTGCAGGCGCGCGGTGTCACCAGCTTCGCGATGGAGCTCGTGCCGCGCATCTCGCGCGCGCAGTCGATGGACGCCCTCTCCTCGCAGGCCGCGATCGCCGGCTACAAGGCGGTGCTGATCGCCGCCAGCGCCCTGCAGAAGTTCCTGCCGATGCTCACCACGGCCGCAGGCACTGTCCGCCCCGCACAGCTGTTGGTCATCGGCGCAGGCGTCGCGGGACTCCAGGCGATCGCCACTGCCCGCCGCCTCGGCGCGGTAGTCGAGGCCTACGACGTGCGCAGCGTCACGCGCGAGCAGGTGCGCTCGCTCGGAGCGAAATTCGTCGACACCGGCGTGAGCGCCGAGGGCGCGGGCGGCTACGCGCGCGAGCTCACCGCCGAGGAGCGCGCGACGCAACAGGAAGTGCTCGATGCACGCATCGCCGCTGCGGATGCGGTGATCAGCACCGCCGCTGTTCCCGGCCGGCCGGCGCCGCGCCTCATCTCGCGCGCGGCCATCGAGCGCATGCGCGCGGGCTCGGTCGTGGTCGATATCGCCGCGGAGCAGGGCGGCAACTGCGAGCTCACGCGCGCCGGCGAGACCGTCGAGCACCACGGCGTGAAGATCGTGGGGCCGGTAAATCTCGCCGCCGAGCTCGCCTATAACGCGAGCGAGATGTACGCGCGCAACCTCTACAACTTCCTGCGGCCGGCGCTGGTGAAGGGCGAGCTCGTGATCGACTGGAACGATGAAGTGTTCGCGCAATCCTGCCTCACCCGCGATGGGCAGATCCGGCACGCGCCGACCGCGCAAGCGCTGGGGAGTGTGGCATGACGGGGATGGTGGCGCTGTACATTTTCATGCTGGCGGCCTTCACCGGCTATGAGGTGATCGCGCGCGTACCGGTGATCCTGCATACCCCGCTCATGTCCGGATCCAACTTCGTGCACGGCATCGTGCTGGTCGGCGCCATGGTCGCGCTGGGCGGCGCGCAGACGCCGCTGGAGAAGACGATCGGCTTCATAGGCGTGCTGCTCGCGGCCGGCAACGCGGTCGGCGGCTATGTGGTGACCGAGCGCATGCTCGAGATGTTCAAGGCGAGCGGGCCGCGCGCCACTCCCGGCAAGAGGACGTCCTGATGCCGGGGTGGTGGTCCGCGGATCTGGCGATCCAGATCAGCTATTTCGTCACCGCGGTTCTATTCATCATGGGGCTCAAGCGCATGAGCTCCCCGGTGACCGCCCGCAGCGGCATTCTCTGGGCGGGCGCGGGCATGGCGGTCGCCACCCTGATCACCTTTCTTTACCCCGGGATGTCCAACTACGGGCTGATCCTGCCGGCGATATTCGTCGGTGGGGTGCTCGCCGCTTGGAGCGGACGGCGCGTTGCCATGACCAACATGCCGCAGATGATCGCGCTCTACAACGGCATGGGCGGCGGTGCCGCGGCCGCCATTGCGGCGGTGGAACTGTACCGCGGCGGCACCGAGGGTTATGCCAGCACCACACTCGCGGTCGCCGGCGGCATCATCGGCGCGGTTTCCTTCAGTGGCAGCCTCATCGCCTTCGGCAAGCTGCAGGGACTGATCACGCGCAGCCTGCGCTTCGCCGGCCAGCAGGTCCTCAATCTGCTGTTTCTTCTCGCCGCGCTCGTGCTGGGCGTCCTGGTGATCGCGCACACCAACGCGACTCCCGCGGTAGTGACCGGATTCTTTCTGCTGGCACTGGTGCTCGGTGTGAGCATGACGCTGCCGATCGGCGGGGCCGACATGCCGGTGGTGATCTCGCTCTACAACGCGCTCACCGGGCTTGCAGTCGGCTTCGAGGGCTTCGTGCTCAACAACGCCGCCATGATCATCGCCGGCACCGTGGTAGGTTCCGCCGGCACGCTCCTCACGCAATTGATGGCGAAAGCCATGAACCGCTCGCTCGGCAACGTGCTGTTCTCCGGATTCGGTGACACCGGAGCTGCGGCCACCGGCGCGGTGCAGGGGAGTCTCAAGCCCATCGAGGCGAGCGATGTTGGCGTGATGCTCGCTTTCGCGCAGAAAGTCCTGGTGGTGCCCGGCTACGGCATGGCGGTCGCGCAGGCACAACACAAGATCTGGGAACTCTGCCAGCTGCTCATCGATCGCGGCGTGCAGGTGCGCTTCGCCATCCACCCGGTGGCCGGACGCATGCCCGGGCACATGAACGTGCTACTGGCGGAAGCCGGCGTCCCCTACGACCTCATCGCCGATCTCGATGAGATCAACGCGGAGTTCGAGACCGCGGATGTGGCGCTCATCATCGGTGCCAACGACGTGGTGAACCCGGTCGCCCGCACCGATAAATCGAGCCCGATCTACGGCATGCCCATCCTGAACGCCGACAAGGCCAAGAACGTCATCGTCATCAAGCGTGGACAGGGCGCCGGCTTCTCCGGCATCGAGAACGCTCTTTTCTATCTCGACAATACCCGCATGTTGTACGGCGACGCGCAGAAGGTCGCCGCGGAGCTGATTCAGGCGGTGAAAGCCGTAGGCTGACCACGCAGCGCCGCGCCGGCGTCCGCGCCTCGCGGCAGGAAGGCAGAGTCCATGCATCGCAGAAAGCTGCTGAAGACCGCCGCCGCACTCCCAGTCCTGGCGCTGGCGCCACTGCTGTCTGCCGGCGCGGCCGGCGCGCCGCTGCGCCGCGTGCGCCCCGGTGAGCCGGGCTGGCCTACCCCCAACGACTGGCGCAAGCTCGATGATGCCGTCGGCGGAGCGTTGCTGGAGGTACGGCCGCTTTTCAGCGCGTGCGAGACCGATGGCGGCAGCAGCGGCTGCCGCGACGTGCTCGCGAACATCCAGAATCCCTTCTATATCGGTGATCAGGCAGGCGGCACGCAGGTCTCAGGCTGGCTCGATGCGTGGACGCCGGCTGCCAGTGCGTACGCGCTCAAGGCACGCAACAGCACGGATGTGGCCGCAGGCATCAACTTCGCGCGCGAGCGGCGGGTGCGGCTCGCGGTGAAAGGCGGCGGTCACAGTTACCAGGGCACATCGAGCGCACCTGACTCGCTGCTCATCTGGACACGGTCGATGAACCAGGTCGCCGTGCACGATGCATTCGTCCCCGCCGGCTGCGCCGGCAAGGTGGAGGCGGCGCCCGCGGTCACCGCCGGCGCAGGCGCCATGTGGATCGATCTGTACGACGCGGTCACCAGCCGTGCGGGCCGCTACGTGCAGGGTGGAGGTTGCACCTCGGTGGGCGTCGCCGGTCTCGTACAGAGCGGAGGCTTCGGCAGTTTCTCCAAGGGCTTTGGCAGCGCCGCAGGCGGGTTGCTCGAGGCGGAAATAGTCACGGCCGATGGCCGTCTCCGCACGGTGAATGCCTGCTCGGAGCCCGACCTTTTCTGGGCACTGAAGGGTGGTGGCGGCGGCACCTTCGGGGTGGTCACGCGCGTCACGCTGCGCACGCATCCGCTGCCGGAGTTCTTCGGGGCCGCCTGGGGAAAGCTGCGCGCGCAGTCGGATGATGCCTTTCGCCGACTGCTGGCGCGCTTCTTCGAGTTCTACTCGGGGAGTCTCTTCAACCCTCACTGGGGCGAGCAGGTGCGGATAGGCCCCGACTACACTTTCGAGATCTCGATGGTCTGTCAGGGACTCGACCCGAAACAGGCGCAGGCCGTGTGGCAATCGTTTTTCGACTGGATCGATGCCTCACCGCACGACTTCAAGATCACGGACAAGCCCGGTGCCGGCGCCAAGCCCGCCAGACATTGGTGGGAGATCGCCGGCAATCACTCCATGATCGCGGACAAGCGCGCCGGCGCTCCGGCGCATCACGGCTGGTGGGAGGGCGACCAGGAGCAGGTGGGCGCCTTCCTTCACGGCTACGATTCGCTGTGGTTGCCCGCCACGTTGCTCGAGGCGGCTGATCGGCCACGCCTCGTCGAAGCGCTCCTCGCCGGCAGCCGTCAGCAGGAGATCGAGCTGCATTTCAACAAGGGGATCGCGGGAGCTCCAGCGAGCGCCATCGCGGCGACACTCGACACCGCCACCAACCCGGCCGTGACCAAAGCCTTCGCTCTCGCCATCATCGCCAACGGTGAGGGGCCGCTCTATCCGGGTATGGGAAGGACACCGACCGATCAGGCTGTGGCGCAGGCCGATGCCCGGGCAGTCGATCAGGCGAGCGCGCAGCTGCGCCGCATCGTGCCCGAGGCAGGTTCCTACCTCTCGGAGAGCAACTACTTCATCGCGGGATGGCAGCAGGCGTTCTGGGGAAGGAACTACGCGCACCTGCGAGCGGTGAAGGAGCGCTATGACCCCGACGGCCTGTTCGTGGTGCATCACGGTGTCGGAAGCGAAGACTGGAGCGCGGATGGCTTCACACCTCTCTCGTGAGCGGCTTCTGCGCCGCATGCTTCACTCCCTCGCACTGTACGGAGCGCGCGACATGAAATCAGAACGACTCGGATGCGGCCGCCGCCGCATGGCGCAGAGCTCGCTCCGCGCGCTGCGGCGTGCTGACGTGCGCGGCGCGGCGTGTGCCGCAGCGCTCCTGTACGCGGGTGCGCCGCTCGCCGCACCTGCTCCGGAGACCGCGCACCGCCCTCCGACCGCCGCGGAAGTGCTCGCCGCATCCACTGCCTCCGACTGGCGCGCGCTCGATCCACAGAACACGCTGTATCTCGAGCTCGCCAGCGGGCGCGTGGTGATCGAGCTCATGCCGCAGTTCGCGCCGAATCACGTGGCCAACGTGCTGGCGCTCACGCGCGGCAGATATTTCGATGGTCTCGCAATCGTGCGCGCGCAGGACAACTATGTAGTGCAGTGGGGAGACCCTGATGGGAAGAAATCCGTCGGCGCAGCGCACCGGACACTGCCCGCGGAATTCGAACGCCCGCTGCGCGGACTGTCGCTCACCCGGCTCCCGGACCCCGACACTTACGCAGCCGAGGTCGGCTTCGTGGACGATTTCCCCGTAGCGGCCGATCCGGCGAGCGGGCGGGCCTGGCTCGTGCACTGCTACGGCATGCTGGGCGCAGGACGCGACACCGATGTCGACAGCGGTGGTGGCACCGAGCTGTACGTGGTGATCGGGCAGGCGCCGCGCCACCTCGATCGTAACGTGACGCTCTTCGGGCGAGTGGCGTACGGCATGGAGCGGCTTGCGGTGATACCGCGCGGCACCGGCCCTCTCGGCCGCTACGAGCACGTCGAGCAGTACGTGCCGCTCACCTCCATGCGCGTGGCCGCGGACGTACCACCGGCACAGCGCACCAACCTCGAGGTGCTGCGCACCGACACGCCGACGTTTCTCTCGTATCTCGAGGCGCGCCGTAATCGTCACGAGGAGTGGTTCAAGGTACCCGCAGGTCACGTGGATGTCTGCAACGTGCCCCTGCCGGTGCGAGAGGCCTCCGCGGTCAACCCGAAGTAGCGGCAGTGGCAGACCGCGCGGTGCGATAGTGCGTCGCGCCGCGCCTTTGCCGACTCAGTGGTGCGGAGGCGGTGGCCCACCGTGGACGGCGGGGGGATGTGCGCTCGGGTGCGCCTGCCGCACCTCGCGCGCGTGCTCGATCATCTGTTGACGCTGCGCCGGACTGGCATTGCGCCAGCGTTCGCGCAGCATCTGCCGGCGCTCGGGCGGCAGCTGCTGAAAACGGCGGAAATTCTCGCGCACCCTCGCCTGCTCTCCGGGCGGCAGTGTCTGGAACCGCTGCCAGCGCGAGCGCAGCGCCTGGCGCTGATCCGGCGGCAGCGACCGCCAGCGCGAGAAACGCTGCTGTGCCTGGCCACGCTGATCCTCCGACATGCCGAGCCAACGCTCGCTCCCGTGAGCGAGCGCCTGCTGGCGTTCCGGCGGCAACGAGTTCCATTGGTTGCCGAAGCCGGACAGGAGCCGCTGCTGCTCCGCTGAGAGGTGGGACCAGGCCACTCCGGGCTGCGCCGCCGCGGGTGTCGCCGACTCGGCGGGGAGCGATGCTGGCGGCTGCTGCGCCTGCGAAGGAGCGGCGACAGCCGTCAGTGCAGCCACCGCGATGAGGGCTGCGAGCGGCCGCCGGTAGTTATCCATTGTTATGTCCTCCGGAGCCGTTCGGCGAGTTCGGCGGCTGTGGCGGGCGCGGCGGCGCGGGTGCGGGTGTGGTGCCTGCCGAATCTTTGGCGCGCGACTCGGCCTGCGAGAGATAGTCCGGCATCACATCCGACAGCCGGTCGACGCTGCCGAGAAATTCGAGGAAGCCGATCTCGGGCTCGTCCGCCGCCTGGTGCACGTCGTCGGCACGAGCAGCGGCGCCGCCGAACCCGAGCAGCGCCAGCACCAGCGCAGTCGGCCGAGGAAGCCACATCAGCTTTCGCTCTGGACATTGGCATCGCTCTGGTCGGCCGCCCACTCATAGAACGGACCGTCCCATCCCTCGATCAGGTCCAGTCCTTCGGCGTCCGCAAGCAGATCCATGTCCTCGACGGCGGTAACATGCCCCTCGAGCGGCGGCGCCTCGCGCAGGGCCGGCTCGCGGTGCCAGAGCATCACGGCGAGCAGCAGCGCTGCTGCCACGGCACCCGCCGGCATGAGCGCCAACGATCGCCACGACGGCCGATCGCGCCGCCCGGCCGCCTCGAGCGCCACCTGTCTCACCCGGTTCAGTCGCGAGCGCGTGCGCGCATCGATGCGCGCGACACTCGCCTCGAGCACCGTACGGGCGTTACGCTCGAATTCGATCGTTGACGGAGTCACCGGGCTCATACGTAAAAGTCCCCAAGCTGCGCGCGCAGTGCCTGCACCGCGCGAAAATAATGTGTCTTGACGCTGCCCTCGGAGCAGCCCATCGCTGCCGCCGTGGCGGCCACGTCGAGCCCCTCGAGCGTGCGCAGCAGAAAAGCCTGCTGCTGACGACGCGGCAGCCCGCCGAGCGCCTTCTCCAGAGCACCGACTGCCTCATCGAGTTCCAGCCTTCTCACCGGCTGCGGCTCCGGACTCGGAGCCTGGGCGATGGGGTCCACCTCGTCCTCATCCTCCTCGCCCCGGAATGGCAGCCACGCGATCACACGGCCGCGCACCGTGCGCCGGCGCTGCATGTCGCGGATCCGGTTCTCGAGAATCCGATAGAAGAGCGGCTTCCACTCCTGCGCCGGACGGTCCGCATACGCGCGCGCGAGCTGGAGCATGGCATCCTGCACCGCATCGAGCGCGTCGTCCTCGTGCCGCAGCGCCGTCTGCGCGATCTTGAATGCCTTGAGCTCCACGCCGGCCAGGAACTGGTTCAGCGCACGGGAGCGTGTCTTGGCTTCGTCCGTCAGGTCCACGTCGCCGTGTAGAGCGGCCAGCATGCTATAAGGCGACGCGAGCGTAGCAAACTCGGACATGGCCTGTATAACGCGCGCCGACGTGCCGGGGTTGACCGCTGTTGAGCTGCATAAGTCACTGATCTAGCTAATCTAACAAACTGTGTCCCATATCTTCCGGGTGGCCCTGGACACCCCCGTGCGCCGGTTGTTCGACTATCTTGCCCCGGCGCAGGCAACCGTGCAGCCCGCCCCCGGGGTGCGCGTACGCGTGCCATTCGGCAGGCAGCGCCGGGTCGGTGTCATAACGGAGGTCGCCGACGACTCGGAGGTTCCGGCGGCACGGCTCAAGCCGATCCTTCAGGTGCTCGATGCCACGCCCGTGCTCGATGCAGCGCTGCAGGAACTGCTGCGCTGGGCAGCGGATTACTACCATCACCCCCTCGGTGAAGTGCTGGCGAGCGCGCTACCGCGGGCGCTGCGCCTGGGTGCCCCACGAAGCGCACGCGAGGAGCGTTGGCTGGTGACCGAAACCGGCATGGCCGCCGTCGCTGCGGGCGAGCCCCGCCGCGCCCCGAAGCAGCGTGCGCTGCTCGCTTTCCTGCGCGAGCAGCGTGAGGCAGGGGCAGCGGCGCTCGATGTGCGCTTCGGTGCCTGGCGCGCGGCGGCACGCGCGCTCACCGCACGCGGCTGGATAGCGAGCGTCGAGGTGGAGCTCGAGCGCCCGCCTGCGCCCGCCACTGCGCTGCGCACTCCGGGACCGACACTGCTGCCGGAGCAGAGCGAGGCGGTTGCGGCCATTTCGGCGGCGCGCGAGCGCTTCGGCGTATTCGTGCTCCACGGCATCACCGGCAGCGGCAAGACCGAGGTGTACCTGCGCGTCATCGAACAGGTGCTGCGCGCTGGCCGTCGTGCGCTGGTGTTGGTCCCGGAGATCGGCCTGACGCCGCAGCTGCTCGACCGTTTTCGCGGGCGCTTCGAGACGCCGCTGGCGCTGCTGCACTCGGGATTGTCCGATCAGGAGCGGCTCGCCGCATGGCGCGACGCATTCAGCGGGCGCGCGCGCATAGTGCTCGGCACGCGCTCGGCGGTGTTCGCTCCGCTTCCCGAGCTCGGGGTGATCGTGGTGGACGAGGAGCACGATGCCTCCTTCAAGCAGCACGAGGGTGGCTTTCGTTACTCCGCGCGCGACCTCGCGGTGATGCGTGCACGGCACGTCGGGGTGCCGGTGGTGCTGGGCTCCGCGACACCGGCGCTCGAGACGCTGCACAACGTACTCAACGGACGCTACGCGCTCCTCACGCTCGCACGGCGCGCAGCGCAGGCGCGCCCGCCGACGCTGAGACTCATCGACCTGCGCAGCCACGCGGTGCGCGGCGGGCTCGCCACCCCCGCGGTGCTTGCCATGGAGCGTCATCTCGCGGATCAGGGTCAGGTACTCGTGTTTCTCAACCGCCGCGGCTACGCGCCGACGCTGCTGTGCACTGCCTGCGGATGGCTCGCACCCTGCCGCGAGTGCGACGCGCGGCTCACGGTGCATCTTGCTGCCGGGCGGCTCCGCTGCCATCACTGCGGCGCCGACCTGCCGCTGCCGCCACGCTGTCCGCAATGCGGCTTTGCAGTGAAGCCCGTCGGCCAGGGCACCGAGCGCGTGGAGGAGACACTCGGGGCACTGTTTCCATCAGCCCCGATCGCGCGGCTCGACCGCGACGTGGTGCGCCGCCCGCAGGAGGCGGCCGCAGTGATGCGACGCATGGCCTCCGGCGAGGCGCGCATTCTCGTCGGCACGCAAATGGTCACCAAGGGCCACGATTTTCCCAACGTCACGCTGGTCGTGGTCTTGAACGCGGACCAGGGCCTGTTCAGCACCGACTTTCGCGCTCCCGAGCGGCTGGCACAGACCATCGTGCAGGTTGCCGGGCGGGCCGGGCGCGGTAGCCGTGCGGGCGAGGTGCTGATCCAGACGGAATTTCCGGATCATCCACTGCTCACGCACCTGCTCGCACAGGGCTACGATGGATTCGCGCGCGCGGCTCTCGAGGAGCGTGCCCAGGCGGCTTGGCCGCCCTTCAGCCGCCTCGCAGCGCTGCGCGATTCGGCCCGCACGGCAGAGGCCGCGCTCGCCTTCCTCGCACAGGCGCGCGCACTTGCGCGTCATTTGCCCTCCGGCGTGCGGCTGCTGGGTCCCGTGCCGGCCGCCATGCACAGGCGCGCCGGACGCTATCACGCGCAGTTGTTGATCGAGAGCCGCGAGCGGCGCGCGCTGCATGAGTTTCTCGATGAGTGGCTGCCCGAGGTCGAGCAGCTGAAAAGCGCGCGTGCGGTGCGCTGGTCGCTCGATGTTGACCCGATCGAGCTCTACTGAGGCAGTGCGCGCTCGGGCGCTAGTCGGCAAACGGTGCTGAAGCAATCTCACGCTCGATGGCATCGACTGGCGGTGGATGCGCGCCGTGCGCGCGGCACAGTCCCTCGAGCCAGGTCCCGTCCTGCGAGTCGGGCTTGCGCTCGCAGTGCCTCACCAGCAGCTCGGTGAAACGCCTCTTGAAGTCGAGGCGCGGAAATGCCGTCAGCACTTCCGTGATCTGCTGCGGCTCGAGCTCTCCTGCAGCCGGTCCGTCGACATCGGCACCGGCGCCGAGGTAGACCAGCAGCGCTTCCGGACCCTGATGCAGTGGCAGAGCGCGGTAAGTGTCGTGCAGCTCGACCGCAAACCAGACACGGTCAGCCTCCCGAGCGGAGCCACCCTGCGCGCGCACCCAGCGCTCCGCGGTGTCTGCTCCATCGATCTCGAACGGACTGCGCGCAGACTCGAACGCCGGCAGCAGGCCGAGATCATGGAACGCCGCCGCGACAAACGCCTCGTCCATTCGATAAGAGCGCGGCTCGCGCCGCAGCAGCAGCGCGCCGAACAGGTAGGTACGCATGCAGTGATTGAACAGATAGTCCGGGCAATGCTCGCGGGTGAAAGCGGCGGCACGCTGTGCGAGCATCGAGCTCGGCAGCCGCACGCCGGCGACTTCGGTGGGTAGAGCCCGCGCGCGCACCACTCGGCAGAGCGGCTGCGCGAGCAGCGCCAGCGCTGCCGAGCACTTCAGGAGCTCTCGCCGCTGCATGACGCCACAAGGTTACCGCAACATGGCGGCCGCAGCGGCACAAGAGACCGACGGCACACCTTGCTTCGGCTACACTTGCGCGCCTGCCAGTCAGTCGAAGACTCCATCTTGAAGCAGGAACTCGAGCAGCTGCTGCTGTCCGCCCTCGCCAGGCTCGCCGGGAGCACGCTGGGGCAGATACCGCCCGCATCCGCCGTGGTGGTCGAGCGCACCCGCGATGCACAGCACGGCGACTTCGCCAGCAACGTGGCGCTGCGCCTTGCCAAAACCGCGGGCAAGAATCCGCGCGAGCTCGCCGCGGCCATCGTCGCGGCGTTGCCGGAAAACACACTGCTCGCTCGCGCCGAGGTCGCGGGAGCCGGTTTCATCAATTTTCACCTCGCCCCGCAGGCGTATGCGCGCGAGCTGGCGGCGATTCACGAGCGCGGTGCGGCCTATGGCAGCAGCGAGCTCGGCGGCGGCGAGCGGGTGCTGGTGGAGTTCGTCTCCGCGAATCCCACAGGTCCGCTGCACGTCGGTCACGGCCGTCAGGCGGCTTATGGAGCGACGCTCGCCAACATACTCACCGCCGTGGGCTTCACGGTAGAGCGCGAGTATTACATCAACGACGCCGGACGGCAGATGGACATCCTCGCAGTCAGTGCGTGGGTGCGTTACCTCGAGCTCGCGGGCGAGACGCTTGCCTTTCCGCAGAACGGCTATCGCGGCGACTACGTGCGTGCGCTCGCGCAGGATCTGCATGCCGCCGTCGGCGATGACCTGTGTCGGCCCGCCGCAGCGGTGCTCGCGGGACTGCCGCCGGATGCACCCGCCGGCGACAAGGAGGCGTATATCGATGCGCTCATCGCGCGCGCGCGCGAGCTCATCGGCGCGCAAGGCTTCCGCCGGGTGCTGGAGTTCTCGCTCGCGCGCATGCTCAATGACATCCGCAATGATCTCACCGAGTTCGGCGTGCGCTTCGATCACTGGAGGAGCGAGCGCGAGTTCGCCGAGAGCGGCGCGATCGACCACGCGCTCGCCGTTCTCGAGCGCGCCGGGCACCTGTACCGCGAGGCCGGCGCGGTGTGGTTTCGTGCCACGGCTTTTGGCGATGAGAAAGACCGCGTGGTGGTGCGCGAGAACGGCCAGAAGACCTATTTCGCCTCGGACATCGCCTACCACCTTGCCAAGCGCGAACGCGGCTTCGCGCGCCTCATCGACGTGCTCGGCGCCGACCACCATGGCTACGTCGCGCGGGTGCGGGCGGGACTCATCGCCATGGGACAGCCGGGCGAGTGCCTCGAGGCGCCGCTCATCCAGTTCGTCAGTCTGTACCGCGGCAGTGAGCGGATTCCGATGGGCAAGCGCGAAGCGCAGTTCGTCAGCTTGCGCCAGCTGCGCGCGGAAGTCGGCGACGACGCCTGCCGCTTCTTCTACCTCATGCGCAGCCACGATCAGCCGCTCGACTTCGATCTCGAGCTCGCCAAATCGCGCACCAACGAGAACCCGGTGTACTACATCCAGTACGTGCACGCGCGCGTAGCGAGTGTCATGAAGCAGCTCGCGGCGCGAGCATTGTCCTTCGACCGCGCCGCGGGCCTCGCCGCGGCAGCCGTGCTGGACAGCCCGCACGAGCAGGCGGTGCTGCCGGCGCTCAGCCGCTACCCCGAGGTGCTCGAGCAGGCCGCCGTCAATCGCGCGCCCCATGCGCTCGTGCACTACCTGCGCGAGCTCGCCAACGTGTTCCACACCTATTACAACGCCGAGCAGTTCATCGTCGAAGATACGCGCCTGCGGAACGCGCGCCTTGCGCTGGTGCTCGGCGTGCAACAGGTGGTGCGCAACGGTCTCACGCTCCTCGGCGTGTCGGCGCCGGAGAGCATGTGAGCCGCGCGCGTTCACAGCCGGCAGACAGCCGCGCGGCTGCGGCCAAGGGCGTGGCGAGACTTAGCGCGCGCGACTACAAATCCGCACAGCACCGGCCGCTCGGGCTGCGCGGCGTACGCGAGTTCGGCTGGGGCGTGTTGGCCGGGGCGGTGCTCGCGGCCATGGCTTTCAGCTGGCTCGGTAACCGTCACAAGCCGAGCGATGCTCCCGAGGCGCCGCGTCCCGATCCGCATCGGGGCGTACGCGCGGCCGATGCAGAGGGCGGCACGCGCAAGACCTCCCAGAGATACGACTTCTACCAGATGCTGCCGAACTTCGAGGTGGTGGTCCCGGAGAAGGACAAGGACGTCAAGCGCGATCTGCCGGCCGCAGCGAAGATCGAGCGCCCCGGTGTGTATGTGCTGCAGGCGGGCTCGTATCGCAACGAATCGGACGCCGACCGGGTGCGCGCCCAGCTTGCGCTGCAAGGCATCAGCGCCAAGGTTCAGCGCGTCGCCGTCGATGCCGACGTGTGGCACCGGGTGCGCATCGGACCGGTCAGCAATCTCGATGAGCTCAACAAGCTGCGCCGGCAGCTGCAGGCGGCGGACGTGGATGCGCTCGTGATCCGCATCGGCGACTGAGGCCGGCGCGACGCCGGCTCATTACTGAGAGCCGCGCCATCGACCGTTGAGAGAGCCCGGCCTCCTCTGGTCTCTCTCAGTCCTCGCTGATATTGCGGAAGTCCACCCCGAGTGAGCGCAGCTTGCGGTACAGGTGCGTGCGCTCCATGCCGACGCGCTTGGCGAGCTGTCCCACCTTGCCGTTGCACAGCAGCAGCTGCTGCTGCAGGTAGGCACGCTCGAACTGCTCGCGTGCCTCGCGCAACGGCAATGCCAGCAGGTCCTGCTTGACGAGCGGTTCATCGGGCGGGGTGTGCACCGCGAGCTCGCGCTCGATCTCCTCGAGACGGATCTCCTCGGAACCGCCGTGGATGAGCAGCCGGTGGACGAGGTGGCGCAGCTCGCGCACGTTGTCCGGCCAGGGGTAGTTGCGCAGCCGGTTCTGCGCCGCGACGCTGAAGCGCCGGAACGTCAGGCCGTCGCTGTCGACCAGGCGGTCCACCTGGTAACGCAGCAGGTCGGGGACGTCCTCGGCATACTCGCGCAGCGGCGGCACCCGCATGATGAGCACGTTGAGATGCGCAAACAGATCGCGCCGGAACCCATCATTGCCCGCGCGTTGCTCGATTCCGGGCTGGGCCGAGGACAGAACCCGGGCGCGGAAGCTGATCGGCTCGCTGCCGCCGAGGCGGATGAATTGCCCCGATTCGAAGACACCGACGAGCAGCCGCTGCACGCCTTGCGGCAGGTCCTCGAGCTCGTGGAGGAAAAGCGTGCCGCCGGCGGCTTCCTCGAGCGCCCCCACGCTGTGGGCGCCGTTCTCGCGACCGAACAGGCGCGCCTCGGCATCCGCATCGCGCAGGCTCGAGGCGATGAGCGACACGAACGGCGCCGAGGCGCGCGGTCCGCGCTCGTGCAGGTAACGCGCAAACGCCTCGCGGCCCGAGCCCGGCTCGCCGACCAGCAGCACCGGCGAGGGGTTCGCTGCGATCTGCTGCGCCTCCGCGCGCAGCTGCTGCATCAACTTGCTCTTGCCGAGTGGCACCGCGAGCTGGGAACCGAGCAGCCGTGCGCTCTGGCGATGGCGCCGTCCGGCATCGAGGGCGCGCTCCACGGTGCGCAGCAGCTTCGCGAGCGACAGCGGTTTCTCCACGAAATCGAACGCGCCGAGGCGCGTCGCCTCGACCGCGGTCTCGACGGTGCCGTGTCCCGACATCATGACCACCGGACAGCCGTCGGTCGCCGCAGCCGACCACTCGCGCAACAGCGTGATGCCATCGACATCGGGCATCCAGATATCGAGCAGTACCAGATCAGGTATCTGGCGCGCCCGCGAAGCGCGCGCCTGCGCCGCGTTGGCGGCCACGTCGACCTCGTAACCTTCCTCGGAGAGAATCTCCTTCAGCAGTCCGCGGATGTCCGCCTCGTCATCCACTACCAGAATGTGTGGGCCACTCACGCTCTTTCCCTCCGCAGCTGATCCCGCCGCTCGCGCGCTCCGCCCGTGGCGGAGCGCGTGCTGTCCTGTAACGGCAGCACGACGCGCACGCGCGCCCCGCCTTCAGGCCGATTGTCCGCGTCAATTCGACCGCCGTGCTCTTCGATGATCTTCTTCACGATGGCGAGGCCTAATCCGGTGCCCTTGGGTTTGCTGGTGACGTAGGGATCGAACACCCTGCCGAGCAGCTCACGCTGAAATCCCGGCCCATTGTCACATACGGTCACGGCCGCGTGCGCTCCATCGGCGCTCGACTCCAGGCGCGTGCTGATCTCCACCAGCGGCGTCCCTACCCCCTCCAGCGCCTCGAGCGCGTTGGTGAGGAGGTTGTTGAGGATCTGCCGCACTCGGCCGCGGTCGGCCTCGATACCCTCGATGTGCTCATCGAGGTCCAGACGGATGCGCGTGTGCTGGGCCTGAGAGCGATACAGGTCGGCCACTTCAGTGACGAGCTGGTTGAGGCTGAAGCGCGTGATGTGCATCTCCGGGGCGCGCGCGTATTCGCTGAATGCATTCACCATCTGCTGCATGGTCTCGACCTGCTGCACGATGGTACGCGTGCCGCGCTCCAGGATGTCCGCGTCGCGTTCACTCATGCCGGCGAGCAGCCGGCGGCGCAGGCGTTCGGCGGAGAGCTGGATGGGGGTGAGCGGATTCTTGATCTCATGGGCCAGGCGGCGCGCGACCTCGCCCCAGGCTGCATCGCGCTGCGCCTGCAGCAGCGTCGTAATGTCGTCGAACACGATCACGAAGCCCATGTCGGTGTCCTCGCCCGGCAGCGGTGTGCACGCGCACATGAGCACACGGCGACCCGTGGCACCGTCGAGGTCGAGCTGCTCCCGCCACTCTTGCCGTCCGGCGGCGAAGCGCACGGCGAGCGCGGCGACGAACTGGCCGAGCCGCTCGTTGCCTGCGGCGAGCTCGGGTAAGGCACGGCCGGTGGCCGCCGACAGATCGCTACCGAGTATCGCGCCGGCAGCCGCATTTGCGGTGCGCACCGTCATGTTGCGGTCGATGGCGAGCACCCCGGTCGAGAGACGCGCCAGGATGATTGCCAGACGTTCGCGCTCACGCTCGACCGCCTGTTGGCTGGAAGTCGCCTCGGCGCGCGCGCGCCGTAGCTTCTTGGTCATGTCATTGAAGGAGTGCACGAGAAAGCCCATCTCGTCGCGCGAGGGCAGCGGCAGGCGCGTGCCGAAGTCGCCCTTACCGACCGCACGTGTCCCCTCGATCAGGTCCTGCACCGGCCGCACGAGCCGCTGCGCCGAGTAGATCGCGCCGTAGATCGCAGCCAGCATCGATAGCAGCAGCACCAGGGTGAGTGTCAGGCGGAAGCTGTCTTTGAGCGGCTCGCGCAACACGGCGAGGTCTCCGTACTGCGAGTAGGTGTTCTGCACGGCCTCCGAGAGCGCCGCAAGCTGCGCGGGAACCGGATAGGTCGCCACCACGAACCGGTCGTCGCGGCCGCCCGGGCTGCCGAGGGCAGCCGCAGTGCGGATGAGATAACGCCCGCCGGCCTGCGGCTCGAGACTGACGTACGGCAGATGCTGCTCGACCTGACGCACCAGGTCCGCGGGCGGCTGCGTGGGGAGGTTCTCGAGCGGGCTCTCGAGGCTTGCGGCGATGATGCGCGCGTGTGCCGAGAACAACACGACCTCGAGCGCCTGGCTCGAGCGGCGCTCGGCATCGAGCCGCGCCTGCACTTCTGCGGGCGAGGCACGCGTGAGGGCTTCGGCAAGTGCGACGGTGCGCGTCGCGAACTCCCGTGTACGCAGATCGAGCGCTGCGCGCGAGAGGCCCACTGCATCGCTCAGGCCCCGCTTGACCTCGACTTTGAACCAGCTGTCGATGCCCTGGTTGATGAACTCGAGCGAGGAGGAATACACGACCAGCAGCGGCGCGATCACCAGCGCGCCGAAGATCGCGACCGTGCGCGCGGTCAGGCGCGAACCGGGTACATGCGCGCGGTAGTCGCGTACCAGCCGCCACAGCTTGCGCGCGAGCAGCCCACTGAGCGCGATCACCCCGCAGATGTCGAATGCGAGAATCCAGATCTGCAGGCGGCCGAATTCCGGAGAGTTCTGCACGCTCTTGGCGAGCAGCAGAAACGCACCGAGCCCTATGGTCACCCACAGCACCACCTGCCCGACCGCGATCCATCGCAGCCGCCGTGGACGTGCGCCGCTCACTCCGGCAGTGACCATGTGTACCACTCGCTCACACGTGCCCAGTCGTCGGTCCAGAAAAGAATAGCGCGGAGCGAGGCGGGCAAGTGTCCACGCCGCATGCCCGCACGCACGCTGATGGTGTAGCTGCCGCCATCGAGCTGAGGCTCGACGAGGATCGGCCACGCATCGATCTTGCCGAGATAGTCGAGTGCCTCATCGAGGGTGGGGAAGCTCTGCTGGTCTCGGCTGCGCGTGTCGCGCACCAGGTACCGGTTGCTCACTGCGTGATAGGTGAGCTCGCGGCGCAGCGTCAGGTCGACGATGTTCGCGTTGAGCCAGAAGCGGCGTTCGCGATCGACACGCGCATCGAGATCGAAAGAAAGCGTCACACCGTCCTGTAGCGCGCTGCGGATGGCCTCGCTCACCGGGTATTCCACTCGCGCATGCAACAGGAACACCCCCCTGTTGATGTTGACGTACGCCGAGCGCACCTCGAGGACGCCATCGAGCGCAGCGGCGCGACTCGAGCTCCACCCCGCCAGCGCCAGCGCGCACACCGCGGCGAACAGAGCGCCCCGGCTCAAACGGTCCGTTGTCAGATCGGTGCGTAGCATCAATACAACGACAAGACTCGGCTGCTTCCCGGTGGCCAGATTGGAGACCCGGACTTTCAGGTCCCAGTCGTTGTCTTTTCGAGACAAGCATAATAGAAGCCATCGGTCCCCGCCGCAGTGCCGGGCAGAAGCTGAACTCCAAAGCGCCTTGGAATCGCACCCGGTACGACATCGGCGGCCGGGAGTGCAGTCGGGCGCAAGCGCGGCTGCACCTCGAGGAGCGTCGCGATGACCTCTTCATTCTCGTCCGGCAGCACCGAGCAGGTCGAATAGAGCAGCCGTCCCCCGTCCGCGAGCATGGTTACTGCCGCGCTCAGGATCGCGATCTGCGTGGCCGCGAATGCCGGCAAATCGCTCGGGCGCCTCAGGAGCTTGATGTCGGGATGCCTGCGGATGACTCCGGTCGAGGAGCACGGCGCATCCACCAGAATGCGGTCGAACGGTCTTCCATCCCAGAAGGTCGTCGGATCCCGCGCGTCGCCGGTACACAAGTGCGCCGCGCGTCCGAGGCGTTTGAGGTTTTCCGCGATCAGGGCGATCCGCTTTGCATCGATATCCACGGCGGTGAGATCCGCGCCGGCACCCATATGCTCGAGAATGTGTCCGGTCTTGCCACCGGGCGCCGCGCACGCATCCAGCACGCGTGCGGTGGGGGCCGGTGCAAGCAGAACCGTTGCGAGTTGAGCGCCCGCATCCTGTATCGACACCAATCCCTCGCGAAAGCCGGGCAGGGCACTTACCGGGAGTGGATGAGCCAAAGTCACTCCGGCAGGCGCCCACTGTATCTCATACGCGTCAATCGACTGACCTCTCAGGTCTTTCAGGTAGTCGGCGCGACTGATCCGCGAGAGGTCGGCGCGGAGCGTCATGGGCGGGTGCGCATTATTAGCCTCGAGCACATCCTCAGCTTCGGCCTCCCAGGCGGCACAGATGAGGTCGACGAGCCACTCCGGATGGGCGGTACGCCTGGCGAGGCTTGCATCGACGTGCGCGAAGAGCGCCGCTCGCTCCGTCACGAATCGGCGCAGCACGGCATTCACGAGTCCGGTAGCCCGGCTCACCCCGAGAAGCCGTGCGGCATCGACGGCGCCATGGACGATGACCTCGGGTGGGTTACGCGAGTACTCGATCTGGTGGGCGGCGACCGCCAGCAGTGCCTGAACTGGTGCCGCAAGGCTCTCTGGGCGCTCGAGAAGCTCCTCGACGGCCGGGGCGAGACGGAGATACCAGCGAATCGTGCCAAGTGAGATAGCGCGTACGGCGGCTTCGTCCGGGGCACCGCGCGAGTCTCGGACGGCGAGCGCGAGAGCCACGTCCGCCGAACGGCCGTGCCGGACGACGGACTCGACCGCCCGCCCAGCTGCCGCAAGCGCCGGCGCACCCGGCGCCCAGGGCGTTCTAGACAAGTCGGCGGCCCGTGAGCACGAGACTGTGCGAGAGATCCCGCACACTGACCGGTCGGCGGCCGGGACGCTGGACCTTATTGACTGCGAGACGGCCTCGGCCACACTGTACCACCATGGATTCGCCCGGAACCTCCACGATCATCCCAGGATCGAAGCCGATCGATGCATTTTCATGCTGATTCGCTTCCAGAGCGGTGGCAGAGAAAATCCGGAGCTGCTCTCCGTCAAGGCGTGTCTCGGCGATGGGTGCCGGGTTGAAGGCACGCACCTGCCGCTCGATCTGCATTGCCTCCTGCGTCCAGTCGATTCTAGCCTCGCCCTTCTCGATGCGTGGCGCGTAGGTAGCGCCCTCCTGAGGCTGTGCCTGGGCTGCAATCGTGCCGCGTGCAACGCCTGCAAGCGCCTCCAGCAGGGCATCCGCTCCAAGCGCAGCGAGCTCTACCCGGAGCGAGCCCCCGGTATGAGTGCGCAGGATCTCTAGGCGTCGCTGAAGGAGTATCGGGCCGGTGTCGAGCCCGGTATCCATTTGCATGAGAGTCACGCCGGTCCAGCGGTCCCCGGCCAGTATGGCGCGCTCGATAGGGGCAGCACCGCGCCAGCGCGGCAGCAGCGAGGCGTGAATGTTCAGACAGCCCAGCGGGGGTAGCGAGAGCACCTCGGGCGGCACGATGAGGCCATACGCGACGACGACCAGAACATCGGGATGCCAGCTCTCGAGCGATCTGCGAGCCGTCTCGTCTTTGAGAGTCGGCGGCTGTGCAAGCGGGAGCCCGGCGGTCGCCGCGGCCTGCTTCACTGGGCTTGCCGACATTCGGCGGCCACGGCCGCTCGGCCGGTCCGGCTGGGTCAGGACCCCCACGATCTCATGGTGGCTGCGCAGCGCCGCGAGTGCAGGCAGCGCGAACTCGGGCGTGCCCGCGAAGGCGACCCGCAACTTCAGTACGCGCGGCGTGCGCCCGCGCTCGCCGTCACGGTGCGCGCCGCGCGTTCCTTGCGATCCTTTTCGAGCTTCTTGCGAATACGCTCCCGCTTGAGATCGGAGAGATAATCGACGAACAGCCGTCCCTCGAGGTGATCCATCTCGTGCTGGATACACACCGCCAGGACTTCATCGAAGTCACGCTCGAAGGTCGCGCCGTTGCGATCCTGGGCACGCACGCGCACCTTCGCAGCACGCTTCACCTCATCGAAGATGCCGGGAACCGACAGACAGCCCTCTTCGGTGCTTGCGTCGCCTTCACGGAAAAGGATCTCTGGATTCACCAGCACGAGCGGCTCGTTGTGCTCCTTCGAGATGTCGATCACGATCAGGCGCTTGTGGACATCGACCTGAGTCGCGGCGAGTCCGATGCCCGGCGCGGCATACATGGTCTCGAGCATGTCGTCGATGAGCGTGCCAAGTGCGGCGTCAAAATGCGCCACCGGCTCGGCCCGGGTGCGCAGCCGTGGGTCGGGGAATTCGAGAATGGTTCGAAGGGCCATGGTGCTGCCTGATATGGGGGCGCCGGGGCCCGTGATCCAGCGCACAAGTTTGACATTAACTCGTCTGAGGGCCGGGCTTCCTGCCAGTATAGCGCCTAGAATCTCGGGCGCAGGGTCTGGTCCCCCTCGCGCAATGAGGAGTGGAGGATGGTCTCGAATCAAGTACTTGGAGCTCGTGCCGCCGCGAGCTTGCTGAGCCTGTGCATCGCGCTCTTGGGCTGCGCGCACCACCACGCTGCGCAGTCGAGCGCCGCTGCCGCTCCCGCTGCAGCAGCGGAGGCAGGTGCCTCCGCGAGCGCCGCACCTGAGCAGATGACGGCGACGGAAGCTGCGGTACAAAGCGCTCCGGCCTCGGAGCCAGCAGGCGCAGCGACAGCCTCTGCGGACACCGCAACCCCGGTAGCCAATCCCACCGCGCCCATGCACTACACGGTCAAGCGTGGCGATACGCTGTGGGGCATTGCCTCGATGTATCTGAAGGACCCATGGTTGTGGCCCGAGGTCTGGATCATCAATCCCCAGGTACCCAACCCTCACCTCATTTATCCGGGCGACAAGCTTGCGCTCGCTTACAGCGCGGGCGGCCGGCTCGAAGTGCGCCTGGAAGAGGCTGGCGTGTCGCGGCTTGACCCGCGACTGCGCAGCGACCCGCTCGCGAACGCCATTCCGACCATTCCGTACTCAGCGATCGCGGCGTTCCTCTCGAGACCGACGATCATGACGCCGGATGAGATCCGTCACGCGCCTTATGTGCTCGCCTTCCGGGATATGCACCAGGTGGCCGGCAACGAGATCGAGGTCTACGTGCGCAACCTTCAGGCGACGGAGAACTCCCGTTTCGCCGTCATGCACGTCGCGACGCCGCTGGTCGACCCCGACGACGGCAAGGTCGTCGGCTACGAGGGCATCTACACCGCCACCGCGCTCGTCAAGCGCTCCGGTGAACCCGCGAAGGCGGTACTGATCGACCTCGCGCGCGAGACGCTCGCCGGCGATCGGCTCGTGTCATCCGACAACGACGTGCCGCTGAACTTCACCCCCGCCGCGCCCGCATCCGACGTGCACGGCGTTATCATCGATGCGGTCGGGGGCACCGATCTCGTCGGGCAGTTCTACGTGGTCGCGATCAACCGCGGCAAGCGCCATGGCATCGAGCCCGGCAACGTGCTCGCCGTCGATCAGGAAGGCGAGGTGGTACGCGATCTGTATGCCGGCGGTCGTTCCATCGCCAACAACATGAACGGCTTCAATACCACGTTCGTGCCGAGGGTGAAGTTGCCCAACGAGCGTGCCGGCACGCTGCTGGTGTTCAAGGTCTACGATCGGATCAGTTATGGCCTGATTGTGGGCGCTTCAAACATCATCCACATCGGCGCCCCGGTCCGTAACCCCTAACGGCTGACCTGCCGCCTCGCTGCGAGTCCCGCCTGCCGCGGCGGGGCATGCACTTGCGTGCCATTTGCGTGCGGCTGGCGTTGCGCCGTTCCTTTATGCTCGCCGTCGATGGAGACGAGCCGCGCCCGCGCCGTGTTGGCACGTACACCCGCCCTCGACGCCGGGCAGCTGCGCGAGCTGCTTGCCGCGGCCGGCGGTGAGCCGGAACGCGCACTCGGCGCGCGCGTGACACAGCGGCTGGAGCTGCCCTCGGCCGCGCAGCAGTTTCTCGCCTCCCCCGATGAAGCCGCGGTCGATGCCGATCTCGCCTGGCTCACGTCCAGCGGAGCACACATCGTGCTCGCCTCCGATCCCGAGTATCCGCCGCTGCTGCAGCAGATGCCCGGCGCGCCCGCCGCGCTCTACGTCGAGGGCACGGTGGCGGCACTCTCCTCAGCGCAGATCGCGATGGTCGGCTCGCGCAATCCCACGCCCGCCGGCCGCTCAACCGCGCGCGAGTTCGCCACGTACTTCGCAGGCGTAGGGCTCACCGTTACGAGCGGGCTCGCCCTGGGGATCGATGCCGCAAGTCATGAAGGCGCGCTTGCCGGAGGCGGAGCTACGATCGCCGTCTATGCGACCGGGCTCGACCGTGTCTATCCGGCCGAGCACGGCTCGCTTGCGCAGCGCATCCGTGCATGCGGCGCGCTGGTGTCGGAGTTTCCGCCGCGAACGCCGCCGCTGCGCGGGCACTTCCCGCGCCGCAATCGCATCATCGCCGGGCTGTCACTCGGAACGCTCGTAGTGGAGGCGGCGCGGTACAGCGGCTCGCTGATCACCGCGCGAAACGCGGTGGAGGCCGGGCGTGAGGTGTTCGCCATCCCCGGCTCGATACACAGTCCGCTCTCGCGCGGTTGCCATCAACTGATCAAGAACGGCGCCAAGCTCGTGGAGGAAGGCGCGGACGTGCTGTCGGAGCTGCCTTTTTCCGTGTCGAAAGAAGTAGTTACGACGCCGCAACCCGAGCCGCGCAAACCGCGGGAATTGGACAAGGAGTATGAAATGCTGTTAGATGCCCTCGGCTTTGAACCCGCGACCATCGATGTTCTCGTCGCACGCACGCGCCTGCCGGGTGAGTCAGTTGCCTCGATGCTGCTGATACTCGAGCTCGAGGGGCGTGTGGCGGCGCTCCCGGGCGGCCGTTATGGCCGGTTACCTTGAGATGACGACTGGCAGCGTTCTCGACATTCTGATCTACGTCTTCGACCGCTACATGCTGATCGACATGCCGGCGGTTCCGCGGCGCGAGCATCTGGCGCGCGATCTCGAGCGCGCCGGCTTCGCACGCACCAAGGTCGAGCGCGCACTCGACTGGCTGACCGATCTTGCGTTCCATCAGGATCGCGCAGCTCCCGCCGAGACGCGTGGCGATGCGCATGGCGTGCGCATGTTTACCGACGGTGAGCTCATGCGTCTCTCGACGGAGTGTCGCGGCCTGCTGTTGACGCTCGAGCGCGCGCAGGTGCTGACCGCGCAGCAGCGCGAGCTCGTGATCGAGCGCATGCTCGCGCTCGATGCGGACGAGCCCGACACCGAGCAGCTCAAGTGGGTCGTGCTCATGGTGCTCTCCAGCCAACCTGGATACGAGCTGGCGGTGGAGCGGCTCGGCGGGCTGATGCCCGCAGCATCGGCCAATGCGCCGCATTGAGCGCATCGCTGCAAGCGCCGGTTGATAGGTCCGCGGCTCGCCCGCGGTTTTTTGTTTCAGGATCGAGCGTTTCCCCATAGGTCATGGCAGACAACCTCGTCATCGTCGAGTCCCCCGCCAAGGCAAGGACCATAAAGAAGTATCTGGGGCGTGACTTCGAGGTGCTCGCCTCCTATGGCCACGTGCGCGATCTCGTTCCCAAGGAAGGTGCGGTCGATCCCGACAACGGCTACACCATGAAGTATCAGGTGCTCGAGAAGAACGAGCGCCACGTGGCGGCCATCGAGCGTGCGCTCGGCAAGTCGAGGGCGCTGTATCTCGCCACCGACCCCGATCGCGAGGGCGAAGCGATTGCCTGGCACCTGAAGGAGATCCTCGACTCGCGCGGCAACCTCAACGGCAAGAACGTGCACCGCGTGGTGTTTTACGAGATCACGCGTAACGCCATCCGCGCAGCGGTCGAGCGTCCGCGCAGCCTGTCGATGGAACTGGTCAATGCGCAGCAGGCGCGACGCGCGCTCGACTATCTGGTGGGCTTCAATCTCTCGCCGCTGCTGTGGAAAAAGGTGCGCCGCGGGCTTTCCGCGGGTCGCGTGCAGAGCCCGGCGCTGCGGATGATCTGCGAGCGCGAGGAGGAGATCGCCGCCTTCATCGCGCAGGAGTACTGGACCATCGAGGGCGAAGGCGCGCACGGTGGGCAGAGCTTTCCACTCAAGCTGCTCGAATATCGCGGCGAGAAGGTCGAGCAGTTCAGTTTCACGAGCGAGCGTACGGCGCGCGAGGCCGAGAGCACACTGCGCGCGGCGGCCGCTGCCGGCGACAGCGTGCCCGGGACACTGCGGGTGCTCGCCATCGACCGCAAGCAGCGGCGCCGTAATCCAGCGCCGCCCTTCACTACCTCCACGCTGCAGCAGGAGGCCGCGCGCAAGCTCGGCTTCAACGCACGCCGCACCATGCGCCTCGCGCAACAGCTGTACGAGGGGCAGGACATCGGCGATGGCAACGTCGGCCTGATCACCTACATGCGTACCGACTCGGTCGCACTTGCCGACGAAGCGGTACGCGAGATCCGCGAGGTGGCCACACGGCTTTACGGTGCGCACGAGGTCGCCGAGGAACCGCGCGTCTACAAGACCAGATCGAAGAACGCCCAGGAGGCGCACGAGGCGATTCGTCCGACCTCAGCCAGCATCACCCCTGCGGATGTCGAGGGGAAAATCGAGGATGATCTCTACCGGCTGTACGCACTGATCTGGAAGCGTGCCGTCGCCTCGCAGATGAGTCATGCGGTATTCGACACGGTAGCTGTCGATCTGCTGGCCGGCCAGGATGGGCCGCAGCGCCACCTGCTGCGCGCCAACGGCTCCACGCTGGTAAAACCGGGCTACATCGCGGTCTATCAGGAAGGGAGCGACGATGCGAAGGTCGACGATACGGATCACGTGCTGCCGCCGTTGAAAGTAGGCGACGCCGTGAGCCTCACTCAACTCGCCGCCACGCAGCACTTCACGGAGCCGCCGCCGCGCTACAGCGAAGCATCGCTCGTGAAGGCGCTCGAGGAGCACGGCATCGGTCGGCCCTCCACCTACGCCACCATCATCTCCACGCTACAGGACCGTGAGTACGTGGAGATGGACAACCGCCGCTTCGTCCCGACCGACATCGGCAAGATCGTCAATCGCTTCCTCACCCATCATTTCCATCGTTACGTCGAGTACGGCTTCACCGCGGCGATGGAGGATGAGCTCGACGCTATCTCGCGCGGAGAGGAGGAGTGGACCACTCCGCTCGAGAAGTTCTGGAAGCCCTTCATTCATCAGGTCGACAAAATCGAGCGCACGGTCACGCGCGAGCAGGTCGCGCAGGCACGCGAGCTCGGCAAGGACCCGGCCACCGGCAAGCCGATCACCGTACGCATGGGCCGCTTCGGGCCGTTCGTGCAGATCGGCACCAAGGACGATGAGGAGAAGCCGCGGTTCGCAGGGCTACGCCCTGGACAGAAAATGGATGCGGTCACGCTGGCCGACGCAATGGAGCTGTTCAAACTGCCGCGCACGCTCGGCGAGACGTCCGAGGGCGAGACCATCGTCGCCAACGTGGGGCGCTTCGGACCGTACGTGAAATACGGCAGCAAGTACGCGTCTCTCAAAGAGGATGACCCCTACACCGTGACGCTCGAGCGCGCTCGCGAGGTCATACGCCTCAAGAAGGAAGCCGACGCCAACCGCCTGATTCAGGATTTTCCGGAAGAAGGCATCCAGGTGCTCAACGGCCGCTATGGCCCTTACATCACCGACAAGAAGAAAAATGCCAAGATTCCCAAGGAGCGCGACCCGAAGTCGCTCACGCTCGAGGAATGCCGTGCGCTTCTCGCAGCGGCGCCTGAGCGCGGGCGGTTCGGCCGCTGGGGTCGCGGCAAGCGCGCCACAACCGCTACAGCTGCCAGTGCGGCGGCGCGCGTCGCGGGGGGCGACGGCGCGCCGGCGGTCGCCGCGGCCCCGGTGCCTGCGGGTCGCAAAGGCGCCAAGAAGAAAGCTCCGCCCGCGCGAGCCAGCGGAAAAGTCGTGGCAGTAAATCAGCCACCCGCAGCCAGCGCGCGGAGCCGCCCGAAGACCTCCGCGCACGTGGGACGCAAACCGCACCGGCGAGCGAAGGCGGTGCCAAGAAAGAGTGCCGCCGGGAAGGCGCGCGCGAAAACCTCGGGCGTGCCTCCGCGCGCACGTGGGGTGAAGTAAGTCTAAGGAGCGGCCCATCCCGAGGGTGCTCCTTTCGGCCGCAGCACCGTTTTTCCAGCGTCTAAACCTCTCGTCTCGCAGCCACGACGACCTACACGGCGCCTGATGGCGCGGCCTGTGGCCGCCAGCCTTGCAGGGGACGGTGCCGGTCGGATAGCAGAGGTGCTTTCAGAGCCGTGCGCATCTGGCATGCGCATCTGGCATGCGCATTCGGCATGCGCATGAGGCGTGCGCATGAGGCATGCGCATGAGCTATGCGCATGAGCTATGCGCACGAGCTATGCGCACGAGGCACGCGCATGAGACATGCGCACAGGCTTGCAAAGGTGGTGTGTGAAGGGTGCCGAGGATTCGGGACCGGAAGCGGCCGCTTCCGGCGAAGGCTGGCGCCGTGCATTCCGGCGAACGGCGACCCCTCCCGCCGGGGCGCCTCAGACTTCAACCACCGCCCGCCGCAGCGAGAAACTCATCGATCGCGGCCACACACTCTGGCTCATCGAGCAGCGGCACGTGACCGCGGTTGGCGACGGTCAACACCTTGAGGTCCGGTTTCTCACGCTGCATCCGCGCGAGTGTCGCCGCACTCAGGATGTCGGAATGCGCACCGCGGATTGCGAGGATCGGAAATTTCGCTAGCGCGCTCCATAGCGGCCAGAGATTGGGCGCCGCCGTCCTGGTGTCCCGCAGCGGCTCGGCGATGAGCGGATCCGCGTCCACTACCGGCACGCCCTGGGCGTTGGCTCGGTAGCTGCGCCGCGCGATCCTTTCCCACTGCTCATCGCTCAAGCCGGGACACGCCGGGCCGTAGATGGCGCGCACATTCGCCACGGCCTCCGGCCAGCTGTGCACCGGCGGAGATTTCCCCACATAACCGCGGATGCGCTCAAGTCCTGCAGGGTCGACCTCCGGACCTACATCATTCAGCACGATTCCCGCAACCAGCCCGGGTTGCATGGCCGCCAGCACCATCGCCATGAGGCCGCCCATGGAAGTTCCGATGATGCTGACGCGCTCGACGCCGAGCCCCGCGAACAGCGACAGCAGATCATTGACATACACCGGGATCTGATAGTTGTTGAAGTTGGGATCGCGTGCCGACAAGCCCCGACCGCGAACATCGGGCACGATCACCCGGTAGTGCGCAGCGAGGTGCGCCGAGAGATCCTCGAAGTCGCGGCTGTTACGCGTCAGACCGTGCAGACAAAGCACGACCGGGGCGGCGGCGCTCGGGCCGGCATACACGCGGCTGAAGAGTCGCAGGCCCTCCGGGCTGTCGAACCAGTAATCGCTGCCCGTCATACGATCCTCCGTCCATGCATCACTCAGTACTCGCCTTTCCCAAGCGCCGCACGCAACTCGCGCTTGAGGATCTTACCGTTGGCGTTACGCGGCAGCGAGCCGCACCACAGCACGTCCGCGATGCGCTGCTGACGGCCGACACGTGCGTTGGTCCATTGCAAGAGCTCATCGCGCTCGAGGCTGCTACCGGGGCGCGCTACAACGAACGCCACCGGTGTCTCGCCCCACTTGCGGCTGCGCGCGCCGACCACCGCCACCTCGGCCACATCGGGGTGAGCACGCATCACCTGCTCGATGTCGGCTGGGTAGACGTTCTGCGCACCCGAGAGAATCATGTCCTTCTTGCGATCGACGACGTAGAGAAAGCCCTCGGCATCGAGAAATCCGAGGTCGCCCGTGCGCAGCCAGCGCCGCCCCTCGGGGTCCGTCCAGGTTGCCTCCTGGTTCGCGTCATCGTGCCCGTGGTAGCCCTGCATCAGGAGCGGACTGTAGCCCACGATCTCGCCCGTGGCGCCGGGTGGCGCCTCGCGGTCGTCCTCATCGAGGATGCGCAGCTCCGTGCCGAGGAAGGGCTTGCCGACGGAGTCGGTCTTTGCCGCGAAATCCTCCGGTGAAAGGATGGTACATACGCCCTCGGTGAGGCCATAGAGCTCGATCAGGCTGCAGCCGGTGCGACGCGGGAACTCGCGCTTCACCTGCAGCGCCAACGGCGAGCCGCAGCACATGATGGTGTCGAGGCTGTCGAAGCGAAAATTATCCAGCTCGGGCAGTGACAGCAGCCGCTCGAGCTGCAGCGGCACGAAATTGCCATGGGTGATGCGCTCGGACTCGATCAGCGCGGCGGTGGCGCGCGGCTCGAACCCAGGCATCACGACGATCGTGCCGCCGACGAGCGCGGTGGCCAGCATCGCCACCCAGCTGATGTTGGAGAACAGCCCGAGCGAGCAGAGCGTGACGCAGTCGCTCCGATAACGCAGCGCGATCGCCAGATCCGTGGCCCAGCTGAGGCGGCAGCGGTGGCTGTGCACGATCCCCTTCGGCACACCCGTGGTGCCGGAGCTGTAGATGATGTTGCATTCATCGTCGGGCGCGATGGCGATCAGCGGGGTGTGGGCCGGCTGCGCCGCACGCCAGGCGTTGAATTCGCGCCACCCTGCGCCGGGTCCCTGGTGCGCAAAGCGCAGCGCCCGCGCGGCGCGCGGCACGGTGGCCGACAGGGCATCGATGCGCTGGCAGTGCCCAGCGGAGGCAAACACCGCACGCGCCGCTGCGTCCTCGATCATGGCGCCGACCGCGGCATCGCTGATCGAGACGTTCAGGGGCACCGCCACGCACCCTGAGCGCAAGATGCCGAGCAGCAGCAGCGCGAGCTCCAGGCTGTTGTCCATGAGCACCGCGATGCGCGTACCGCGCGAGAGTCCGCTCGCGGCGAGGCCGTGGGCGATCTGCGCGGTGGCCTGATCGAGCTGTGCCCACGACAGCCGGCGCTCACCTTCCACCAGCGCCGTACGGCCGGCACGCCAGCGACCATGGTGCGCGAGCAGCGCCGGCAACAGCGGCTGCGGCGCCGTAAACCAGCTCACGCGGCCGCCCTCAGTAGTGATAGGTGGCGGTGAAGGAGTACTGCCGCGGTGGCCCGTAGAAGCCGATCTGACTCACGCCCCCGAGAAGCCCAGTGCCGGGGTCACCGAAGTCGTAGCCGGCGACTCGGTACCAGCGGTCGAAGAGATTCTTGCCGTCGATCGCAAACCGCCAGGCACCATTGCTCGAGCTCCACGCGAGTCCCGCATTGAAGACTCCGTAGCCGGGCTGGTCGGTGACCGAGGCGGTGGTGTTGGCCACCTTGATGAAGGTGCGATAGTCCCACTCGGCGCGCGCCATGAGGCTTCCCGACCCGAGTGTCCAGGTATAGCTGGTGGCGAGCGAGATGGTCCACAACGGCGCGTTGAGCGGGCGGTTGAGGTTGGCGACATCCAGGTTGGGATTGCACGGCACGCCCGGGGGGAACTGGCTGCCCGGGATGCAGCCCTGGACGTGCTGATAGTAGGAGTCGAGATAGCCGACGTTCGCCACCAAGGAAAGCGGCGGCAACGGCCGCCAGGTGGACTCGAGCTCTGCACCCTGGTTGATCTGTTTGCCGGCGTTCAGCACCGCCGTGACGTTGGTCGGTACCCCGCCGACGTTCTCGAACCCCTGGATGCCGATCTGCGCGTCCTTGTAGGGGTTGTAGAAGACCGTGAGGTTCAGCAGCAACGTGTCATCGAGCAACGTCGACTTCAGGCCTGCCTCGTAGTTGTCGGCGGTCTCGGAGTCGTAGCCGTTGGTGGTCGCCGGATATGCGAGCTGGTTGCCGCGCATGTCGAAGCCACCGCTCTTGAAGCCACGGCTGTACATGAGATAGCCGAGCAGGTGCGGAGTGAAGTGCATGTCGAAGCCGAGTCTGGGAGAGACGTTGGGGAAGGTGCGCGAGTTGGTGTAGTCGCTCTCCAGGCCCGGTACACCGTTCAGCCCGCCACCGAGGGGGAAGAAGCCGGCGGGCACGTTGTTCGGGTCGAAAAAGGTCTGGTTGGGCAGCAATTGAACCGGCGCGAGGCTCGCATACTGCGCTACGTACACGTTGGCGGTCTTGTCGTCCTGGTTCCAGCGCACCCCGGCATCGAGATTGAGCCGATCGGTGAGCTTCCAGACGGTGTCGGCGTAGACAGCCTTCGTCTTCGTCTTGACGCATCCGGAGGTGAGCGAGGTGAGGAACACCCCGAGGCCCGCCGGCGGTGGCGCCGCCAGCACGCCGATCGAGGCGTCGTACTGTCCGCAGGCGGTGCTGTCCATGTAGAAGAGGCCCCCGACCGCCTTGACGAGATCGTTGGTCCAGGTGAGCTGCGCCTCACCGCTTCCCTGGTGATCGCTGAAGTGGCCCGGCACCTGGAAGAGATTGGCGTTGAGCTCCTCGAAGTCGATGAACTGCCGCCCGTCGCCTTCGATGTATGCGCCGACGATCTTCAAGCCGAGGTTGGGAGCGAGGTCCTGGGTGTAGCTCGCGTATTCGCCGTTGCGGATATAGCGGTCCTGATTCACCGGCATGTCGGTGCGCGTGTCGAAGCGGCTGTCGAGCGCGGGGGCGATGAAGTCGTTCAAGCGCTGCCCGCCGGCGGCGTGCGAGTTGTCCTGGATGGTGAAGACGTTCAAGCGCAGCTTCGAGCTCGAGCCCCACAGGAACGCGAGCGTGCCACGCGCCGCCAGCACATCCTTGTTGGAGACGTCCTGACCGACGTAGTTGTAGGGGCTCGGGGCGCCCTGCGCGACCACCTGCCCGAAGCCCTCGCGCTGCAGGTTGGCCGCGGCGGCGCCGAAGTAGACGTGCTGATCCACGAGCGGCGCGGAGAAGTTAACTTTCTCATCGAGCTCGCCGTAGTTGCCGGCGGTGACCGTAGCCGTCGCGGCCGTAGGTCCGACGATGTCGCGGCTGACGTACTTGATCGCCCCCGCAATGGTGTTCTTGCCATACAGCGTTCCCTGCGGGCCGCGCAGCACCTCGATATGATCGATGTCGTACACATCGAGCAGCGCCGACTGCGGCCGCGCCAGGTACACATCATCGACGTATACGCCCACGCCCGGCTCGAAGCCCCACAGTGGATCGCTCTGCCCCACGCCGCGGATATAGACATTGATAGTGGCATTGGTGGCGCGGTCGGCGCTGATCTTGAAGTTCGGCACGAAGGAGTTGAGGTCCTGCAGGTTGGTGACGTTGCGCTGCTCGAGGGCGTCAGCGCTGACTGCGGTCACCGCGAGCGGCACGTCCTGAAGGTTCTCCGCGCGGCGGCGTGCGGTGACCACCACCTCCTGCAGCCCGCCCTCGGCCGACCCGGCCGCCTCGGCGCCATCGGCGGCGGCAGCGGTGCGCACGGGGGCGTTGTCGGCCGCGGCCTCGGCCTGGGCGCCGCGCGCGGGCAGCATGCTCAGCATGAGGTACAGGCAGAAGCCGCCGGCCATCGCCAGCGCGCGTGGGTGGTCGTGCATATCGTCCCCCTGTTATTCGACCCACAACTCAACAGTTGCTGAGCAAATATTCAACGAACGTTGAGGACGCGTCAAGCGGGGTGCGACGTTGCGCTACGAGGGCGATTCACCGGACACTGTCGCCCCGGTAAGTTTTTGCACTGCAGTACAAAGTGGCCGCCAAGAAGAATCCCGTCCGCAACGGCAAGGAGCGCAATGGCAAGGAGCGCATCCTCGATGCCGCGGAGCAGCTGTTTGCTCAGCGCGGTTTTTACGGCGTATCGCTGCGCGACATCACTCAGGCTGCCGGTGTCGATGTGGCCCTGGTCGGCTACCACTTCGGCGGCAAGCGCGAGCTGTTCACCGCGGTGTTCGAGCGGCGTGCCGAGGTGCTCAATCGCGAGCGCCTGGAGCTGCTCGAGGCGGTGCGGCACGACGCACTTCCCGGCACCCCCGCGCTCGAGGCGATCATCGGCGCCTTTACCGAGCCGCTGCTCGAGCGCTCGGCACGCGGCGGCCCTGGATGGAAGAGCTACTTCGCGCTGGTCGCCTACGTGAACAACTCCCCCGAGTTCGGCCCGCAGTTGATGACGCGGCACTTCGACCCGCTGGTCGAGCGCTTCATCGAAGTGATGCGCGAAGCCCTGCCGCGTTGTCCAACGCGGGAGATCTACTGGGGATACCAGTTCCTCACCGGGGCGCTCACGCTCACCTTCGCCGAAACCGGCCGCATCGATCAGCTCTCGGGTGGCCTCTGCCGCGCGTCCGATCTCGACAGTGTCCATGAACGGCTTGCGCCGTACGTAGCGGCGGGACTGCGCGCCCTTTGTGCGCGCACCCAGCCGTTACCGCGACCGGGCAAGCGCATCGAGCGGCGCTCGCAACCGCGGCGCTGAGGGCGCAGGCGCGCGTCGCGCCATGAAATACCGGCACAGCTTCCACGCCGGCAACTTCGCGGATGTGCACAAGCACGTGGCGTTGCTTGCGCTGCTGCGCGCTCTGAAGAGGAAGCACAAGGGCTTTCTCTATCTGGACACTTACGCCGGGCGCGGAAGCTACGACCTCTCCGGCGGTTCGCCGGAGGCAGGCGGCGGCGTGGGACGTTTCCTGCAGGCGCAGCCTGCGGCCGCAGAGCTGCGCGATTACGCCGAGCTCATCACCGCCTTCCGTGCTGGCGGCGCGCATCAGCAGCTCTATCCGGGCTCACCGCTCATCGCAGCCGCCGAGCTGCGCAGCCAGGACCGCGCGGTGTTGATCGAGCTGCAGGGGGGCGAGGCACATGCGCTCGAGGAGTCGGTTGCGGCGCTCTCCGCGGAGCGCCGCCACGAGCTCAATGTGCGCGTGGAGCGTGGCGATGGGACAGCAAAACTGCGCGCCTTCCTGCCGCCGCCCGAACGGCGCGGGCTCACCTTGCTCGATCCGCCTTACGAGGAGCACGAGGAGTTCAGCCGGATCACCACAACGCTCATCGAAGCCGCGCGCCGCTTCCCGACGGGGGTGGTGGCATTGTGGTATCCGATCAAGGACGAGCGCACCATCGTGCCCTGGCACGCGGAGTGTATGCGTGCGCTGCACGGGGCGATGGCGCTGGCTCCCGCGGTGCTCGCAAGTGAGCTCTGGCTCTATCCGCGGGACTCACGCGTGGCATTGAATGGCTCGGGCCTGCTCATCGTGAACCCACCGTGGCTCACTCTCGAGCGCATGCACACGTGGTTGCCCGAGCTGCAGAGTTGCCTCGCGGTCGGCCCCGGTGGAGGCAGCAGCGTGCGAATGCTGTCACAATCATCGCAATGAACAGCGCGGCTGGCGACCAGTACGGCGTCTTCGGCCATCCGGTCAGTCACAGCCTCTCGCCGTTCATTCACGGTGTGTTCGCCCGCGACACCGCTCAGCAGATGACCTATCGCGCCTATGATGTCGCCCCGGAGGAATTCGGTGAGCGGGTGCAGCGCTTTTTCGCCGAAGGGGGGCGCGGGCTGAATATCACGATGCCGTACAAGATCGCTGCCGTGGAAGTGGTCCAGGAGCTGACTGCGCGCGCAGCACATGCGGCGGCGGTCAACACCCTTGCATGGCAGGACGATGGCATCCTCGGCGACAACACCGACGGAGTCGGCCTGGTGCACGATCTGTGCGACAACCTCGGGCTGATCATCACGCAGCGGCGGCTGCTCATCCTTGGCGCAGGCGGCGCGACTCGCGGCGTGCTCGCCCCGTTGCTCGGTCTCGAGCCCGCGATCGTGATGATCGCCAACCGCACGCCCGAGCGGGCCGAGGCACTCGCCGCCGCGTTCGCCGACCTCGGCGTGACTCAGGGCGTAGGCTTCGCGTACGTCGGCGACACGCCCTTCGACCTCATCATCAACGCGACCTCCGCAAGCCTCTCGGGGGACATGCCGCCCATTCCGTCAGGCGCCATCGGTCCGCAGACGGTGTGCTACGACCTGGCCTACGGACGCTCGGCGATGGCCTTCGTGCGCTGGGCGCAGCAGTCCGGCTGTGCCATGGCGGTGCAGGGCCTCGGGATGCTGGTCGAGCAGGCTGCAGAGTCTTTCCGGCTGTGGCGCGGTGTGCGGCCGCAGACCGCAGAGGTACTCGCGGCGCTCAAGGAGCGCATCGGCAGCGTCTAGCGCCTAGCGCATCGTGACGAGCTCCTCCGCCGAGGTCGGGTGGATCGCCACCGTGTCATCGAAATCCTTCTTGGTCGCACCCATGCGCACCGCGACCGCGAAGCCCTGCAGCATTTCATCGGCTCCCTGGCCGGCGACGTGCAGGCCGACGATCCGCTGTTCGGATCCTGCGGTGATGAGCTTCAGGTGCGAGCGCGCCTTGGCGCCGGTGAGCGCGTTGTAGAGGGGCACGAAGCTCGAGCGGTACACGGTGAGTTTATCGGCACCGTAGCGTTCGGCGGCCGCTTTCTCCGACAGCCCCACGGTGCCAAGCGGCGGACGGCCGAAGATCACCGTGGGGATGTTCTCGTAGTCGAGGTGCCTGCCGGCCTGGCCGCCGAACAGCCGGTCCGACAGACGTCGGCCGGCCGCGATCGCAACCGGAGTCAGCTGCGCGCGCCCGGAGACATCGCCGATGGCATAGATGCCCGGCACGTTGGTCACCTGGTATTTGTCGTTGGCGACGAATCCCTGGACGTCGAGCCCAACCCCGGCACGCTCCAGTGCGAGCGTATCCACCGCGGCACCGCGCCCGATGGCCCAGAGCACGCAATCGAAGGGGCCAAGGGTGCGACCCTCGAGAGAGCGCAGCTCGAGCGCCGCTCCTGCCCGGCGCAGCTCCACCGGTATCGCGTTGAGGACGACCTCCACCCCATCATCGCGCAGCATGGCGAGTGCCGACTCCCCGAGCATGGCATCGAAGGACTTCAGGGCGGTGTCGCCGCGCAGGACCAGAGCCGTTTGGCTGCCGAGACCGGCCAGGATGCCGGCGAGCTCGATGGCGATGTAGCTGCTGCCCACCACTGCGACCCGCTCTGGCCGCTCGGTGAGCTCGAAGAAGCCATCGGAGGTAATGCCTAGCTCTGCGCCCGGTATCAGCGGCAGGCGAGGCCGGCCTCCGGTTGCGATGTAGATGTGATCAGCGCGCAGCAGGCGCTTGCCCGCACTGACGGTGTGCGCATCGTGGAAGCTGGCATGGCCGCGCACCAGCTCGATGTTGCGCTTCGCCAGGTTGGCCGCGTAGATGCCGTTCAGCCGCTCGATGTACGCATCACGCTTGGCTTTGAGCGCGCGCCAGTCGACACCAGCGCTCTCGAGCTCGAAACCATAGTCGCGCGCATCATGCAGTGCGCTGCCGAGCTCGGCGGCGTTCCACATGATCTTCTTAGGCACGCAGCCGACATTCACGCACGTGCCACCGAGCCTGCCCGACTCCGCCAGCGCCACCTTCGCCCCATGCTCTGCGGCGCGCTGTGCGGCGGCGATTCCGCCGCTGCCGCCGCCGATCACCACCAGGTCGTACTTTTCCGCCATGGCACCCTCGCTTACCCCGCCACTCTTCATGGTATCCAAGACGCGCAGCCGATATGAGGGCCGCTACAATGGCCGCCGGCAATGGGACGAGACGCGCGCATGGACAATCCCTTACTTCATCAGGACTCTCTGCCGCAGTTCATGTGCATCCGCCCCGAGCACGTCGAGTCGGCGGTGCGCGAAGTGCTGGGCGCGAACCGCGCCCGCATCGGCGAGCTTGCAACCCTCAGCGCGCCTACCTTTGCGAGCGTGGTCGAGCCACTCGAGGAGCTCCACCATCGCACCTCGCGCACGTGGTCGCCGGTGAGTCATCTGAATGCGGTGCTCAACTCGGAGGGGCTACGGGCGAGCTACAACGCCTGCCTGCCGCTGCTCTCGGCTTACCAGACCGACCTGGTGCAGAGTGAGCCCCTCTACCGAGCCTATCGCACCATCGCCGAGCGTGAAGGCGCCGCGCTCGCCCCCGTGCAGCGGGAGCTGATCGAGCATGCGGTGCGCGACTTTCGACTCGCCGGCGTGGGCCTGCCGCAGGAGCGCAAGGAGCGCTTCAAGACGGCGATGCTGGAGCTCGCCCAGCTGCAGGCGCGGTTCGAGGAGAACGTGCTCGATGCCACCAACGCCTGGAGCCGGCCCGTTACCGACCGCGATGAGCTGCGCGGCTTGAACGAGATGCTGATCGAGCAGGCACGCAGCCGCGCCGCGGAGCAGCAGGCGCCGGGCTGGATCCTGCGCCTCGATCAACCCACCTACGTGGCGGTGGTGACCGACGCCGAATCGGTGGAGCTGCGACGCGCCTTTTACGAAGCCTGGACCACGCGCGCCTCCGACCGCGGCCCGACCGCCGGTCGCTGGGACAATTCGGCGGTGATGGAGGAGATTTTGCGCCGCCGCCACGAGGTGGCCCGGCTGCTCGACTTTCCGAACTATGCGCAGTACGCGCTGGCGACGCGCATGGCGCACAGCGTGGATGAGGTGCTTGGCTTCCTGCACGAGCTCGCCGCCGCGGCGCGCGGCGCGGCGCAGGCGGAGTTCGCCGAGCTCGAGGACTTCGCCGGGCGCAAGCTCGCGGCCTGGGATGTCGGGTTCTATGCCGAGCGCCTGCAGCGCCAGCGCTTTCATGTCTCGCAGGAAGAGCTGCGGCCGTACTTCCCGCTGCCGCGCGTGCTCAATGGACTGTTCGAGGTGGCCGAGTGGCTTTTCGGCGTGCGCATCCGCGAGCGCAGCGGTGCACCCGTCTGGCACGCGGATGTGCGCTTCTTCGAGATCAGCTCACCGGGCGGCGAGCCGGTCGGCAGCTTCTATCTCGACGCCTACGCACGCGCCAACAAGCGCAGCGGCGCCTGGATGGATGAATGCATCGGTCGCAAGCACCTCTCATCGGGCACGGCGCTGCCGGTCGCCTACCTGGTGTGCAATTTCCTGCCGCCAGGGCGCGAGCGCCCGGCACTGCTCACGCACGATGATGTGGTCACTCTCTTTCACGAATTCGGCCACGGACTGCACCACCTCCTCACCCGCGTCGACTACCCGAGCATCGCGGGCATCAACGGCGTCGCCTGGGACGCGGTAGAGCTGCCCAGCCAGTTCTTCGAGAACTACGCCTGGCATCCGCAGGTCCTCGAGCGCATCTCCGGCCACTTCGACAGTGGCGCGCCGCTGCCGGCCGACCAGCAGCAGCGGCTGATCGCCACGCGCAGTTTCCACGCCGGGCTCTCGATGATGCGCCAGCTCGAGTTCGCGCTGTTCGACTTCCGCATTCACGCCGAGTACGCGCCCGAGCGCGGCGGGCGCATCCTCGAAACGCTGCGCGAGGTACGCAGCGAGGTGGCCGTGGTGCCGGTGCCGGAATGGAACCGCTTTCCCAACAGCTTCGGACACATCTTCGCGGGCGGCTACGCTGCGGGGTACTACAGCTACAAGTGGGCGGAGGTGCTGGCGGCGGACGCCTTCGCCGCTTTCGAGGAGAGCGGAGTATTTGATCGTGCGACCGCGCGGCGCTTCCTCGATGCCATCCTCAGCCGCGGCGGCAGCCGCGACCCGCTCGAGGCGTTCGTCGAGTTTCGCGGCCGGCGGCCGGATGTGCGGGCGTTGCTCAAGCAGCACGGCATCGACCGCGCGGCACCCAAGCAGTACGACGCCGAAGGCGCCGGAGAGCCGGCGTGAGGCTCGCGCCCAGCCGCCGCAGACTCGTGGTCCTGGCTGTGGCGGTGCTCACGGGCGCGCCGGCGCTGCACGCGGAGTCTCTGTACGTGGTCGAGCAGCTCGTGGTCGCAGTGGCAAGCGCACCCGATGCGAGCGGAGAGCGCGTGGCCACGCTCAGGAGCGGCGATCGCGTCGAGGTGCTCGAGCGCGCCGGCGAGCAGGTGCACGTGCGGCTTGCGGGTGGACGCGAAGGTTGGGTGCGCGCCTCCTACCTCTCGGCGGATGAGCCGCTGCGCGTGCGGCTCGCGCAGCGTGACGCCGAGGTGGCGCGACTTGGCGATGAGTTGAATGCGCTCAAGGCACAACTGCGTGCCAACACCACTTCCGCCGCCGCTACCACGGTCGCAAGCGTCTCCGGCGTGCCTGGGGCAGCCTCCGCGCCCGCGGGCGCGGCCGAGGACGCCGCAGCGGCGCCCGCCGCTGCGCTCTTCAACGCCAGCGAGGAACACCCGCACACACTGTGGCCGTGGACTCTCGCAGCAGCCCTCATCGGCTTCGGCCTGGGCTTGGGCCTCGGTGCGCTGATGCTCGACCGGCATATCCGCCGCAAGTACGGCGGCCTGCGCATTTACTGAACTGTGCGCCGGGTCGCGGCGCGGAAATGCGATCTGTGTCTAAATTATTTACTGATTAAGTCAGAAATTGAGACCCAGGGGGAAGGTCCCGCGAGCTTCGTTCGCCACCAACATAACAAAATGACCAATATCCGGCGCAGTGACTTCGATGTAACCAACGCCGTGCAGGTGAGCTCCTCGAAAGCGGTGCTCGCGGCGGTGGAGGCGCTCTATTGTCCGACCTGGCCGGGGATGTCGCTCGACCCGCTGCGCCGTGCCTTCGCCCACTTCGAGCGGCTGTTCGCCGGGGAGGTGCCGGGCTATCACGGCGTCGACACCGTCTATCACGACCGTCAGCACACCCTCGACATAACGCTGGCGCTCGCCCGGCTGATTGTGGGCTATGAGCGCCAGCAGGAAGAGCACCGGCGCCTCGGTGGCGCACGCGCCACCGTGGGCCTCCTCACCGGGCTGTTTCACGATGTTGGCTACCTGCGCCGCGCCGACGACCACGAGTCGCAGAACGGCGCAGAGTTCACCCGCACCCACGTCTCCCGCGGGGCACGTTTCCTGCAGGAGTACCTGCCGGTGGTCGGATTTGGCGCCTGGGTGCCGGTCGCGAGCGAGATCATCCACTTCACCGGCTACGAGGTGCCTTTCGAGGAGATCGAGTCACGCGTCGCCGATCCCCGCGACATCGTGCTCGGGCACCTGCTCGGCACCGCCGACATGATCGCGCAGATGGCCGATCGCTGTTACCTCGAGAAATGCCGCGATCGGCTGTACGCGGAGTTCGTGCTGGGCGGGGTGGCGCTGCCGGTGAGCGAACAGGGCCCACAGGTGAAATACGCCTCGGGACTCGACCTGCTGCGGCAGACGCCGGAGTTCATCAGCGAGGTGCGCGAGAAGCGCCTCGACCGCGATTTTCAGGGTGCATACCGGTACCTGGAGATCCTTCACGACGGCCGCAACCCTTACATCGAGGCCATCGACCGCAACCTCGAGTACCTGCGCCAGGTGTTGCGCAGCGAGAGCTGGCAGCTGCTGCGCAGACGGCCACCGATCTTCGCCGCCACCGCCGACCCGATGGCGACCATGCGCGGACTCATGCTCGGACATATAAAAAGAGTCTGGTCCGGCCACTGAAGCAGTTTTCGGGCTGGCCATAGCCTTCTGTCGCAAGCGGCGGTTAATATCGGGCAACAATTCGGGGGATACACGCGCGGAACCACGCTCGTGACTGCGGCCAGTTTCAGGCTGAGATACGCCATTGCGAGCTTCCTCGTCGTGCTGCTAGCCGCGGCGGCGGTGGCGTTGCTGTTCCTGGTACGGCACGCGGCCGATGCACGCTCCCTGAGTGCCCTGGCCGAGCATGCCGTCCGCGAGCGCCTCGACCCGGAGCTCGAGGCACGCGCGCGCAGCCTCGCGGCGCACGGCGCGGATGCCGTTGCGGACGCGGTGCGCGCCGAGGATGCGCCGGGCATCGTCCGGCGGCTGCAGCCCTTCACCGACGACCCCACCGTCCAGGCGATCACCCTCAGCTCCCGCGGCGGCCAAGCGCTGTTCCACTGGCAGCGCGAGGCTGCCGCCCCGGCCGGCACCCTCACCGCCCAGGCGGCGGCTCCGGTGCGCACTCATGCGGAGAGTATTCCAGGCGCGGTCACGCCCGAGACGCTCGCCACGCTCACTGTTGCGCTCGCGCAGGCCGCCCCGGTTCCCGGCGTCGGGCTTGCCGCGCGTCTCGAGGAGGCGACCGCGCAGCGCACCCGCTCGACCTGGTGGCTGGCGCTCGCCGTGGCCGCGGGCGGCGCGCTGCTCGCCGCCGCACTCATGTGGCGCGCGGCGAGCCATCTGCAGCGCCCCCTGTACTCACTCATCCGCAGCGCCGAGCGCATCGGCCAGGGCGATTACACCCGCCCGGTCGAGGTCCAGCGGCGCGATGTCCTCGGGGAGCTGCAGCAGGCGCTCGAGCGCATGCGCGGCCGGCTGCGACAGTCGACCGTCAACAAGAGCTATCTGCATAGCGTGCTGAACAGCATGACCGATGCGGTGTTCGTCACCTCCCCCGACGGGGTGATCAAGATGGCCAACGCCGCGGCCTGCAAGCTGCTTACCTTCAGCGAGGAAGAGCTCCTCGGGCGCAGCATCCTTGCCGTGCTGGAAGAGCGTGAGCGCGCAGACTTCGACTTGCAGCAGGCCGCGCACGAGACGCGCGAGACGCTGGTGCGCACCCGCTCCGGCCAGACGATTCCGGTGTCCATCACCGGTTCGCGCATCGACAGCGACGACCCTCAGTTCCAGGGCAACATCTTCGTCGCACGCAACATCACCGACCGCAAGCGCGCCGAGCGCCGCATCCGCTATCTCGCGCGCTATGACGCGCTCACCAAGATCCCCAATCGCATGCAGTTCCACCACGTGCTGCAGCAGACCATCGCGCGTGCGCTGCGCGCCGGACAGGTGGTGGCGGTGCTGTACCTCGACATGGACCGCTTCAAGGAAGTGAACGACACCTTCGGCCACGGAGCGGGCGACCGCGTGCTCGAGGTGCTGGCGGAGCGCCTGACGCGCGCGGTGCCGCGCGAGACCGTGGTCGGCCGGCTGGCGGGTGATGAGTTTGCGCTGTTCGTGGAGGCGCTGCCCGCCGATGCGGACAATCGCGGGCCGATTGCGCAGCTCGCGCGCGCGCTGCTCACCGAGGTGAGCCGCCCGTTCCAGCTCAATCAACACGAGGTGTTCCTCACCGCGAGCGTCGGCATTGCCTTCTGCCCGCGCGATGCCGAGAACGTCATCGACCTGATACGCAATGCTGATGCCGCGATGTACTACTCCAAGCAGAACGGCGGCAACACCTTCGCTTTCTATTCCCCGGAGATGAATGCCGCGGCGGTCGAGCGGCTGATGCTCAAGAGCAAGTTGCGCCGCGCGCTCGAGCGCGATGAGCTCGAGATCCGTTATCAGCCCAAGGTGGACCTGCGCACCGGGCGCGTGAGCGGCGCCGAGGCGCTGCTGCGCTGGCGGCTGCCAGGGCATGGCGACATCCCGCCCTCGCAGTTCATTCCGCTCGCCGAGGAGACCAATCTCATCCTGGACATCGGCGAATGGGTGCTGAACCGCGTGTGCCTCGACTATCGGCAGATGCAGGGCCAGGGAGGGGATCCGGGGCGCATATCGCTCAATCTCTCGCTCAAGCAGCTGCGGCAGGCGAGCTTCATCCTGCGCTGCCGCTCGGTGTTCCGCCGCCACCACGTGTCGCCCACGGCTTTCGAGCTGGAGATCACCGAGACGACTCTCATGGCCGACCCGCAGCGTACCGTGCGGTTGCTCGATGAGCTGTATGCCATGGGGTTGCATCTGTCGATCGATGACTTCGGGACGGGCTATTCCTCACTCTCGGCACTGCAGCAGTTTCCGATCGGTACGCTGAAGATCGACCAGTCCTTCGTGCGCGATGCAACCGAGGACGCCGGGGACGCGACCATCGTGCGCACCATCATCGAGATGGGTCGCAGCCTCGGCATGGAAGTGATTGCCGAGGGAGTGGAGTCGCAGGCACAGCTGCAGTTCCTGCGCGTCAACGGCTGTCATTACGGGCAGGGCCGGCTGTTCGGCGAGGCCTGCGGCGTGGACGACCTGCTGGCACTGCTCGCCAAGCAGGCGGCCGGCGCTGCGGGACCCTTCGGGCACCTGCTGCGTGATGGCGGCGAGGCGGCGCCTCGCTCGGCCTGAACGGCCTCAGCGATCCGGTGATGGCGGCGGCTGAGCTTCGTTCTGGTCGGCATGCTGCGCATCGAGCCGCGCCGCCTGCACCGACTGCTGCGCGAGGGCATCGAGAGCCGTCCCGGTCGCCTGCTCGAATGCCGCCACCACCTGGCTCAGCTGGTTGGCGGAAGCCGCAGCGCTCCTTGCAACAGTGAAGGTCGCGAGCACCTCCCGTCCCTGACGGCGGCCGACGGTGCAGTCGAGCACTACCTGCACAAGCGGTGCGGCGCCGCCCGCGGTGTAGTCGGCCTCGAAGCGCCGCACGTGCATCTGCAGCAGATAGTCCGCAGGAAACGGGCTGGCGGAATCCTGCACCGAGGCCCACCCCCCAGAGGCGCGCAGGGTTTGCACGGCGAGCGACTCGATCAGCTCCGGTGCAGGTGCGGGCCAGCGGGCGCCGCTGAAGAAGTTCATGCGATGGTCGGCCTGCACCAACATGATGTGCGTGCTGTCGAGGCCCGGGCCGGCGACAGGACGCACCACGCGCATCGACACGGACGCCGCCGGTGCCGCAGTCCCAGGTGCCGAGGGGGCACGCAGGTAGTAGATCTGTTCGGGCTTCGCGTTGCTGCGAAACAGTCCCGAGCAGCCACTGACGCCGACGCATACAGCCAGCAGGGTGGTGGCAGCGCCCCATCTCACCGCGGGATCTCCACGCCGCGCTCCGGCGGCTGATACAGCAGTTGCGCGGGATTCTCGCGCAGACTGGCGGAGAGCGCGCGCACCTCCTCGGCCGCGGCGCGTCCTTCGCGCACGAAGCGCTCGATCTCCGGCAGTCCATCGCGGGCGAAAGCGCGGACGTCCTGGCGGTTCTCGGCGATGATACGGTCGAGCTGTTTGGTGGCCTCGGCGAGGTTGTCGCCGACGGTGCGCAGCCGCTGCGCGGCTGCCCTCACGTTCGGCTGCAACTCATCGAGCAGCCCATGGGCGCTGCGTGCCGAGGCGGTGAGCTCGCTGCTGGCGTCGTGCAGCTCGGCGATGAGCGTATTGAGATCGTGCACCGTCTGCGGCAGCCGACTGCTCGCCTTGTCCAGATTGCCGAGTGCCGTGGAGACTGCCGCCAGGTTTTCGCTGCTCAATAGCTGATTGGCGCGCTGCACGAGCTCCGGCAGACTCGACAGGAACACGTCGAAACGCGAAGGGGCCGAGCGGATCACCGGATACTTCAGCCCCGGCACCGCCGGCGCGAGGCGCCGGTCGTTGCGATCTTCGGCGAGATCGATGTACAGGAGCCCGGTGATGCCCTGCAGCTGCAGCTCCGCCACGGTGTGCGTGGAGATCGGTGTGCGTGCATCGATGTCGACGATCACCTCTACGCGCGCGGAATCACGCGGATCGACGCGCAGGTCGACCACGCGGCCGACACCTACTCCCAGGTAGCGCACCGACCCGCCCTTGTCGAGTCCGCTCACGCTGCCGGTGAAATAGATCTCGTAGCGATTGTAGTCGCGGTGCTCGCGCGTGTCCGAATACCAGTAGACGAACAGCGCGCCGAGCAGCAGCACGAGCAGCACGAACGCCCCGACTGCGGCGTAGTTCGCTTCACGCTCCATGATCGCTCCCGGCGCCGTTGCGCGCGGCGATGCGGGCGCCGCGCGCCCGCTCGCCATGGAAGTACTCCTGAATCCAGGGGTTCCGGTTATCGACGATGCGCTCCACGGTGTCCGATTCCATGCGGCGGTTCACGATCACCCCCACACGATTGCAGGTGCGGAAGATGCTGTCCAGATCATGTGTGATCATGACGATCGTCAGCTTCAGCTCCTTCTGCAGGAACAACACGAGCTCATCGAACGCCGTAGCGCTCACCGGATCGAGACCGGAGGTCGGCTCATCGAGAAACAACAGCGCCGGATCCAGCGCGAGCGCGCGCGCGATGGCGGCGCGCTTCACCATGCCGCCGGAGAGCTCCGCGGGATACTTGGCGGCGGCATCCGCGGGCAGGCCCACCAGGCGCATCTTGAGCAGCGCCAGCGCATCGCGCACCGCACTCTCGAGCTCGAGATACTCCATCATAGGCAGCTGGATGTTCTGCAGCACCGTCAGTCCCGAGTACAGCGCGCCGCTCTGGAAGGCCACGCCGTAACGCGCCTTGATCGGGCGCAGCTGCGCCTCGCTCATGCGCGTGATGTCGTGCCCCTCGATGCGTACCGTGCCGGCGTCCGGATGCTGCAGGCCGAGGATGCTTCGCAGCAGCACCGATTTGCCCGAGCCCGAGCCACCGACGATGCCGAACACCTCGTCCCGCCGCACCTCCATGTCGAGCCCGTCGTGTACCAGCTGGCTGCCGAAGCGGTTCACCAGCCCACGCACTTCGATCACCGGGTAGCGCATCTCAGATGTCCATCTTCATGAGCACGATCGCGAACAGCGCATCGGCCAGAATCACCAGAAAAATGGCCTGCACCACCGCGACCGTCACCTTGTGCCCGAGCTCGCGCGCCGACCCGCGTACCTGCATGCCGCGATAACAGCCGGCGAGCGCGATGAGCACCGCGAACACCGGCGCCTTCATGATGCCGACCCAGAAAGTCGTGGACGAGATGGACTCATCCACACGGTTGATGTACTGACTGATAGGCATGTCGAGCAGGTAGCGGCACAGCAATGCTCCGCCGGTGAGCCCGACGAGGTCCGCGATCACCGTGAGCAGCGGCAGCGCGATCACGAACCCCAGCACCCGTGGCACCACCAGCACCTCGAACGGATCGACGCCGGTCGCGACCAGGGCGTCCACCTCCTCGTTGAGCTGCATCGAGCCGAGCTCGGCCGCGTAGCTGCTCGCCGAGCGACCCGCGGTGATGATGGAGGTAAGCAGCACGCCGAGCTCGCGCAGCACACCGATGGTCACGAGGTCCACGACGTAGATATCCACACCGAGTCCGCGCAGCTCCTGCGCACTCAGGTAAGCGATGATGACGGTGACCAGAAAGGCGATCAGCGCCGTGATCGGCATGGCGGTGATGCCGGTGTCGTAGACGTGCCGCGCCACCGAGATCGGCCGCAATCGCTGCAGACTGCCGAGGCTCGCGAGGAAAGTGACCAGGGTGCGGCCGAAGAATGCGAACGACAGCACCGCATCGTGCCAGGCGTGCACCGCGTAGCGCCCGATGTCGTACAGCAGCCCGGCGTTTCCGGCGGTGGGCGCAGCCGGCGATGGGCTCCCGGAATCCGGCTCCTGCAGAGTCTGATCGATGAGGCGCAGCTGATCGGGCAGCGCTTCCTGGAAGGACACCTCCGCTCCCGCCGCGCGGGCGCGTTGCAGGAATTCATGCAGCACCCACGCGCCCGAGAGGTCGAGCGATTCAACGGCGCGAGTACTGAGCTCGACCTCGTGCACGGCGCCGAGGTCGACGGCCGCGAGCTGCGCCCGGGCGCTTTCCACCTCGGACAGTCCCCACTGCCCGGTCAACTCGAGCTGTAGCCCGGTTGCAGTGCGGCGAACCTCGACGGACATGCGGCGGGCGTGGACTCAGCGCTGGGCGTGCAGATGCGCCTCGAGGAACCACAGGTATTTGTCGGTTTCCCGGGAGATGCCGGTGAAAAGGTCGGCGGTATCCGCATCCCCGAGCCGGTCGGCGCTCTCGATTGCGGCGCGCAGCTTCGCGCCGTAGTCCGCGAGTGCGGCCGACAACGCGTCCACGTGTGCAAGTCCATCGGAGATGTCTTCGGGGTACGGCTTGAGCGTGCTCTTGCGCGCCACGCTGGCGATGGTGCCGCGCGCGCGACCCCCGAGTGCGGTGACGCGCTCGGCGAGGGTGTCGATCTGCTCCTCGATGCTCTCGGCGACCTTGTCGAACAGCTCGTGCAGCGCGATGAAGTTCGGGCCCTTGACGTTCCAATGGGCGTGCTTGCTCTGGGCGCCGAGGTCGATGGCGTCCGCGAGCCGTGCGTTCAGCAGCTCAGTGACCTCCACGCGCACTTTGGCGGGCAGGTCGTTGCGGGTATCAAACATGTCAGTCTCCTCTGCTCGGGAGCCCCATTAGACCGCCACGCTCGCGCGCCGGCCAATCGCTTGTCCGGATCGGGATGATAAGCTCGATCTATGGGGTGGGGTTAGCGGACCTGGTAATTTCCGTCAAGAGCGCAGAGGAGCAACAATGCAGGACATCTTCGCGGAGCTGCGCCGCGACGAACGTTATTTCCGTGTGCTCGAGCCGTTTCTCGGGCGCAACATCCGCCAGATCACCCACCAGGTTCCTGGAAGCCGCCCGGCGCCAAGTACACCTTCTACCGCTATCACCAGGAGGCGCGTTTTCGCAATCCCTGCGCGACTCGCAACATGCTCTGGGGGACGGTGACTACCGGGCTGGTGATCGACACGCAGACCACCGCCAACGGTGCGCTGCGCGTCATCCCGCGCAGCCACCTCAACGGCTATCTGGGCCTTTCGGAGGACGGCAACATCATGATCGGTGAGACTCCGGACGAAACCCTGCGGCGCGCCGGGCTCGAACCGGAAGTGGCCGTCACCTGCGAGATGGAGCCGGGGGACCTGTTGCTGTGGACGCTGTACACGGTACACGGCTCGACGCCGAACCTCAGCAACCGTGACCGCCGCTTCATGATCAACAGCTACGTGCGCGCTGCCGACACCGAGCGCGGCGAGTGGGCGTTCCGCGACAGCGTGTCGGCGCCCCTCGGATCCGAGCCGCAGATTTGCAAGTACGAGCAGCTGCGCGAGCGTCCGGGACCCTTCTACATCGAGCCGGATTGGACCGAGGAAGCGCGAGCTGCGAAGCGCTAGCCGCCGCAGTCGCCCGCCGTGAGTGCGCCGCGAGTGTACAGCGAGGCCTACAAGCGCCTCGTGACACTGTTGCTGATGCTCGCCTACACGTTCAACGCCGCCGATCGTAATCTGATCAGCGTACTGGCCCAGCCGATCAAGCTCGATCTGCACCTTTCGGATAGGCAGTTGGGCCTGCTGGCGGGCACGGCATTCGCCTCACTCTACACGCTCAGTGGCATTCCCATCGCACGCCTCGCCGAGCGCTTCAATCGTGTCACCATCATCTCGCTGTCGCTCGCAGTCTGGTCGGCTCTCACCTCGCTCTGCGGGGCCGCCGGCTCATTCGCGCAGCTCGCAGTGCTGCGCATGGGAGTCGGTATTGCCGAGGCGGGCTGCTCGGCGCCCTCTCATTCCCTCGTTTCCGACTACTACCGGCGCGAGCGGCGCGCCGGCGCGCTGTCGATCTATTCCTGCGGACTCTCTCGGCTACCTGTTCGTCTCGGTGCGGTCGGCTTGCCTGGCGTTGCCGTGGCACTGCTCGTGCGATACCTGATCGAAGAGCCCCGGCGCACTCATGCCGAGGGGACGGTGGGCGTGCAAGCAGGTTTCTCGGTCCGCACCGAAGCGCGCGAGCTCACCGCAGTTGCCCACGCCCTGTTTCTCAGCTGGCCCGCGGCCAACATCATAATTGGATTCACGCTCTCTTCGTTTGCGTCCTACGGCGCCTGGGTTTTCATTGCTGCTTACTTCAACCGTGCGTTCGGACTTGACTTCGCGACCATCGGTGTGGTCGTCGGCCTCGCCGGCAGCCTGCCCGTCGCGCTCGGCACGCTCCTCGGCGGCTTCGTGTCCGACCGCGCGGCGGCGCGCAGCCGCGCATGGTACGCACTGGTGCCGGCCAGCGGACTTACGCTGGCAACCTCGCTCTATCTGCTCGCCTTCGCTGCCTCTGACTGGGGTGTGGCGGCGGTGCTGCTCGCCGTGGCGGGATTCTTCCAGTACATCTCGCTCGGGCCGAGCTTCGGTGTTGTGCAGAACGTGGTCGGAGTCCGGCGGTCGGGCCACGGCACGTGCCTCACGCCAGGGCATCACGGTGACGCTGTGCTTTCACGTGTGGGCGGCCGTGCACTACGCGTTGGGTGCGATCGGGCTCGGACGCCAGATGGATGCGGCCGCGGAGGCGGGTGCGGTGAAGGTAGCCTCGCCGCCTCAGCTGTCGTCGCGGTAGCGGCGCATGCGGATGGTCACGTACACCAGTGCCGCAGCGACCGCGAGCCCGAGCCACAGGTCGATGCTCGTCAGCACGCCGCGGAAATCGAGCACTCCAAGCGCCGTACCGACTGCGCGCACCTCGTGCTTGGTGATGAGCTGGGTATGCTGCACCCCGAGCAGCCACCAGATGCCGTTGATGCGGTAGTTGATGAAGTCCATCAGGTGACGGGTGCCGAAAGCCACCCACTCGAGAACCGGACCGAGCACCAGGGGCAGCGTCGCCCACAGCATCGGACCGCGCCGCACCCAGACCGACATGAGCAGCAGGTAAGCGGCAAGCGGCGCGTACCACAGCACCGCCAGCACGGTGACCAGCAGCATCACCGTCTCCGTCCGGGCCCACTCGTAGGTGCTCCAGGAGAAGATCGGGGGCAAAGTGCCGAAGAGAACGCGCGCACCGAGGATGGCGGTAAACAGCAGATGGGCCACCAGCGCGAGCGCGAACACGCCGAGCGGAACGACCACGAGCGCGACCAGCATCTTGGCGGACACGGTGAGCGCGTCTGACACCGGCAAAGACTTCCAGAAGAGGATGCTGCGATCCTTGCGCTCGGCGTACAGGCAATCGAGCAGATAGAAGCCCGCGACGAGCATGGCCACCAGGTAGAGCGGAATCGCCAGTACCGCCTGGATGATGGTGAACACCGCCACCCGTTGCGCCTCGCCGTGGATGACCGCACTGTCCTCCACCTGCATGTGGACGCGTCCGATGGCGGCGCATAACGCCAGCAGTCCTGCGACGATGAGCGGCGCGAGCCACAGCGCACGGTGCTCCCAGAGCTCGCGCCGCACGAGCGTGACCAGGGTTTCGATGAGGCCCTTGGCAGCGGTGGGGGTGGTGTCGCTGCGCGGCCCCTCGCCTGCGGTGTCTGCGAGAGTGGAGCTCATGGTCGGGCGTTTCCCTGCATCTTGGCGACGAACAGATCGGCGATCGAGGGGGTACGCAGCTCACCGTACCGACCGAGCTCCTCGGCGGTGCGTCCCTCGAAGTACATCGACACGCGCCCGAACACCTCGCGCTCATAGAAGGGCTGCAGCGCGCGTGCCCGCTCGGCCTGCTCGGCGGCGAGGTTCAGCTGCTGGTAGCGGGCGGGAAGGTCCTCGACCGCGGCATTCAGGGCCACGCGCCCGTGATTGATGAAGATGACGTCGGTGAACAGGTTCTCCACCTCCTCCACCTGGTGGGTGGTGAGCAGAATGGTGCGCTGCTTGTCGAAATAATCGTTCAGCAGCGTGTCGTAAAAACTGCGCCGGTAGAGCAGATCGAGCCCGAGGGTCGGCTCATCGAGCACCAGCAACCGCGCATCGATCGCCAGCACCAGCGCCAGATGCAGCTGCGTCACCATGCCCTTCGACAGCTCGCGCACGCGGCTCGCCATGTGAATATCAGTCTTCGTGAGGAAATTCTCGGCCACCGTGCGATCGAAGCGCGGGTGCACACCCTCGACGAAGTCCAACGCCTGACTGACGCGCAGCCAGCGCGGCAGCACCGCCACATCGGCGATGAAGCACACTTCGCGCATCAGGGCGTCGCGCTCGCGGCAAGGGTCGAGCCCGAGCACGCGCAGCTCGCCGGTGAAGGTGGTCAGTCCGAGGATGGCCTTGAGTGCGGTGGTCTTGCCGGCTCCATTAGGGCCGATCAGCCCAACGATGCGCCCCGCCTCCACGCTGAAACTCACATCCTCGAGCGCGCGCGTCGCGCCGTAGTGCTTGGTGAGGCCGCGCGCTTCAACGACCGCTGTCATCGTCCTCACCTGCCGGTGCATCGCGCGCGGAGGTCGCATTGTTGGCGGCCGGCCACGGTACGGTGGGCGCCACGGCCGCGGCGCGCTGCAGTTCGTCCTGCGTCAGTCCGAGTCGCTGAATGGTGGCGTAGATCTTCGGCCATTCGTCCTCGAGGAAGCGCTGCCGTTCGTCCTTCATCAGCGCCTTGCGGGCCCCGGCACTGACGAACATGCCTCGACCGCGGCGCTTCTCCACCAGCTGCTCGTCCACCAGCTGCTGATAACCCTTGAGCACCGTGAGAGGATTCAGCCGGAAGTCCGCAGCCACGTTGCGGACCGAGGGCAGCGGATCCCCCTCCTTGAGAACGCCCTCGAGGATCATCGCGACCACTCGGTCCCGCAGTTGCCGATAGATGGGCGAGCTGTCGTCCCACTGCGGATCCATTAAGGTCTGCACGGTGCCTGTGACGGAAGGTTAGCGAACTAATCTACCAAAACGGCGGGCTCGGGCTGCCCAAACCAGGCGTGCTCGGGGTGCATCTGCACGAACACGGCTGGCCAGGCGCGCGCGCCAGGCGGGAGCGAGGTGGTCTGCAGGAATGCGAGGCTCAGCACCAAGGTGATGAGGGCAGCGGCCGCGCCGCAGGTGAGTTCGCGATAGAGCATGGAGGTGAAGATGTTCATGGCTCACTCCTTGATCGGTCAGGTCCCTGTCAGGCACTCGTGGGCGCAGTGAAGACAACCGTCGCGAGCACCGCAGGAGCTGCGGCCGTGGAGTGCACGAAGCTCGCGCCGATGAGAACGCTGATCAGCAGCGCTGCTGCGGCACAGGTCAGGTCTCGGTACAGGCTGGAAACGATGGCGTTCATGGGGGATCTCCTTTGTGGGTTCGATTGGTAATTCAGGGGCTCTCTGTCTCTCGGCGGTCTTAAGGCCGAATGCCGCTCTCCATGGTGTTATACACTACTAGAACACTACTTAAGTGTCAAGCCAGCTCACCAGATCTTTTATCCGAGTTCCTCCGGGAGTCCTTCACCCGGGGATCCACCGAGGGGGCTCCGTAGGCATCACAGAGGCTCCTCAGGGTCCTGGCACCGCTTTGGAGCGCTCTATGGGAAGAACGGTTTGAGGGGCGGCCGCGTGACCGATGCGAGCTAGGGACGTCGCCGGGTACAGGCTAGAATTCCGGGCCATTTTTCAGCGCACGAGCGGAGCGCCATGAAAGCCGTGAACGTCGCGATCACCGGCGCTGCCGGGCACATCGGTTATGCCCTCGCCTTCCGTGTCGCCTCCGGCGCCGCGCTCGGCCCTGATACCCCCATCAACCTGCACCTGCTCGAGATCACCCCGGCGCTCGGGGCGCTGCAGGGGATCGTGATGGAGCTCAACGATTGCGCTTTCCCGACGCTCGGGCGCGTGGTCGCGACGGACGATGCCAGGGTGGCATTCCGCGACTGCCAGGTGGCCTTCCTGGTCGGTGCTCGGCCGCGCGGGCCGGGCATGGAGCGTAAGGATCTGCTGCTCGCCAACGCGCAGATCTTCTCAGCGCAGGGCAGGGCGCTCAATGAGCTGGCAGACCGCGCCGTGAAAGTGCTGGTGGTCGGCAATCCTGCCAACACCAACGCGCTCATCGCGCAGGCCAATGCCCGCGATCTCGAGCCGCGCAACTTCACTGCCATGACGCGCCTCGACCACAACCGTGCGCTCGCGCAGCTCGCCGAAAAGACCGCGAGCCCCGTCACTGAGATCACTCGCATGACCATCTGGGGCAACCATTCCTCCACGCAGTACCCCGATCTCTCGCATGCACAAGTCGGCGGCCGCCCCGCGAGGTCGCTGGTGGAGGCGAAATGGATCACCGAGAGCTTTATTCCAACCGTGCAGCAGCGTGGCGCGGCGGTTATCAAGGCGCGCGGCGCCTCATCGGCCGCCTCCGCCGCCTCGGCCGCGATCGACCATGTTCACACCTGGGTACATGGCACGCCGGCAGCTGACTGGGTGAGCATGGCGGTGCCGGCCGATGGCACCTACGGCATCGGCGCCGGCGTGGTGTTCTCGTACCCGGTGACGGTCAGCAACGGGCAGTACCGCATCGTGCCGGGTCTCGCAGTGGATGAGTTCAGCCGCCAGCGCCTCGATGCCACCCATGCCGAGCTGCGCGAGGAGCGCGATGGGGTGAAGAACCTGCTCGGCTGAGGGGCTATAGTGGCAGCGCGCCGCGCCGCCACGGAGGAAGCCTCGATGTTGGGTGCCGTCATATCGTTGATCGTCGTCCTGGCGGCCGCGTACGCGCTGACGCAGATCGGCGGGGTCATCACGCTGCTGTTCGTAGCGGCGGTGCTCGTCCTGGCATATCGCCGTCTCTCGCTGCTCGCCTTCACGGTGACCTTCACCGCGCTGCTTGCCGCCTACACACTCTTCGGCGCGAGCAGTGCGCCCGCCGGGGTATGGAAGGGATTCCTGTGGGTGCTGCTCGCGGCATTGTGGCTGCTGAACGTACGGCCGCTGCGCAAGGCGCTCATCACGCGTCCGTTCCTGAAGACGTATCTGAAACTACTGCCGCGCATGTCGCAGACCGAGAAGGAGGCACTGGAGGCAGGCACGGTATGGTGGGACGGGGAGCTGTTCAGCGGCGCGCCGCGCTGGGAGAAGCTCCTCGCCGGCCGCCCCCCGCAGCTGTCGGCGGCGGAGCAGGCCTTCCTCGATGGCCCGTGCGAGGAGCTCTGCCGGATGCTCGATGAGTGGAGCATCACTCACGAACGTGCGGATCTGCCCCCCCAGGTGTGGGAGTTCCTCAAGACGCGCGGGTTTTTCGCGATGATCATCCCGAAGCGTTACGGTGGGCTCGAGTTCTCGGCATTTGCGCACTCGTGCGTGCTCGCGAAGATCGCAAGTCGCAGTCCCACCGCTTCCTCCACGGTCGCGGTGCCGAACTCCCTCGGACCGGCGGAGCTGCTCAACCACTACGGCACCGAGGAGCAGAAGAACTACTACCTGCCGCGCCTCGCGCGCGGCGAGGAAGTCCCCTGCTTCGCACTCACTGGCCCGCGCGCGGGCTCCGATGCCGCCTCCATTCCCGATACCGGCATCGTTACGCGTGGGGTATGGCAGGGGCGCGAGGTGCTCGGCCTCAGGCTCAATTTCTCCAAGCGCTACATCACGCTTGCACCGGTGGCGACCGTCATCGGACTCGCCTTCCGCATGTTCGATCCCGAGCGTCTGCTCGGGGACAAGACCGATCTCGGCATCACCTGCGCGCTCATCCCGCGCAACACACCGGGGGTGAGCATCGGGCGGCGTCACTTCCCACTCAACGTGCCATTCCAGAACGGTCCCATCCAGGGACGCGACGTATTCGTGCCGCTCGAGTCCATCATCGGCGGCCCGGCGATGGCCGGTGCAGGCTGGCGCATGCTGGTCGAGCAGCTCTCGGTCGGGCGCTGCATCTCGCTGCCCTCGAACACCACCGGGGCGGCGAAAGCCGGAGTGTGGGCCACGGGCGCCTACGCACGCATCCGCGCGCAGTTCAATCAGCCGATCGCGCGCTTCGAGGGCGTCGAGTCGGTGATTGCGCGCATGGTCGGGCTCACCTACACCATGGATGCCGCGCGCTCGGTCACCGCCGGCGCGATCGACGCCGGCGAGAAGCCCGCGGTGCCCTCGGCGATGCTCAAGTACCACGTCACCGAGATGGGCCGGCGGGTGGCCAACGATGCCATGGACGTGCACGGCGGCAAGGGCATCATGCTCGGCCCGAGAAACTACCTCGGCCGCGGCTACCAGATCGTGCCGGTGGCGATCACCGTCGAGGGCGCCAACCTGCTCACCCGCAACCTCATCATCTTCGGCCAGGGAGCGCTGCGCTGCCATCCCTTCGTGCTGCGCGAGATGAATGCCGCGCGCAATCCCGACCGGGGCGCCGGAGTGGACGAGTTCGACCGAGCGCTCTTCGGCCACATCGGCTTCACGCTCTCGAACGCCGTGCGCTCCTTCATCATGGCGCTCACGCACGCACGCTTCACGCGCGCGCCGGTGCAGGGCGCCACCGCACGCTACTACCAGCATGTGGTGCGTTTTTCCGCCTCCTTCGCGTTCGCGGTGGATGTGGCCATGCTCGCGCTCGGCGGTTACCTGAAGAAGAAGGAGCGGCTCTCGGCGCGGCTCGGTGACGTGCTCTCCTGCCTGTATCTCGCCTCGATGGTGCTCAAGCACCACGAGAACGAAGGACGGCAGCTCGAGGACCTGCCCATCGTCGAGTGGGCGTGCCGCACTCTGCTCTACGACGCGCAGGAGCAGCTGCATGGATTCCTGCGTAATTTCCCCAATCCGCTGCTCGCCGGGCTGATGCGTGCGCTCATCTTCCCGCGCGGGCGCGTGTACTCCGCAGCGCACGACCGTCTCGAGCGGCAGGTAGCGGCGCTCGTCACTGCGCCGACGCAGGCGCGCGAGCGGCTGGGGCAGTTGGTGTACCGCACGCTCGAGCCGCGCAATCCGCTCGGGCTGCTGCAGGAAGCCCTGCTGCTCGCGCTGCAGCTCGAGCCGCTGGAGAAACGCATGCGCGTGGATGGTGTCAACACCGGGCGCGTCACCGCGCTCGATTTCCCCGGCCGCATCCAGCAGGCGCTCGGCGCGGGCATCATCTCGGAGACCGAAGCCGCGGCGCTGCGCGAATACGATCGCAAGGTCATGGACCTCATCAACGTCGATGACTTCGAGTCGCAGGAGCTCGCCGCCGAGAAGCAGCCGGCTGCGAGGTCCAGCGTCCACGTTGCATGAGCACCGTCGCCGCGGCTGGGCCCGTGTCGAACGCGGGAGCCGCCGCGGGCGCGAGTGCAACGGCAAGCGCGCGCTGCGACAACTGCGGCGCCGGCGTCTACGGGCGCTACTGCGGCGCCTGTGGCCAGCGCCTCGAGCCGGCGGTGCATTCGCTGTGGCACTTCACCAAGCTGGCCACCGAGGACCTGACGCACGCGGATTCACGGCTGTGGCGCACACTCGGCGCACTGCTGTTCCGCCCCGGGTACCTGACACGCGAGTTTCTCAACGGCCGCCGTGCCCGCTACCTGCCCCCGCTGCGACTGTATCTGGTGATCTCGGTGATATTTTTCCTGTGGGCCTCCGCCACGCAGCCGGTGCGGGTCATCGAGATTAAAGCGCCCGAGCATGGCGCGCCCGCCGGCACCGTCACCCCTCTCGAGGATGAGGCGCTCCTCGGCAAGCCGATCCCGGGCGAGTCGGACGAGCAACGCGCCGAGCGCGTCTGTGCGAGCCACGTGAATTACGACGGGCCGTGGCAGCAGCGCATCCAGCCGGCAGCGCGGCGCGCCTGCGCGCGCATGCTCGCGGACAATTTCCGTTCGCTGCAGGAGGCCTTCATGCACAACCTGCCGCGCGCGATGTTCCTGTTCCTGCCGATACTCGCGGGAATGATGATGCTGATGTACTGGCGGCCGCGGCACTTCTACGTCGAGCACCTGCTGCTGTTCGTGCACACCCACGCGTTCGTGTTCCTGCTGCTGATGCTCGCAGGCGTGGCGTCGGCGCTGTTGGCGCCGCTCGGGGGCTGGATCTCGGCGGCGGCGACGCTCTACATCGCCTGGTACGCGTATCGCTCCATGCGGGTGGTTTACCGGCAGAAGCGCAGCCTGACGCTCGGCAAGCTCGCGCTGCTGTCGTTCTTCTACCTGGTGAGCGGCTCGCTCATGCTCGCGCTGGTCAGCGTGTACAGCGCATTCACACTGTGAAGGAGAAGGTCGATGCGTAGTTTCCTCGTGGCTCTCATTCTCGGCACCGCGTTCGCTGCCGGTGCGCTGGCGCTCGCCCAGGAGCGCACTCCCGCGCCCCCCGGTGCCGAGGTCTACATCATCAGTCCGCATGATGGCGCCAGCGTCCACAACCCGGTACGTGTGCAGTTCGGCCTGAAGGGAATGGGCGTCGCGCCCGCCGGCGTGAAATACGACAACACCGGCCACCATCACCTTTTGATCGACACCGAGCCGCCGGCGGACACCTCGGCTCCGCTGCCCGCGACCGACAAGATCGTGCACTTCGGCAAGGGCCAGACGGAAACGACGCTCACCCTTGCGCCGGGCAAGCACACACTGCAACTGCTGTTCGCGGATCTGAATCACGTACCCCACTCGCCGCCGGTGATGTCGAAGAAGATCACCATCACGGTCGAGCCTTGAGCCGCGGCGAGCCCGCGCACGGACACCGCCCTCATGACACGCGCCGTCCTGCACGTCGACATGGATGCGTTCTATGCATCCGTCGAGCAGCACGACGACCCGCGCCTCGCCGGGCAGCCTCTCATTGTCGGGTGGGAGGGCGCGCGTGGAGTCGTGGCCGCGGCGAGCTACGAGGTGCGCCGCTTCGGTGTGCACTCGGCGATGCCCATGCGCACGGCGCTGCGGCTGTGTCCGCATGCAGTCTGCGTGCGGCCGCGCATGCGTCGCTACCAGGAGGTGTCGCGCGCGGTGTTCGGCGTGTTCCACGAGGTGACACCGTTGGTCGAGGGACTCTCGCTCGATGAGGCCTTTCTCGATGTCACCGCGAGCCAGCATCTCCCGGGAGGCGGCCCCGGGATCGCGCGTCACATCAAGCGCCGCATCGCCGCGGTGACCGGACTCACCGCCTCCGTCGGAGTGGCGCCCAACAAGCTCGTGGCGAAGATCGCCTCCGACCTCATGAAGCCCGACGGTCTCACCGTGGTCGAGCCGGCCCGCGTGCACGCCGTGCTCGATCCGCTGCCGGTACGGCGTCTGCCGGGTCTGGGGCGCAAGACCGGAGCCAAGGTGGAAGCGGCCGGTATCCGTACGCTCGGCGAGCTGCGCAGTGCGCCGGATGCGGTGCTGTGGCCGCTGTTCGGTCGCTACACCGCCCTGGTGCGCGAGCGTGCCTCGGGGGTGGACGAGCGGCCGGTGCTGCCCGAGGTCGAGGAAAAGTCGCTGTCCGCCGAGGACACCTTCGAGCGCGATATCGGCGATCCCCGCACCCTGCAGCGCCAGCTGGCGCGCCTGGCGGATCTGGCGGCGAGCCGTCTGCGCGAGCGCGGCCTCATGGCCGGCTGCATCGGTGTGAAGATCCGGCGGGAGGACTTTGTCACCTTCACGCGACAGCGGGCGGTCGCGCCACCCACCTGCGAGGCGCGTGCGGTCGCCGGCGTAGCGGCGGAGCTGCTCGCGCGCTGGCTCGCCGGCAACCGCGGTGCGAAACTTCGCCTGCTGGGGGTGGTCCTCACTGAGCTGACCCCCGCCTCGCAGCTGGGGCTGTTCGAGGAGACGCGGCGGGCGGGGCGGCTCGATGCAGCCCTCGATGAGGCGCGGGCGCGCTTCGGCAGCCGGGCGCTACGGCGCGGCAACACGATCGAGTAGCATCTTTTCATGTACCTCTCGTTCTTCGGGCTCAACGAAAAGCCGTTCGCGATCACTCCCGATCCGCGCTACCTCTACCTGAGCGAGCGGCATGCGGAGGCGCTCGCGCATCTGCTCTACGGCATCAACGAGGCTGGCGGCTTCGTGCAGCTCACCGGCGAGGTCGGTACCGGTAAGACCACGATCGTGCGCTCCCTGCTCGCGCAGACGCCGAAGAACGCCGAAATCGCGCTGATTCTGAATCCGAAGATGACGGCGCCGGAGTTCCTGCTCACCATCTGCGAGGAGCTCGGCATCGGCGTCCCCGACTCGGCGCTCGGCAGTCTCAAGGACCTCGTGGACATCCTCAGCGAGTACCTGCTGCGCGCGCACGCCGCCGGTCACCGCGTGGTGCTGGTGGTGGATGAGGCGCAGAACCTCTCGCCCGAGGTGCTGGAGCAGGTGCGTCTGCTGACCAACCTCGAGACCAACACCCAGAAGCTCCTGCAGATCATCCTCATCGGCCAGCCGGAGCTGCGCGAGCTGCTCTCGCGCATGGAGCTGCGCCAGCTCGCGCAACGCATCACCGGTCGCTACCACCTCAATCCGCTCTCGCACGATGAGACTGCCGCCTACGTGCGCCATCGGTTGCGCGTGGCCGGCGCCACTACCGACATATTCGCGCCGCATGCGCTGAACGCGGTATTCAGCCTCTCGCAGGGCGTGCCGCGCGTGATCAACGTCATCTGCGATCGCGCACTGCTCGGCGCCTACTCCCTCGACCGCCATCGCGTCACTGCCCCGCTGGTACGCAGCGCCGCCACCGAGGTATTCGGCCGCCGCTTCACGCCCGACTGGCTGCCGTGGGCGATCACGGCGGCCATTGCGCTGGTGCTGAGCGGAATCACCTTCGCCGTTTGGAAGGCGCAGCCCTGGCACGCTCGCGCGCCGGCATCCGCCAGCGTCGCCGCCGTGCCGCGCGACGATGGCGCCTCTGCGCTGCCGGTGGCGCTCGCGAGCGCGCCGCGCAGCGAGCCTAAGGCAGCGCCGCTCGCGCAACTGCTGGGACAGCACCTCACGGAGACGGACACCGATAGCGCGTTCGCCAAGCTCTTTGGCCGCTGGGGCGCGAAGTACCAGCCGAGCACCACCGACCCGTGCACCCAGGCCGCGAGCCTCGGTCTCGCTTGCATCGCCGAGCGTGGCTCCTTCGGCCAGCTGCGGCTCTACAATCATCCGGCCATCCTGCTGTTGCACGATGGCAAAGGCGCCACTCATCAGGTCGTGCTGACCGCGCTCGATGACGAGCAGGCGCACCTCGATGTGGGCGGAGGTCAGGCGGTCAGCCTCGGCGAGTTGTCGCGCTACTGGCTCGGCGACTTCGTCATGCTGTGGCGCCCGGCGAGCTCGCCGGTGAAGGCGCTGTCGAGCGGAATGCGCGGCGCCCAGGTGCGCTGGCTGCGCGAGAGTCTGCAGCGAGTGCGTGGTGCGCAGAGCGATGCACCGGTCAGCGATGTGTTCGATGCCGAGCTCGCCGGCGAGGTGCGTGAGTTCCAGCGACTGCATCAGCTCGCGGTGGACGGCATCGCCGGCGTGCAGACGCAGATTGCGCTCGCCGGCGCCATCGCAGGCTCCGACGCGCCGTTGCTGTCGGCAGCGGATACTCATCATGGCGGGTGATCGATGTCGTTTATCCTCGATGCGCTGAAGAAATCCGAGAGCGATCGCCAGCGGCAGGGCGGCCCGGCGCTGTTCGAGGTGCGCGTTGCGCCGCCGCGCACACGCCTGCCTACATGGGCGATCGCCATCGCGTTGCTGCTGGTGTTGAATCTGGGAGTCGTGCTCTGGATGCTGCTGCGGCATCAGGGACACCTCACCACGCCACCGACGACCGCCACCCACTCGCCGGTCGCAGCCTCCACCGCACCGCCGGCGTCCGCCCCGGCCACTTCCGCACCGATGGCTGCGGGCTCCGCACCGCCCGTGCCCATGGTCGCAGTGAGCTCGGTGGGCTCCAGCGCCACTGCCCCACCGGCTTCGACGGGTGCGCCATCGGCGCCAGCTGCTGCGGCGGCCGCCGCGCCATCGGCACCATCCGCGACGCCGAGCGGCGAGCCCGGAAGCGCGGAGGACTACGCACCGGCGGAGGACCCGGTTGCCCCGGCACTCGGCAGTCACGTGCGCAGAGGCACAGCCTCCGGGTTGCCGCTCTATCAGGAGCTGACCAGCACGCCGGGAACTGCGCTGCCGCAGTTGCGGCTCGACCTGCATGTGTTTGCTGCGCGTCCGGAAGAGCGCTTCGTGATGGTCAACATGCACAAGCTGCGCGAAGGTGACACGCTTCCCGAGGGAGTGCGTCTCGACAGCATTACACCCGAGGGCGCGGTGATGACTTACAACGGCACCAGGTTCCTGCTGCCCAGGGACTAGCACCCCCTCTGAAGCGCCCCGGTGCGGACGGACGCTGGCAACCGCCTCACAAGATGACCAGCTTCACAGAAATCCCGCCCCATTAGCGACACATCCCTGCTCTTGCGTCATCTTAAACCCGCGGCCGGGCATGGCGGCCCCACGGGCGGTTTTTGCGGATTGTGACAGTCGTGGCCCCCAAGACCCCAGCGCGAGATCTCCGGGCGGCGACGCCCCTCGGGGTCGCGGAGCTGCGTCTTGGTCTCACGCCGCAGCCACTCATGGCGCTTACGCGCGATAGCCAGCTCGTCGGCATCCTGAAGACGGTCTCTGGCTCTTCGCATGAGGTACTGCCGGTCGGCTCCGAGGTCGACCTTTCCAGCACGCTCATGACCCACCAGGGCGGCGTCGCGGTCATCGACTGCGCGGCAGTGGCCACGCCCATAGACCAGCTCGTCGATCGCTTGCACGCACAGTTCCCCGAGCTCGTGCTGATCGCCGCTGGAGGCTCCGATGACCAGGGCCTGCTGGCGACACAGATCACCGATGGCTCGGTGCATCGCTTCCTGCACAGGCCGCTGTCCGAGCAGCGGGTGCGCCTGTTCGTCGAGGCCGCATGGCGACGCCACGCGCAGGGCGCGGTGCTGCCGGAGTCGAGACTATCGGCGACGACGCCGCGGCGCGGGCGGGCCAGCCGCTGGCTCGTCCTGGTCGCGGCCCTGGCACTGGCAACGCCACTGCTGTGGCGCGCGTTGTATGCACCGCAGGAGGCGCCGCAGGGCGCGACTGCGGCACACCCGGGCACATCGAACGATGACCCGGCCCTCGAGAGCCTGCTTGCGCGCGCCGATGCGGCTCTTGCCGCGGGCGCGCTGGTCGCTCCGCCGGACGAAAGCGCCGCGGCGCTGTACCGCGAAGCCCTCAAGCGCAACGCCCGTGATCCGCGCGCCGCCAACGGACTTGCCCAGGTGATCGACCGGCTGCTCGCCTCCGCGGAAAGCGAGCTGCAGCAGCAGCACCTCGATGCCGCACAGCAGCTCACCGACCAGGCGCGCGCCATCGACCCTAATCACGCCCGGGTTGCCTTTGTCGCGGCGCAGATCGGTGCGCAACGCGAGCGCGCGGTGCTCAGCAAGGCCCAGCGAGCCGCGGCGGGGGGCGATGTTGCCGGGGCGCTCGCCACGCTCGAGGATGCGGCGCGCAGCGAGCATCGCTCGACCATGGTCGAGGAGGCGCGGCAGCAGCTCGCACAGAAGCAGCTCGACGTGCGCATCGCCGGCTATCTCAGCCGCGGGCGCGATGCGCTCGCGCGCGGCGCGCTCATCGCCCCGGTGGAGGACAACGCGCGCTTCTACATCGAGTCCGCCCGGGCATTGGCACCGAACGACCCGACCGTACAGCAGGCCACGCAGGACCTCATCGACCGCCTGCAGAGCGAGGCGCGTCAGGCGCTCAACGCGAAGAATGCGGAGCAGGCGGACATCTGGATCGCCGCCACCGCTGATGCGGGTGCCGACGGCGCGCAGGTGAGTGCGCTGCGCGCCGAGTCGCAACAGCTGCGCAGCAGCATCCATAGCGAGGAGCTCGCGCAGCTCGCGGCGCTCTTCAACGCGCGACTCGAGCACGGCGCGCTGCTCGAGCCCGCCACCGATAGCGCGCACTTCTACCTGGCGCAGCTCGCACAGCAGGGTCCGGAGGATCCGCTCACACAACGTGCGCGCAGCGCCTACGGTGCGCGGCTGCTCGATGAAGCGCGCGGCGCGCTACGCGAGCAGGATTTCCCGGCGACCCAACGCTGGCTCACCGAGGCGCGCGCTGCCTCCGCTGATGCGAGCGCGCTCGCTCCTGTCGAGGCGGCGTTGAGCGCGGCGCAGAAGGATGCGCAGCAGGGGGAGAGCTACATCAATGCCGCAGCTCTCACGCGCACCCGCTACGTCGCGCCGCAGTTTCCGGAGCTGGCCCGTGCGCGCGGCATCGATGGGTGGGTGGACCTGCAGTTCGTCATCGGCACCGATGGCGCGGTGAGCGATGTCGCGGTGGTCGGCGCCCAGCCGGCCGGCATCTTCGAGCAGGCAGCGCTCGATGCCGTGCGCCACTGGCGCTACCAGCCGGCGACTCAGAGCGGTCACCCGGTGATACAACACGCACGCGTGCGGCTGCGCTTCGCGGTGCAGCGATGAGCACGCGCCGTTCACCGCCGCGTGCGCGGGTGCTGGTGGTGGACGATGACCACCGCTACGGCGAGTGGCTGCGCCACCATCTGGATGTCCTGTGCCCGCAGGCAAGCGTCAGCATGCTGAACCTCGAGGAGTTCCAACGCTGGTGCACCAACTTCTCCGGACGCGACTGCGACCTGCTGATGCTCGCGGCCTCCTTCGGCGCGAGTCCCGAAGATCCCGGCGCGCATGGGCTGAGCTTGCTGCGTCGGCTGCGCGAGCAGCCCGCGACACCGGCCGTGATCGCACTCGCCGAGGACGGGAACGAGCTCACCGCGGTGCGCGCCCTGCAGCTTGGCGCGGTGGACTATCTGCCCAAGCGCCTGCTCACCCCCGAGCGGCTGAGCACCGCGGTGCGGGTCGCGCTGCGTCGTGTCGAGCGGCGCGTGGCGCGTCGCCTCGCGAGCCTCGCCAATCTCTCGCGCGATGCGGAGCTCAACGGCGCCAATGCCGCCGAGCGCACCGCGCCGGGTGCGCCAGCCGATGCCGCTAACGGCGCCGCGCTGCAGCCGAGCGGCATCGCGGCACTCCTCACGACCAATTCCGAATTCATTCCGGGCTACACGCTGCGTTTGAAGATCGGCGAATCCGAGAAGGCGGTGGTGTATCTCGCCAGCAGCACCCATCGCGGTCACAATGTCGCGCTCAAGGTCAGCAAGACGCTGCGCGATGAAGCCGCCGGACGGCAGTTTCTCGAGCGCGAATACACGGCCATCATGGCGGTGCGCAGCCCGCTCGTGGTGGAGATCTACGACTATGGCGTGCACGGTGGCTTCGAGTATCTGGCGATGGAATACCTGCCGCGCGGCGATCTCAAGGCGCGCATCCAGCGTGGCGTGAGCGAGCAGGACGCGCTGCACTACGTTACACAGATCGCCGCGGCGCTGCAGGTGGTGCACGAGGCGGGGCTGGTGCATCGCGACCTGAAGCCGCCGAACGTCATGCTGCGCGACAACGATTCGGTGGCACTGATCGACTTTGGACTGGCGCGCTCGCTGGATGGCAACACCATCAGCACGCGCACGGGCGTGCTGCTCGGCTCACCCTACTACATGAGCCCGGAGCAGGCGCAAGGCGAATCCCTCGATGCCCGCTCGGATTTCTACAGCCTCGGCGTCATCTGCTACGAGCTGCTCACCGGACAGAAGCCTTACATCGGCGGCACGGCCATGGAGGTACTGCAGCAGCACGTGAGCGCGCCGCTGCCCGCGCTGCCGGCGGATCTGTCGCGCTTCGAGCCGTTCCTTACGCGGCTGATGGCCAAGGCCCGCGGCGAGCGCTTTGCGAGGGCGGCGGAGATCATTGCGGCTACCACTGCGCTGCGCGGTAGTGCCGCGCCCGATCTATCCGAGACCGTCGGCGAGGCGCAGCCGAGCGCTGCTTGACGGCAGCATGACCCCGGGTCCCCGCGAAATTGCGCGTCTTGCCAATCGAGGTACGCTTATCAGGCGGGGTAAGCGCAATTTCGCAGGCTGGTCTTAGCGTGCGGCTGCGGCCGGCTGTACTGCCTGCGTGGCAGGCTCCGTACGTCCGCGCTCTTCCTGCGCTCGCCCGAGCCCGAGAGCGAGCAGCGTCCACAGCGCCGAGATCGCCGCTCCCACCCAACCGACCGCCGACGGTCCGGCGCCGAGCGAGCTGGTGAGCGCCTGATAAAACGAGCCGCTGGTCGCATCGCCGCCACGATACACAAAGGTATCGATCAGGCTCTTGGCCTTGTACTTCTCCTCGCGACTCACCACCGTGAAGAGTGCGTCCCGGCAAGGCCGCGTCAGCGCGTAGTCACCGACGCGGCGCACGGCATACACCACCACGAGCACCATGAAGCGCGGCGCCAGCGCAAAGATCGCGTAGCCGGCGGTCATGATGAGCGGCACTGCAGCCAGCATCGCCCTGAGCCCCACCCACTTGAACAGGCGGCCGAAAAGCAGCAGTTGCATCGCCAGCGACGCCGCCTGCACCCAAAAATCGATACCGGCGAAGAAGCGTGTGCGCTGATCGGCGCCGGTGAACGCCTTTGCGACGAAGGCCTGCTGCTCGAGGTACAGGAACGTCGAAACCCAGGTCATCAGCAGTACGAACACGGCTATGCCGAGTAGGTAAGGCGAGCGCACCAGCTGCGTGAATGCGGCAAAGGTACCCCCGCCGAGCGCGCTCTCGGTGCGCGCCGCCGGTGCGCCGGCCGCGCTCGCAGCCGCAGCCGTGACCCCGTGCGTGCGCTGCCAGCCGATGACCTTCGCCATGAACACCAGCGCGAGCAGCAGCAGTCCCGCGGAGATCGGCAACAGATTGATGGCGCCGAGCGGCACCGCGAGCTCATGGGCAAGCAGCGGGCCGATCAGCCCTCCCGTGCTCGCGCCCGCCCAGATGAAACCGAATACGCGCCCCGCCTGCTCGCGCGTAAAGACATCTGCCATCAGGCTCCAGAATGCCGCCACCACGAACAGGTTGAAGACGCTCACCCATACGAAGTAGGTACGCGCGATCCAAGTGTGGTCGGACTGCAGCCGGAACCATAGGTAAAAACCCACCAGGTTGAATGCAAAAAAACCATACACCCAGGGGAGGAATACCGTGCGCGGGTAACGTGAGGTGAGCCAGCCGTACACCGGCTGCAACAGCAGCATCACCACGAACACAGCCCAGAACAGGTACGGGATCTTCTCCAGTCCCGAGGTAATACCCAACGCATCGCGCACCGGCCGCAGAATGGTGTAGCTCGAGAAGGTGCACAGCAGCGTCGCGAAGGACGCGAGCAGTGCCGGCGCCTCACCCGGCTGCAGCACGACGAGGCGGCGAAGGAGTTGGCTCATGGCACAGCACCTCGGGTGTCGTGGCCGTGGAGAAGCGCTGACAGTGTGCCACAGCCGCCCGCGCGGCAGCGGCCAGGGTGATCAAGCCGGCCCGATCCAGGCGTAGAATTGGCGGCGGAGGCGCGTGATGGATATCGACGCACTGCCGAGCGCGCTGCTCCCGCGCGACACGATACGACGGCTGTCGCAGCGCTCGGACGCGCGCGGTGCTCTACAACTCGGCTTGCACCTCGCCTTGCTGACCGCCACGGGCTTGCTCGTGTGGGCGAGTCGCGGGCACGCCTGGCTCGCGGCGGCGCTGCTCCTGCATGGCATCGTGCTCTGTTTCCTGTTCTGCGCACTGCACGAGTGTATCCACCGCACCGCCTTCCTCAGCCGACCGCTGAACGATGTCGTCGCGTGGTTGTGCGGTGCACTGCTCGTGCTACCGCCTGGATACTTCCGACTGTTCCATTTCGCTCATCACCGCTACACGCAGAATCCAACGCGCGATCCGGAGCTCGCGCTGGCGCCGCCATCGAGTACCGCTGGCTACTGCTGGCGGGTCTGCGGCCTGCCCTACTGGCGCGAGCGGCTGCAGACGAGCTTGCGACATGCCCTCCGCGGCCAGGTGAGCGAGCCTTTCGTACCCGCGGCGGGCGCGCCGGCGGTGGTGCGGGAAGCCCGCACGCTCTGGGGCTGCTACCTCGCCATCGCCGCCCTCTCGATATATCTGCACAGCGCGGCTGCGCTCCTCTATTGGATCGTGCCTGCGCTTCTCGGGCAGCCGTTCCTGAGACTCTTCCTCCTCGCCGAGCACACCGGCTGCGCTCTCGATGAGGACATGCGCGCCAACACGCGCACCACATACAGCAACGCCGCGGTGCGGCTGCTCACCTGGCGCATGCCCTACCACGCCGAGCACCATAGCTTCCCATCGGTGCCCTTTCATGCCTTGCCGCGGGTCAACGCACTACTGGCAGCGCAATGGCGCGTCACCTCGCCTGGCTATCTCGCCGTGCACCGCGCGCTGTTGCGGCAGCTGCGCACCGCACCTGCCGCCGCGCGCTAGCTGCCCGGCTGTACGGTCCGATCACTCGTCGTCGATGGTGTCCGACAGCACCGACTTGCGGCGTGCGATGAAATCGAGCAGCGCCTCATCCTGCGCCGCATCGATTCCGGGGTCCTGGTAGTCGGCCAGCATTTTCTTCCACACCCTGTTGGCACGCTGCTCGGCGGTCAGTTTGCCCTCGAGCGTCCACTGCTCGTAGGAGGAGTAGTCGGCAATGGTCGACTGGTAGAAGGCGCTCTCGAAGTTCGCGAGCGTATGTGCGCAGCCGAGGAAGTGGCTGCCCGGCCCGACCTCGCGGATCGCATCGAGCGCCTGGCCGCGCTCGCTGAGATCCATCCCCTGCGCGAGCATCTGCATCATCGCGCACTGGTCCGCGTCCATCACGAACTTCTCGTAGCTCGCGACCAGGCCCCCTTCCAGCCAGCCGGCCGCGTGGGTCACCAGGTTCACGCCGGCGAGCAGCGTCGGTAGCAGCGTGTGCGCGCTCTCGTAGGCGGCCTGCGCATCCGCGACCTTCGAGGCGCACAGCGAGCCACCGCTGCGACAGGGCACCCGCAACCTCCGCGCAAGCTGCGCGGTCGCGAAGATCATCTGCGTCGCCTCGGGAGTACCGAAGGTCGGCGCCCCGGTGCGCATCGATATCGCGCCGACGAAGGATCCGAGGATGACCGGAGCACCGGGACGCACCAGCTGCGTGAGCGCCATCCCGGCGAGGGTCTCGGCGAGAATCTCGGCGAGGCAGCCGGCGGGGGTGACCGGCCCCATGGCGCCCGCGAGCACCGCCGGCACCACGATCGTGCCCTGGTTGTGGCCGGCAAACACCCGCAGCGCCCGCAGCATCCGCCCGTCGTACACCAGTGGCGAATTCGAGTTGATGTTGCCCAGCACGACCGGATGAGTCTCGAGATAGTCCGCGCCGAACAGTGTCTGCGCGAGTGCTACCGCATCGGCGGCATGACCGCCGGTTTCCGGCGTGGCCTCGCAGCCCTGATCGGAGTAGCGGAAAAATGCATACTGGATATCGAGATGGCGCTTGTTGGGAGGGATCTCCATCGGCTCGCACATGCAGCCACCGGAGAAGTGAATGGCCGGCGCCATGTGAGTCAGCTTGATGAAGTTGATCAGATCCTCGAGTGTGCCGTAGCGCCGCCCGCGCTCGATGTCGCTCACGAACGGCGGACCGCCGACCGGGGAGAACACCGTGGCATCCCCCCCGAAGCGCACGTTGCGCTCGGGGTTGCGCGCGAACAGCGTGAATTCCTCGGGTGCGCTGGCGAGCAGCTTGCGCGCCAGCCCGCGCGGTATGTGCACGCGCTCGGCCTGCACGTCCGCACCCGCCTCGCGCCATAGGCGCAACGACTCGGGGTCGCGGCGAAACTCGATGCCCACCTCCTCGAGTATGGTCTCGGCGTTGGCCTCGATGATCTCGACCGCCTCAAGGCTCAACAGCTCCACCGGCTGCAGGCGGCGGCGGATGTAAGGGTATTTGACGGCCCGCGACTGGGCGCGCGCGCGGCGGCTGTCGCGGCCGCGCCGCGCGGGAGTCACGGTCTCGCTCATATGTCGGGCCTTTGTGCAGCTTGCATGCGCCGAGTCATCTTACGCTCACGTCCTTCCCAACATCACGCTGACACGGGCCGAGCGGTCCTCGCCCACGCTTGACACTCCATTAGCGGAAAGGTGCAATGCGCCCTTTGGGCGTGCTGGCGAAACAAGAAGCGTGCATCTGGTCGACGCAACCCTGTTTTATTCTCCCACCTCCGGCGGCGTGAAACGCTACCTCTCGGCGAAGCACGCCTGGCTTGCGGAGCACACCACCTGGGAACACACCATCGTCGTGCCGGGCCGCGACACGCACTTCGAGCGCGGCGGGCTATGCACGCTGTCGGGCTATCCGGTGCCGGGAACCTTCAACTATCGCCTGCCGCTCAATCCGCGTCGCTGGACGCGCCTGCTCGGTGCGCTCGAGCCGACTCTCATCGAGGCGGGAGACGTATTCCACCCCGCCTGGGCCGGCTGGCTGGTGGCGCGCCGCCGCGGCATTCCGCTCGCCGGCTTCTATCACTCGAATCTGCCGCAGCTCGCCGGCCGACGCTCGTGCGGGTGGTTCACCGAGCCGGTATTGCGCCGCTACGTGCGGCTGCTCTACGGCCGCTGCGACCTGGTGTTCGCGCCGAGCCGGCTGATGTGCGAGTACCTGCACAGCCTCGGGGTCACGCAGGTCGTGCACCAGCCGCTCGGGGTCGATGCGGAGGTGTTCAACCCCGCGCGGCGCAGCGACACGCTGCGCGAGTGCCTGGGTCTGCCGGCGCACGCACGTGTCCTGGTGTATGCCGGTCGCTTCGCCGAAGAGAAGAACCTACCGGTGCTGCTGCAGGCCTTCGCGCGGCTCGGGACGCCCTACCACCTGCTGCTCATCGGCGGTGCACGCCGCGCGCGCCCGGCGGCCAATGTCACCATGCTGCCGTACCGGCGTGACAGCCATGAGCTCGCCCGGTGGATCGCGTCTGCCGATGCGCTGGTGCACGCGGGCACCAAGGAGACCTTTGGCCTGGTGATCCTCGAGGCCATGGCGTGCGGCCGGCCCGTAGTCGCGGCACGCGCCGGCGCCTTCCCGGAATTCGTCGACGAGACCGTGGGTGTGCTCGCCGAGCCGCACAGCTGCGCCGGCATGGCAGAAGCCATCGCCGCGCTCTACGAGCGTGATATCGAGGCGGTCGGTGCAGCCGCGCGCGCGCGCGTGCTGCGGCACTTCACCTGGAGCCGTGCGTTCCACGGCCAGCTCGCAGCCTATGCATCGCTGCTCGGCGCCCAGCGGCTCCCGCTACCCGACACGCCGATCCTCGAGCTGCGTTCGGGTAGCTCCTGAGCGGGCCGCGGCGCACGAACGCACACCGCTCCGGTCAGCGCCGCACCATCTTGAGCAGCGTGAGTCCTGCGCGGCTCGCGGCCAGTGCCAGCACTGCCCACCAGAACACGCGCTTTGCCCAGGGTGTTCGCCGTGGGGGGATCGCCCGATAAAACTGCGCCGCAATCTGGCGGTGCAGGTGCACGGCGGAGGCGCTGATCAGCCAGCTGCGGCTACCGGCGCTGATGCGGTACTGCGTACCGCCGAGGTGCTCGACCGAGGCGTCCTCGAGCGTTGCGGGAAGGTCCGTGGGCGCGCCGGCGCTGAAGGCGAGCGCGGTGGGTTCCTCGGGCGCCTCCCGGGTGTTTCCCTCGAGGGTAAGCCCGGGCACCCGGTCGGCGCACTCGCAATGCACCTCGCCGCGGAAGCTCGCGAGCCGCTCAGGCATCGAACACGGGCTCGATTTGTACTTTCGTGGTCACCGAGTTGGCAATGAAGCACTCCTGGTGGGCGCGCTCGTGCAGCTGCAGGATCTCCGCTCGCGAAGGCACCTGTTGGCCGGAAAAACGCGCGCGCGGGCGCAGGGTCACGCTCAGCATGGCTATCTTGCCGGCGGCATTGCGCCCCATCGAGCCGACCGCATCGTCGCCATAGTCATCGACGCACCAGCGGGCGGCGGCCGCGAGCGACAGGAACCACAGCATGTGGCAGCTGGCGAGCGCCGCGACCAACGCCTCCTCGGGGTCGACCGCCGCTTCCACCGACAACGGCACACGCACGGTGTAGGGTGAGGAGGAAGCCGGCACCACGACGCCGCCGTCGAAGTGCCACGAGTGCCCGCGGCTGTAGCGGTTGTCGGTGAACACCGCGCCGGCGCGCTCCCAGCGGATGTCGGCATGGTAGTCGTGGCCGCTCATGATGTTGACCTCCGTGCACAGCGCGGGCGATTGTACGATAGCGCGCATGAGCACTCCGGATCTGCAGCCGCGCCGCGACTTGACGCTCACCCACGCCACTTCACTGGTGGTGGGGATCATCATCGGCACGGGCATCTTTCTCAAGTCCGCCACCGTAGCCCAGGCGGTTGGAACCCCGGCGCTGGTGTTGGCGGCATGGGTCGCGGCGGGCCTGGTGGCGATGCTCGGCGCGCTGTGCTTTGCCGAGCTCGGCGCACTGCTGCCGCACGCGGGCGGAGAATATGTCTACCTGAGCCGCGCCTATGGCGAGATCCCCGGGTTCCTGTTCGCCTGCAATGCCTTCGTGCTCGGCGGCGCCGCCGTCGCTGCCTACGGTGCGGCGGTGGCCATCTTCGTCTCCGATATTCATCCCCTCGGTCCGGAGTGGGTGGTGCGCAGCGTGCACCTCTTCGGTGGCGACTACCGCTTCAGTTTCGGTGCGCGCCAATTGCTCGCCATCGGGGTCATCGCGGTGTTCGCCGGTATCAACTGCGCCGGGGTCATGCTCGGCGGACGCGTGCAGGCGTTGCTCACCGTGGCGAAGGTGCTCGCCATCCTCGGCCTCGCGCTCGGGGTGTTTCTCTTCAGCCGCACGGGTGCCGCCGCCAATCTCGTCGCACTTCCAGGAATCGGCAACGGTGGCCTCACCGGCTTCGGTGCGGCACTGTTCTCTGCGCTGTGGGCTTACAGCGGCTGGCAGTTCCTGCCGATGGCGGCGAGCGAGGTGCGCGCGCCGCAGCGCAACCTGCCGCGTGCCATCGTGGGCGGAACACTGCTCGTGCTGGCGCTTTACCTCATGATCAACACCGCCTACCTGTACGCGCTGCCTTTCTGGCAGGTGACGAGCGCGAACTCCAGCGCCTACCCGGAGGCGCCCTCGGTCGCGGCGCGCGCGGCGCAGACTTTCCTCGGCAGCCACGCCGCATCCGCCGCGGCGCTGATCTTTCTGCTCTCGACCATCGGCTCGATGAACGGTGTCATCCTGAGTGCAGCGCGCGTGCCGTACGCCGCGGCGCGCGATGGGCTGTTCTTCGAGCGCTTCGGGCGGCTCGGTCCGCGGAGCCGCGTGCCGGTCACCGCGCTCGTATTGCTCGGGCTGTGGGGAGCGCTGCTCGCGCTCTCCGGCACCTTCGATCAGCTCACCAACATGGCGGTGATGTCCTACGCGCTCTTCTGGATTCCGGTGGCGCTCGCCGTCCCGGTGCTGCGGCGCAAGCTGCCGCACGAGCCACGGCCGTATCGCGTGCCCGGCTACCCACTGGTGCCGCTGCTGTTTTCGGCAGTCATGGCGTGGATCGTGGTGAGCGCGCTGCGCAGCGCGCCGCGCGAATCGCTCGCCACGCTGGTGCTGATCCTGCTGGGACTCCCGCTGTATCCGCTTTTCCGCCGGCGCCGCGCGCGCGAACTGGCCGCGCTCACTTCGACTCCAGCTCCCAGAGCGTGAGCGGCGCCCCGCGCCGCAGCCACAAGCCGAGGCCTGCCTCGCTGAACTGCCGCCGCAGCCGCGTGCGGTACCAGCGCGCGCTGCGAAGATGCACGTGCCTGTCGGTGCGTGCCTGATCGCAGTTGTACCGATAGTCGCGGCGGGTGAGGGCGCTGAAATACAGCGCGCCGCGGCACAGGCGGCCGAAGTTGGCGAGCGCACGCTGCGCCGCCGGCCGGGTCAAGTACTGCAGCACGTCGTAGCAGATGACCAGATCGAACTTAGTGCGCGCGCGATACTCCTCGATCCGACCCGTGATCCAGCCGTAGCGCCGGCAGAGGTAGTCGCTACTCTCGAGCGCGACATAGTGCGCGCCCGGCAGCAGCCGCAGCAGCTCGGCGCGCAACAGGCCGGTGCCGCAGCCGGCTTCCAGGATGCGGCGCACCGGTAACCCCGTGTGCGCCGCGAAGGCTGCGATGAGCTGCGCGCGTGCGCGCATCTCGGCGCGGCTCGCGACCGCAGTGCGCGTGTCGAAGTAGTAGCGTTGATAGTAATCGCGGTCGAATTGCGTGCGCCGCGCCACCTGCGCCGCGCTCATAGCGCGAGCACGCGCGCCATGAGCGCCTCGCAGTCGACACCGAGCGGTAACGTGCCGAACGCCGCGGGGGCGCCGCTCGTGAGCCGCGACGCGAGGAACGCTTCACAGGAGGCTTCCGGCCCATGTTGCAGCAGCAGCGTCGCCTGAGCGGCGAGCGCCAGACGCTGGGCCAGGCTGCGGGCACGCAGCTCATCGCCGTCCGCCTCGCTGACCTCGCCAAGCTCGGCGAGCAGCGCGGCGCGGTAGCGGTCGAAGCGCGCGTCCCGCCCGGCACCGCCCTCGAGGAGCGTCGCGAGCGCATCTAGGGTGCGCGGCGCGCGCGTGAGCGCGCGCAACACATCGAGACACATGATGTTGCCGGAGCCCTCCCAGATCGAGTTGAGCGGCGACTCGCGAAAGCGCCGCGCGATCGGGAACTCCTCGACGTAGCCGTTGCCGCCGAGCACCTCCATCGCCTCGGCGCATACGCTCGGGGCGCGCTTGCACACCCAGTACTTCACCACCGGCGTCAACACACGCCGCAACAGCGCGGCTTGCTCCTCCTGCTGCGCATCGAAAGCGCGCGCCAGGCGCATGGTGAGCATCACCGCCGTCTCGCACTCGAGCGCGAGATCGGCGAGCACGTTGCGCATCAGCGGCTGCTCGCTCAGCAGCCGGCCGAAGGCGCGACGGCTGCGGGCGTGATGGATGGCCTGCGACACGCACTGGCGCATGAGTCCGGCCGAGCCGATGGCGTTGTCGAGCCTTGTATATACGCCCATCTCGAGGATGGTGGGTATCCCGCGACCCTCCTCCGCCAGCAGCAGTCCGAAAGCTTCATCGAACTCCACCTCGGCGGAAGCGTTGGAGCGGTTGCCGAGCTTGTCCTTGAGGCGCAGCAGATGCAGCGCGTTGACGCTGTGGTCCGGCCGGAAGCGCGGCACGAGAAAGCACGACAGTCCGCCCGGCGCCTGCGCCAGCACCAGGAACGCATCGCACATCGGCGCGGAGAAGAACCATTTGTGCCCGCTCAGTCGATACTCGCACCCGGGTCCGCGTGCGCTCAGCGGCAGTGCGCGCGTGGTGTTGGTGCGCACGTCCGACCCGCCCTGCCGCTCGGTCATGCCCATGCCGATCAGCGCGCCGCGCTTCTCGGCCGCCGGCGCGAACGCCGCATCATATGCGCGCGACAGCAGCAGTCGCACCCACGGCGCAAACACGGTGCCATGGCGCGCGAGCGGCGGTACGGCACCGTAGCTCATGGTGGCCGGGCACTGCGTGCCGTTCTCGATTTCCGCCCACAGCATGTAGCCGGCGGCACGTGCGACGTGGGCGCCGGCGCGTGGCCGCGCCCAGGGTCCGGTGTGCAGGCCTTCCGCTACCAGACGGCTCATCAGCTCGTGCCACGCCGGGTGAAATTCGATCTCGTCGCGGCGCGCGCCGCAGCGGTCGTAGGCACGCAGCTGCGGTGGGTTGCGGTTGGCCACATCGCCGAGGGTGAAGAGCGTCGCGGTACCCAGCCGCTCGCCGAGCGCCAGCAGCGCCCCGTGCTCGGCGGCGGCACCCTCGCGAGCGAGCGCATCGACGAGCGCTGAATGGCTGCTGAACAGATTGTAGTCAACCAGCGCGGCGGACTGATTTAGCAGTTCTGCGGTCGTGGGGCTCATGAGCCGATCTCGCTGTGTATGCTTAAGACATGGGCGCGCGTTGCTTTGCCTCATATGTTCCCGCACTCGAGCGCGAACCAACAGGAGGCAGCTCGATGAAACTTATCTCCGCCAGGCTGCTCGTCGCCAGCGTGCTGCTTGCGACCGCGGTGTCGGGGTGCGTCGTTGCGCCCGCCCCGGGCTATCACGCCGTCGTCGCCTACGAGGCGCCGCCTCCGGCGCGCTACGAGGTCGTGGGCATCACGCCCGCTCCCGGATATTTCTGGGTGGGTGGCGCATGGTTCTGGGAGGGCGGTCGCTACGCCTGGCATCCCGGTTACTGGCAGGCGCCGCGACCCGGCTACCACTGGGCGGCCCACAGCTGGCACTCGGCCGGTAGCGGTTGGCGCATGGAGCCCGGCCACTGGCTGCGTGGCTAGCACGGGCCCGACCTGGGCCTAACCAACACAAACATCCGGATTTGCACTCCAAGGCCGGCGCGCTGCACACTGCGGCGCGCCGGTTTTGTTTGCCGGCTCGAATCGGGGGAGCGATGGCCGTGAAGCCGAGCGTGTGGAGCGCGCAGTGCCGGCTGGCAACGGCTGTCGCTGCAACGGCATTGCTCGCGGCGGCACCCTCCACCGCCAAGGAGACCGGCGCCATGGCCAAGTTCACCCTCACCAGCACGGATTTCAGCGAGGGCGCTACTCTCGCCAACGCCCAGATCTACAACGAGTTCGGGTGCAAGGGCGCCAACACATCGCCAGCCTTGGCCTGGAGCGGTGCCCCCTCGGGTACACAGAGCTTCGCATTGCTGGTGCACGATCCGGACGCTCCGACCGGCAGCGGGTGGTGGCACTGGGTGCTCTATAACATTCCGGCCAGCACGACATCACTGCCCGCCGGTGCCGGCGATCCGAAGAAGAGCCTGATGCCGAAAGGCGCAGTGCAGGGACGCAACGATTACGGCACCACCGGCTACGGCGGGCCCTGTCCACCGCCAGGCAAGCCCCATCACTACAACTTCAAGCTGTACGCACTCAAGGTAGCGAAGCTCGAGGTCCCCGAAGGCGCAAGTGCCGCGCTGATCGGCTTCAACGTGCGTGCCCAGACGCTCGCCGAGGCGCAGCTCACAGGGATGTATGGCCGCTAGCGAGCGTCGGCCGGCGGTGTGGCCGTGGCTCGTCATGCCGCTCATCGTGCTGCTGGTCTTCTACGCCCTGCACCGAGTCCAGCATCCCGCGCCGCCTCGCGCGGCGGATGCCGCAGCGGGTGCAAGCGACATCCCGCCGCAGTAATCGGCCGCCACGCGCGGGTTAGCGAAATTCGGTGGGGTGCTTTAGCATAGCCGCCCTTTTCAGCCGGCCCGCGAGGCGGGTCCCGATATGCCCGCCCGCCCGAGCGCCGCCACCCCTCATCGACCGCACCCACGCGGCACTTCCGCCGCGCGGGCGACTGCGCGTGCCCCGCGCGTCGGATTCGTGAGTCTCGGTTGCCCCAAGGCGCTGGTCGACTCCGAACGGATACTCACGCAGCTGCGCGCCGAGGGCTACGAGGTGGCGCCGACCTATGCAGCGGCGGATGTCGTGGTCGTCAACAGCTGCGGTTTCATCGAAGCGGCGATAGATGAATCGCTCGAGAGCATCGGTGAAGCGCTGGAGCACAACGGCCGCGTCATCGTGACGGGGTGTCTGGGCGCACGGCCCGAGCGGATCCTCGAGCGTCACCCGCGCGTGCTCAAGGTGACCGGCCCGCATGCTTACGCCGAAGTGTTGCGCGCCGTGCACGAGCACCTGCCGCCGCGGCACGACCCGTTTCTCGATCTGCTGCCGCCACAGGGGGTGCGCCTGACACCGCCCCATTACGCGTACTTGAAGATCGCCGAAGGGTGCAACAACCGCTGCAGCTTCTGCATCATTCCATCGATGCGCGGACGGCTCGTCAGTCGCCCGATCGATGAGGTGCTGTGCGAAGCCGAGCGGCTCACCGCGGCCGGTGTGAAGGAGCTGCTGGTGATCTCGCAGGACACCAGCGCTTACGGCGCGGACCTGCGCTATGCAGCGCGCAGCTGGCGCGGTGAGCTGTATCAGACGCGCTTCCTCGATCTGGCGCGGGCGCTCGGTGAGCTCGGCGTCTGGGTGCGCCTGCACTATGTCTACCCCTATCCGCACGTCGATGCCGTCATCGGGTTGATGGCCGCAGGGACCGTGTTGCCCTACCTCGACATTCCATTCCAGCACGGCAGTCCCGCGGTGCTGAAACGCATGCGCCGCCCGGCGCATGCCGAGGATACGCTCACGCGCATCCGCGCCTGGCGACGCACCTGTCCCGAGCTGACCTTGCGCAGCACCTTCATCGTCGGGTTTCCCGGCGAGACCGAGGCTGAGTTCGCCGAGCTGCTCGCCTGGCTCGAGGAGGCGCAGCTCGATCGCGTCGGCTGTTTCAAGTATTCCCCGGTCGAGGGCGCGGCGGCGAACGCGCTGCCCGATCAGGTGGCCCCCGCGGTGCAGGAGGAGCGCTACGCGCGCTTCATGGAGCGCGCGGCCGTCATCAGCACGCGGCGGCTCGCCAGCCGCGTCGGTAAGGTGGTGCGCGTATTGGTGGATGAGATGTCGGGCGATGTCGCCATCGCGCGTAGCGCCGCGGAAGCCCCGCAGATCGATGGCGTCGTGCGCATCACATTGCCACGCGGTAGCCCCCGGCTACGCGCCGGGGAGTGGGCTGATGTGGAGATCGTGGCCGCGGATGCCTACGATCTCACCGGCCGCCTCGCCCGGTAACGCAGCGAGGCGGCCGGCAATCGCTGAAGGACTCAGCTCGAGGTCATGCCGAGCGAGTGCATGACCTGGGATGCCTGATCCCTTACCGCCTGACCCTTGCTCACCGCGGTGGCGTAGTCGCCCGAGGTAGCGGCATTGGAAGCATCGCTCCAGGCCGACTTCATGCTATCGACTGCGGTCTTGGCTGCGGTGAGGGAGTCCTTGGTCACTCCCTTCGGCAGATGATGCGACTTCGAGAGAATGTCGACGCGGCTCTGCAGCGCGTCGACCATCTTCGGCACATCGGTGCTCATCGGTCCCCAAGCGTCTTTCGCCTTGTCATTGGCGGCCGCGGCTTCCTGCTGCTTGGCCGTCGCCGTGTCGCGCAGGCTGTTGATGGCGGTATTGAGCGCGGGGATCGCCGCGAGCACACCCTTGTAGTCGCCCTTGGACAGGCTGTCCTTCACGCTGTTGAGCTGCGCGTCGACCGCCTGCAACTGATCAGGAGCGTAGTGAGAAGCCGCGTCACGGATGTTGGTGAGCGAGGATTCCGCGGCGGCGACCGCCTGCTCCGCCGGTGCCCGCTGATTCTGACACGCAGCGAGCAGCACGGCCGCCAGTGTGGCCAGCACCCAAAACGATGGTTTCTTCATTTTTGAGTTCCTCTTGGCAAGTGGTTGCTACAGTCAGGGAATGCGCAGCTTCTGTCCGGGCCTGATCTTGTTCGGATCACTCAGCAGATCGCGATTCGCCTGAAAAATCTTAGTGTACAGCGCGGCGTCGCCGTAGTACTTCTCGGCAATCTTCGAGAGCGTTTCGCCGGACTGCACGACATGCGTCTGGGTGTAGGGATTGTCGGCCGTCGGGTTCTTGTCATCCGCCATGGTGTCCTCCGTGTCCGTTGACGCGGTGCGGCGCTGCGGCAGCGCACGTTGTTCCGCTGACACCACGCGTGCAGCCGCGGCAGACCCGAGCGCGTCTGCCTGACATTCAACTCACAGAGTAACACGAACTCACGCGCGCGCCAGCGCTCGTGGTCCACATGACACGGATGTAACTTCCAACCTGTAAGTAGTTGATTCCGCTCAAGGCCTGACACGTTCGCCGCGCACGGCATCGTCAACGCTTGCGTACAGCAGCGCAGCGGGCGGCAAGTGCTGGAATCTCGCGCGCGTCAGCGCGTCACGTGCGCAGTCCTTGAGCCGCGCGAGCCGCAGCTCGATCGAATGTCTGCTCAGCCAGGCGCACAGCTCGGCCAGTGCTTCGAGCGAGGTGCTGTCGAGATCCGGGGACTCCTCGAGACTGAGCACCAGGAGCTGCGTCGCCGGCGCCGCTCGCACCCGTTCCCGCACCTGCGCCAGCAGCGGCTCGGCATTGGCGAAGAACAACGGTTCCTCGGGCCGCAGTACCAGCATGCCCGGCACCGTGAGCGCTGCCGGAAAGCGTGCCGTGCTCAGGTAGTCGTGCGTGCCCACGCGTCCGAGCACCGACAGCCGCGGGCGCGCGAGCGAGCGCAGCAGCAGCGCCACGGTCAGAACGATCGCCGCCAGCAAGCCGTTCAGCACCCCGAACAGCATCACTGCCAACACCGCCGCGACCGCAACCAGCCGATCGCGCCGCCACTCGAAGTAGCTGCGGAATACGCTCGGGCGCAACGACTTGCTGACCGCGTGGATGACGATGGCCGCCAGCACCGGCTGCGGAATGCGCTGGATCCAGGGAAGGAATGCCAACAGCAACAACAGCGCGACTGCCGCAGCGCTCAGCCCCGCGAGGCGCGACTGCGCACCTGCTGCGTCGTTGGCGGAGGTAGCGGAGTAACCGGCGCCCACCGGCGTTCCCTGCAGGAGTCCCGAGAACAGGTTCGCCACCCCGAGCGCAAGGAGATCGCGGTTGGGCTGCGCGCGCTCATCGTGCTCGAGCGCAAAGGTGCGGATGGAGCCGTAGGACTCGGCGTACAGGATGAACATGATCGCGAGCGAATACTCGAGGAGCGGTAGCGCGTGTATTTCCGGCGGTGTGCTGAGGACGGGCAGCGCGAGATGCAGGTGGATGGGCCCGGTGAGCACGACCGAGTGTGCGGCAAGCAGCGGCGCTGCGAGGACGCTCACCACGATCACCACCAGCGCGCCCGGCACGCGCGGCACGCGCTCGAGCAGGAACAGCCCGCCGAGCGCGACCAGACCGCATGCCAGGCTCGGCAGCTGCCAAGCACGGTACGTGCGCAGCAGCTCGAGAATGAGCGCGAAGAAGTCGCTGCTGTGCGTCGGCACGTTGGCGAGGTGCGGCCACTGCCTGACGGCGATGACCAGCGCCAGTCCGAAGGTGTAGCCGCGCAGCACGGGACGGGCGATGAGGTTGGACATCGCTCCGAGCCGCAGCGCCGCGCACAACACGAAACAGATGCCGGTGCCGGCTACCAGCAGGGATGCCAGCCCCACGCGCTCGGCTACACTGTTGACGCCGAGCGCAGCGAGCGCGGAAGCCAGCACCGCAGCGGAGGACGATGTCGCGCTCACGATCGCCGCGCGGCTCCGGCCGATGACACCGTAGCAGATGAGTCCGGCGAAAAGCGCGATCACTCCAGCCTGCGGCGGCAGCCCGGCAAGACCCGAATAGGCCACCGCCTCCGGCAGCAGCAGTCCTGCGATCGCAAGCCCTGCCAGGATGTCCGGGACGTTTGTTCTTGTCATCCCAGCGGCATCCTACCGCAACGAGACCCAAACGCCGGTCGGCGCCACACCGGCGGCAGCCGGGAGTTATTCGACCGTCACGCTCTTGGCGAGATTGCGCGGCTGATCGACGTCGGTGCCCTTGAGAATCGCCGCATGGTAGGCGAGCAGCTGCAACGGAATGCTGTACACCACCGGCGACTGCACATAGGTAACCTGGCGGGGCATCTCGATGACCGTGATTCCATCGCTCGCGGAGATGCCCGACTCGGGGTCGGCGAACACGAACAGCTCGCCACCGCGCGCCCGCACTTCCATCAGGTTGGACTTGAGCTTCTCGAGCAGATCATTGTTCGGAGCGACCGCTACCACCGGCATGTCGGCATCGACCAGCGCCAGCGGCCCGTGCTTGAGCTCGCCCGCCGGATAGCCCTCGGCGTGAATATAGGAGATTTCCTTCAGCTTGAGTGCACCCTCGAGTGCAATGGGATAGAGCGCTCCGCGGCCGAGGAAAAGCGCGTGCCGCTTGTCGGCGAAGCGCTCCGCCAGGCGGTGGATGACCGGATCGAGCGCGAGAGCACGCTCCACCTTCGCCGGTAGCTCGATCAGCCGGCTGACGAGGGCACGCTCGCGCTCCGCATCGGCGCCCCGGTGCCGGGCGAGCGCGACCACCAGCATGCCGAGCGCCGTGAGCTGTGTAGTGAAGGCCTTGGTGGAAGCGACGCCGATCTCGGGACCGGCACGCGTCAGCATCACGAGCTCCGATTCACGCACCAGCGAGCTCTCGGGAACGTTGCAGATGGCGAGCGAGGCGAGATAGCCCGACTGGCGTGCGAGGCGCAGCGCCGCGAGGGTATCGGCGGTCTCGCCCGACTGGGAAATGGTCACGAACAGCGAGTGCGGCGGCACGAGCGGCTTGCGGTAGCGGTATTCGCTCGCGATGTCCACCGCGCACGGCACCTTGGAGATCTGTTCGATGAAATAGCGCGCCACGCAGGCCGCGTGATAGCTCGTGCCGCAGGCGACGATGTGCACGTTGCGAGTGCGGGCGAGGATCTCGGTGGCGGCCGGACCGAAGGCCGCCTCGAGCAGCCGCCCCCCGGCGACACGCTCCTGCAGCGTATCGGCGATGGCACGCGGCTGCTCGTGGATCTCCTTGAGCATGAAGTGCTGATAGGGCCCGCGCTCGGCGGCGTTGGCGGAGAGCTCGCTCTCGCGCACCGGACGGGCCACGAGCGCACCCTCGCGGTCGATGATGGTCACCGCCGTACGCCGTACCTCCGCGACGTCGCCCTCTTCGAGGAAGATGAAGCGCTTCGTTACGGGCAGCAGCGCCGCAACGTCCGAGGCGACGAAGTTCTCCTCGACCCCGAGCCCGATGACCACCGGGCAGCCCTCGCGCGCGAGGATCAGCCGCTGCGGGTCATGCTCGCTCACCACCACGAGTGCATACGCCCCTTCGAGCTCGGCGACCGTGGCGCGCACCGCCTTGAACAGGTCGTGCAGTCGCTGCAGATGCATGTGCACACGGTGCCCGATCACTTCCGTGTCGGTCTCGGAGGTGAACTGGTAGCCACGGCGCAGCAGGTCTGCGCGCAGCTCTTCATGGTTCTCGATGATGCCGTTGTGCACGATGGCGATCCCATCGTGCGAGATGTGCGGATGCGCGTTGCGCTCGCTCGGCACGCCATGAGTCGCCCAGCGTGTATGGGCAATGCCGATCTTGCCGGCGGTGGGAGTGTGCCCGAGCGCCTCATCGAGCATGCGCACTTTGCCGACCGTGCGCAGACGCGTGAGGTGCTTCGAGCCATTGAGCACCGCGATGCCGGCCGAGTCGTAGCCGCGATACTCCAGCCGCCGCAGCCCCTCCATCAGGATGGGCACGACGTCTCGCTCCGCGACCGCTCCAACGATTCCGCACATGATTCCGTCCTCGACTCACGTCCCGGTTGCCGGGCGTGTCGGTTCCCCAGCGCCCAGTTTGCCCGAAACCACCTAAGGGGAATGATTTACCTTACAAAACAGTTAGTTGTACCCCCACAGAGGCGCCCCGGTGCATCTTATTCAGTGCGCAATCCCGGGGGCGCCTGGCCCGCCGCCTGCAAGCCCTCGGTGTGCTCGAGGCAGAATCGGGCGAGGCGGCGCACAGTGTCGCGGTATTCCTGGTCGAGCCAACAGAACTCCAGCCAGAACTCACGTTGCGCAGCGAGCGTGGTGGAGCGACGGCTGGCCGCGAACATCCGCAACGCCACACTGCGCGGAGCGGCGAGCGCGGCGACCTTCTGCTGCAGCGAACCGAGCTCCTCCAGAGCCCGCCGCGATGGCAGCTTCATGGTACGAGACTCACGGTGCGGCTCGCGCAGCCGCGCAGCGACTCGATGGCCGCGGTTACACGATCGAGCTCCGCAATCACTGCGCAGTAGCGCTGCCAGGCGAGGTAGAGCGCCTCCGACTCGCCCGGTGGAAGTCCCTGGAGGGCGCGCTGGCCGAGACGATGCTCCCACTGCGCGCGCCGGTGACGGCTTTCGAGCCGTTCGAGCCGCTCCCAAAGACCCGCGTCGAGCCATTCGGCCCGCTGAAGTTCCGAGGCACTCATGAGCTCACCGTGTACCTCTCTGAGCGAGCGGAAGCGGCAACGGTAGTCGTTGAGTGCTACAGGTACGTTGCAGCCCCGGAGTTTACTTCTGCGACTTGACCGGGCGGTGCCAGCCTTCGACGGTCGACTGGGCCGGGCGGGCAATGGTGAGCTTGCCGGCCGGCACCTCCCGGGTGACGGTCGAGCCGGCGGCGATCGTGGCGCCGGCCCCGACAACGATCGGCGCGACCAGCACGCTGTTGGAGCCGGTGTGCACGTCATCGCCGATGGTGGTGTGGTGCTTGGCCGCACCGTCGTAGTTGGCGACGATGGTCCCCGCGCCGATGTTCACGCGGTTGCCGACCTCGGCGTCACCGACGTAGGCGAGATGGTTCGCCTTGGAGCCCACGCCGAGCCGGGAGTTCTTTACCTCCACGAAGTTCCCGATGTGCACTTGTGGTGCGAGCGTTGCGGTCGGGCGCAGCCGGGCGAATGGACCGATGACACAGGTGGGCCCGATCACGGCGCCCTCGATCAGGCAGTGCGGGTGCACGTGCGTGTCCGCGCCAATCTCACTGTCGCGCACTATGCAGCCAGCGCCGATGCGCACCCGGTCACCGAGGGCGACGCGGCCCTCGAAAATAACGTTCACGTCGATGAATACATCCCGCCCGTGGGTCAGCGTGCCGCGCACGTCGACCCGTGCAGGATCGGCGAGGGTGACACCGGCGAGCAGCAGTTGAGCGGCGCTGCGTCTGCGGCACAGACTCTCGAGCTGCGCGAGCTGGGCCTTGTCGTTCACGCCCAGCACCTCGGTTGGCTCGGGCGCGCAGAGCGCCCTGACGGGCACCTTCTCCTTCACGGCACTGGCGATCACGTCGGTGAGGTAGTACTCACCCTGGGAATTGGCGCGCGTGAGCCGCGCCAGCCAGCCGCGCAGCCGCCCGGCCGGGCTGACGAGCACTCCGGTGTTGCACTCACGGATGGCGCGCTGCCTCGCTGTCGCATCCTTGTGCTCGACGATCTGCCGCACCAGTCCGCGAGGGTTGCGTACGATGCGGCCGTAGCCGGCAGGGTCCTCGAAAGTTGCGGTGAGAAGGCTTAGCGCATCCTTGCCGGCGAGCGCCAGCAGCTGCAGCAGCGTGTCGCGGCTGATGAGCGGCACATCGCCATACAACACGAGCACGCGATGATCGTCCGGAATCTGCGGCATGGCCTGCAGCACCGCATGACCAGTGCCGAGCTGCGGCTCCTGCAGCGTCCAGGAGACCGGGGCGCCGCCGAGCGCGGAGCGCACGCTCTCGGCGCCGTGGCCGTAGACCACGTGGATCGCGCTCGGGGCGAGCGTGCGCGCAGTGTCGATGACGTGTTGCAGCAGCGGCCGTCCGGCGAGGGGCTGCAGTACTTTCGGCGATGCCGACTTCATGCGCTTGCCCTCGCCAGCGGCGAGCACCACGATCGAGAGCGGGACCGCGCCGGCAGCCGCCGGGCGGGCACGCTCGGTCATCGAGCGCACGCGCCGCTTACGTTCGCGGCTGCCTGCAGCCGCCCCTGAGTCACGCCTGCGCATCGCCACGATTCTACTCAGCGCCGCACGCTGTAGGCATGGGAGTCGCGCGCCGACTTCGAGGGCGGCAGCTCCGCGAGCTTCTTCTGCATGAGCTCCCCGACGTACAGCTGCGGGTTGGAATGCGTCTGATGATCGGCCTCCTCGCGCTGCGCGATCAGGCCCACCGCCTTGTGGAAAGCGTCCTCGAGTGAGGCGCTGGCGGGGAGGGAGTCCTTGAGAAAAGCCTCGCCGAACCAGGTGAGCTCGCGGTCGTCTTCGCAGCCGAAGGATTCGTGCGCAGCGTCGGAGGCCGTGATGATGGCGGTGGTGTCGCTCTTGAGCGCATCGAGGAACACTCCGGCATGGCATGCCGAGATCACGAGCAGCCGCCAGCGGATGCCGGCGGCATCGAGTGCTTCGCGCACATCCTCGGGTACCAGCTGCGCGAGCGGCAGCGAGCCGTTCTCCACCTCGAGTCCATCCTGTGAGCCGTGCGAGCTCAGGAACAGCGCCAGCACGTCCTGCTCCGGGTCCATGCGCGCGGCGAGCACCTTCAACGTCTGCTCGAGCCCCGAGACACTCGCCAGCGGGTAGGAGTCGCGGTCGTCGATATCGTTGATGAGCAGCACCGAGCGCTGGGCCGAGCCGAAGCGCTCACCGAACACCTCGCTCGCGAACAGCGTCTCGCGCCGGAACACACCGTGGCTGCCATCGCCGGCGAAACCGACGAAGTAGATGCCGGGCTTTCCCTGCTGCGAGGGCGCGACGCGCGCCACGGCAGCCGCAATGCGTGAGGGCTGGTCGTAGAACAACGCTTCCGCCTGATCGGCATCGTCGGCTTCCTGCCCGGCGGCCTGCTCCTCGGGCACCCACAGCCTCGTGTCGAGATCGAGCAGCTCGAGCACCGAAGGTGCAGCGAGCGCGAGCACGATTGCGATCAGTGCGGGCCGCCAGCGCAGTGGTCCGTAGGCAGCTCCGAGTACGCGCACTGCGAGGCTCGCCAGGTACGCGTACGCCAGCAGTGCGACGATGAGCGGAAAGCGCGCCGTCCACGACACAGCGGAGGCGAGCGAGAACACCACCAGCACGTACGGCGCCGCGGCGAGCAGCGGCACCAGCAGCGCGCGGGTATCGGCGGCGAGGCTCTGCGCCCGCGCCGTCAGCGCGACCGCGCCGAGACCCAACAGCAGGTAGCAGGCCCAGCCGAACAGCCCATCTAGAGCGAGCTGCGCGTGCGCCGGTGCCTGCAGGAAGTCGACGAGCGCCCACACCGCGACGCTCACGGCAAGGAGTGCCGCTACCTGATCGAAGCTCACCACGAAGCGCGGCGGCCAGCGCCGGCGCAGCAGCGCGAGCTCGAGCCCGCCGGTCAGATTGCGCACGAGGCCCCGCATCCGGCTTGGCCCTGGCGGCGGCTGCGGCTCAGACGGTGGCGTACGCTCAGGTGCTGGCGATGCGGGCGCCGCAGGCGGGGTCGCGCTTTGCGCTCCAGGGTCCAGCGCTCTAGCCCCGGAGCTTCCGCAGCCGCTCGATGAGTTTCAGCTGCGCCGCTGCGCGCGCGAGCTCGGCGAGGGCCTCGGCCTGGGTGATGTGCCCCACCTTGTCGCGCAATGCATCCTCGGCGCGCTGTTTGGCGGCGAGTGCCGCCGCCTCGTCGATGTCCTTCGCGCGCAGCGCCGTGTCGGCCAGTATGGTCACCTTGCTCGGCTGGACCTCGAGCACTCCGCCGCCGACGAAGAAGTGCTGCTCCTCGCCCTCCGGAGGTTGCACGCGCACCTCGCCCGCCTTGAGCAGCGTCAGCAGCGGCGCATGCCGCGGATAGATGCCGAGGTCGCCCTGCGAGGCAGCCGCGAAAACCGCCGTGGCGGGCCCCGAGTACAACTCGCCCTCGGCGCTCACGATGTCGACGTGGATGATGGGAGCGTCCGCCATGGTGACTACTGCAGAGTCTTCGCCTTCTCGACCGCTTCCTCGATCGTGCCCACCATATAGAAGGCCTGCTCCGGGAGCGAATCGAACTCGCCGCCAATGATGCCCTTGAAGCCGCGAATGGTGTCCTTGAGCGCCACGATCTTGCCGTCCTGGCCGGTGAACACCTTGGCGACGTTGAACGGCTGGGAGAGGAAACGCTGCACCTTGCGCGCGCGGAATACGGTGAGCTTGTCCTCCTCCGACAGCTCGTCCATCCCTAAGATCGCGATGATGTCCTGCAGCTCCTTGTAGCGCTGCAGCACCGCCTGCACCCCGCGAGCGGTATTGTAGTGCTCCTCGCCGACCACGAGCGGATCGAGCTGGCGGCTGGTGGAATCGAGCGGATCCACCGCGGGATAGATGCCGAGCGAGGCGATCTGGCGCGACAGCACCACCGTCGCATCGAGATGCGCGAAGGTGGTCGCTGGCGAGGGGTCGGTGAGATCGTCCGCCGGCACGTACACCGCCTGGATCGAGGTGATCGAGCCCCTCTTGGTGGAGGTGATGCGCTCCTGCAGCACACCCATCTCCTCGGCGAGAGTCGGCTGGTAGCCGACCGCCGAGGGCATGCGGCCGAGCAGCGCCGACACCTCGGTACCGGCGAGCGTGTAACGGTAGATGTTGTCGACGAAGAACAGCACGTCGCGGCCCTTGCCGTTGGAATCCGGGCGCACCTCGTCGCGGAAGTACTCCGCCATGGTGAGCCCCGTGAGCCCGACGCGCAGGCGGTTGCCCGGCGGCTCATTCATCTGGCCGTACACCATCGCCACCTTGGAGTTGGCCAGATTCTGCTTGTCGATGACGTTCGACTCGATCATCTCGTGATAGAAGTCATTGCCCTCGCGGGTGCGCTCGCCGACGCCGGCGAACACCGAGAGTCCGCTGTACTGCTTGGCGATGTTGTTGATGAGCTCGAGCATGTTGACGGTCTTGCCGACTCCGGCGCCGCCGAAGAGGCCCACCTTGCCGCCCTTGGCGAACGGCACCAGCAGATCGATGACCTTGATGCCGGTGACCAGTAGATCCTGTCCGCCCGTCTGCTCTTCGAACGAGGGTGGGGGCCGATGGATGGGCAGGTATTCCTTGGCCTGCACCGGTCCCTGGTTGTCCTGCGGATGCCCGAGCACGTCCATGATGCGCCCGAGCGTACCCTCACCGACCGGGACCGAGATCGGCGCACCGGTCGCCTGCACCGCCAGGCCGCGCTTCAGGCCTTCCGAGGAGCCCATGGCGATCGTGCGCACCACTCCGTCGCCGAGCTGTTGTTGCACCTCGAGAGTCAGATCGACGTCCTTGAGCTTCAGCGCTTCGTAGACTCTCGGGATCGACTCGCGCGGGAACTGGACGTCGATGACGGCGCCGATGATCTGGGTGATGTGTCCTTCGGGGGTACTCATACTCTATGCATCCTCAGACCGCAGCCGCACCACCCACGATCTCCGAAAGCTCCTTCGTGATCGCAGCCTGGCGGGCCTTGTTGTAGACCAGTTGCAACTCGGTGATCAGCTTGCCGGCATTGTCGGAGGCGGCCTTCATCGCGACCATGCGCGCCGCCATCTCGGAGGCTACGTTCTCCACCGCCGCGCGGTAGACCTGCGACTCGATGTAGCGCATCAGCAGGCCATCGAGAATGGCGGCGGCGTCGGGCTCGTAGATGTAGTCCCAATGCTCCGGTAATGCTTCGGTGTCGATCGCCTCGATCGGCAGCAGCTGCTGGACTGCGGGCCGCTGCGTCATGGTGTTGACGAACTGCGCATTCAGCAGGAACAGCCGGTCGATCTTGTGCTCGCGGTAAGCATCCAGCATCACCTTGACCGTGCCGATCAGGTCCTTGACGTGCGGCTTGTCGCCGAGGCCGCTGAGACTTGCGAGTATCGGGGTGCCGAGCCGGCGGAAGAAGTTGAGCCCCTTGGTGCCGATGAGGCACAGGTTCACGCTCGCGCCCTTGCCTTCCCAGTCCCGCATCAAGTGCAGGGTCTGCCTGAAGACGTTGGCATTGAGCGCGCCGGCGAGGCCGCGATCGGTGGATACGACGATGAGGCCGACGGCCTTCGCCTCGCGCGCCGTGAGGAACGGGTGCCGATAGTCCGGGTTCGCCTCGGTGAGGTGGCCGATGACGTTCAGCATCTTCTGCGCGTACGGGCGCGCGAGCCGCATACGCTCCTGCGCCCGCCGCATCTTGCTCGTGGCCACCATCTGCATGGCCTTGGTGATCTTCTGAGTGCTGCGCACACTCGCGATCTTGGAGCGGATTTCCTTGGTGCCGGGCATGAGGAGCTCGGGGGTCAGTAAGTGCCGGTGGCGACGAAGTCCTCGATGCACTTCTTCAGCGCCGCCTCGTTCTCCTTGGAGAACTTCGGGGTGCGATTGATCTCATCGAGCATCGAGGAATAGTTGCTCTGCGCGAACCCCTGCAGCGCCGCCTCGAAGGCCACGACCTTCTTGAGGTCGACCTTGTCCATATAGCCGTTGTTGACCGCGTAGATGGACAGGGCCATCTGCGCGACCGACATGGGCGAGTACTGTTTCTGCTTCATCACCTCGGTCACGCGCTGGCCGCGCTCGAGCTGCCTGCGGGTCGCCTCATCGAGATCGGAGGCGAACTGCGAGAACGCCGCCAGCTCGCGGTACTGGGCGAGCGCCAGACGGATACCGCCGCCGAGTTTCTTGATTATGTCGGTCTGCGCGGCACCGCCGACGCGCGACACCGAGATGCCGGCGTTCATCGCGGGGCGGATGCCGGCGTTGAACAGGTCGGTCTCGAGGAAGATCTGCCCGTCGGTGATCGAGATGACGTTGGTCGGCACGAAGGCGGTCACATCGCCCGCCTGCGTCTCGATGATTGGCAGGCCGGTGAGCGAGCCGGTCTTGCCCTTGACCTTGCCCTGGCTCACCTTCTCCACGTACTCGGCATTGACGCGCGCGCTGCGCTCGAGCAGGCGTGAGTGCAGATAGAACACGTCTCCAGGGAACGCCTCGCGGCCGGGCGGGCGGCGCAGCAGTAGCGAGATCTGCCGGTACGCGACCGCCTGCTTGGAGAGGTCGTCATAGATGATGAGCGCATCTTCTCCGTTGTCCATGAAGTACTCGCCCATGGTGCAACCGGAGTAGGCGGCAATGTACTGCATGGCGGCTGGGGTCGAAGCCGAGGCGGCGACTACGACCGTGTGTGCAAGTGCGCCGTGCTCCTCGAGCTTGCGCACCACGTTGGCGATGGTCGATTGCTTCTGCCCGATGGCGACGTAGATGCACTTAATACCGGAGGTTTTCTGGTTGATGATGGTGTCGACGGCGAGCGCGGTCTTGCCGGTCTGGCGGTCGCCGATGATGAGCTCGCGCTGGCCGCGACCGATCGGCACCATCGAGTCGATGGCCTTGTAGCCGGTCTGCACCGGTTGACTCACCGACTGGCGGTAGATGACGCCCGGGGCGACGCGCTCGATGGGCGAGGTGCGCGCCGCTTTCACTGGGCCGCGGCCGTCGATCGGCGCGCCGAGCGCGTCCACCACGCGCCCGAGCAGCTCGCGTCCCACCGGCACCTCGAGGATGCGCGCTGTGGTCTTGACCGTGTCGCCCTCCCGCAGGTGCTTGTACTCGCCGAGAACGACCGCGCCGACCGAATCCTGCTCGAGGTTGAGCGCGAGACCGAAGGTGTTGCCGGGGAACTCCAGCATCTCGCCATAACGCACATCGGCCAGGCCGTGAATGCGGGTGATGCCGTCGGTGACCGAGACGATCGAGCCGATGTTGCGCGCTTCCGTGACCGACTTGAAGTTCTCGATGCGCTGCTTGATGAGGTCGCTGATCTCGGTTGCCTTGATCGCCATACCATCGACTCCTGTTAAATCGTCAGTTCGTAGGCGATGCGCTCGAGCCGCGTGCGCAGCGAGCCATCGATCACGAGATCCCCGGCGCGCAGCACCGCGCCGCCAATCAGCCCCGGGTCGATCTCGCAGTGCAGGCGCACCTTGCGCCGCAAGCGGCGCTCGAGCGCCGCGCCGAGCTTGCGCCGCTGCGCCTCATCGAGCGCCGCGGCCGAAGTCACCGTGACATCCTCCACGCCTTCGGCGTCGTCCTTGAGATCGTCGAAGAGCTCCGCGATCTCCGGCAGGTAGCCGAGGCGGTGATTAACGGCGAGCGTGCGCACGAAGTTCGCGCCGTGCTCACCCAGTGGCGCGGCGGCGATCCCGTCCACGAGCTCCGCCAGCTGCTCCGCGGTGACGCGCGGGTTGTCGAGCAGATTCGCCACCCGCGGATCCTGCACCACGATGGCGGCCGCCTGCAGTGCCTCTGACCAGGGAGCGAGGCCACCGTTCTTGCGCGCCTCCTCGAAGGCAGCGCGGGCGTAGGGGCGGGCGATGGTGAGGCGGTCGGCCATGAGCGAGCCTCAGATCTCTTCGGCGAGCTGCTCGAGAAAATCGGCATGCGCACGCGCGTCGATCTCCCGTCCGAGGAGCTTAGCCGCGGCACCCACGGCGATGCCGGCGACCTCCCGGCGCAGGCTCTCCTTGGCGCGCGTCGTGTCGAGCTCGATCTGCTGCTGCGCGGCGGCGACGATGCGTGCGCTCTCGCTGCTCGCTGTGCCCTTGGCCTGCTCGATCACCTCATTGGCGCGGTGCTGCGCGTGGTCGATGATCTGGTTGGCGCGCTCGCGCGCCTCGCGGACGATGGCATCTGCCTTGTCGCGCGCCTGCGAGAGCTCCTTCTCGCCCTCCTCGGCTGCAGCGAGTCCCTGAGCGATCTTGCGCTGGCGCTCATCCATGGCCGAGAGAATCTGCGGCCAGATCCACTTCATCGTGCCCCAGATGAGCGTGGCGAACACGACCATCTGCACGACGAGCGTGAGATTGATGTTCACGGTGCGTGTCTCCGTACGCGGAAGTCGCTCGGGCTCAGTGCTGAATCCCGCTGAGGAACGGGTTCGCGAACGTGAAGAACAGTGCGAAGCCGATGCCGATCATCGCCACCGCATCGAGCAGTCCCGCGACCAGGAACATCTGCACGCGCAGCACGGGCAGCAGCTCCGGCTGACGCGCCGAGCCCTCGATGAAGCGGCCGCCGAGAATGCCGAAGCCGATGGCGGTGCCGAGCGCACCCATGCCGAAGATGATGCCGACGGCCAGCACGGTCATGGCCTGGATGTGTGCAACGTTTTCCATTCAACTCTCCTCGAAAAAACCAGTTACAAGCTCGCGAGGCTCGTCGCCTCAGTGGTGCTCCGCCGCCATCGACAGGTAGACCACGGTCAGCACCGCGAATATGAACGCCTGGATCGTAATGATCAGCAGGTGAAAAACGGCCCAAACCAGGGCCAGAAAGAACTGCAGGACCAGGAAGAACCAGCCGCTGAAGTGCGACAGCGCGCTGATGCCCTGGAGCGTGAGCACCGCCAGCAGCAGGAACACCATCTCGCCGGCGTACAGGTTGCCGTACAGTCGCAGCGACAGCGAGATGGGGCGCGCCAGGAAGGTCACCGACTCCAGGATGAAATTGATCGGCACGAGCAGCGCTTGCACCAGTACGTTTTTGGCCCTGAAGGGGTTGAGCGTCAGCTCGCCGAGAAAGCCGAGCACGCCCTTCATCTTCAGGCTGTAGAAGATGATGAGGACGAAGACCGTGAGCGACATGGCGAAGGTGGCGTTGAGATCGGTGCTCGGCACGACCTTCAGGTGCTCGAGGCCGACGCCGCGCGCCACGAGCGGCAGCAGGTCTACCGGAATGAGATCCATGAAGTTGAACAGGAAGATCCAGCAGAAGATCGTGAGCGCGAGCGGCGCGACCAGGCGGCTCGCGCCGTGGAAGGTATCGCGCACTTGCTCGTCGACCTTCTCAACGATCCACTCGATGATGCTCTGGGTAATTCCGGGTACGCCACGGGTTGCCTTGCGCGCCACCAGCCAGAACAAGCCGAAGAACACCAGTGCGAGCAGCACCGAAAAGAAAACCGTGTCGTAATTGATGACGGAAAAATCGACGATGCCGCGCGCCGGCTCGTTCACGAGGTTTTTCTGGTGGTGCAGGATGTAGTCGGTCGCACCGCCGCCGCCTTCCGCCGCCGCAACCAGGCTCGTGATCAATGCACTCACTACCACTGCACCCGCCACTCACGCACCGCCGGTAGCGCCGCCCATCGCCGGCAGCGCTCGCAGCAACGCGATCCAGTACACCAAGAAAGTCGCGGCAAACGTGGCGAACATCGCCAGCGGCGCCACCCTCATCACCTTCAGCAACACCACGAACAGCACGACGACCACGGCGAGCTTCAACGCCTCACCCAGATAGAACCTGCTCACGGCGCGTTGCGCTCCTCCTCCCGAGCCGCCGAACACCACACCCGCCATCGCGAGACTTCCCGCGGTGGCGATCCCGCCACCGGCGAGCGCCGAGAGAGCGGCGACGCGGCCGGCGAGGGCGAGCGCGCACAGGGCCGCTACGACGCTCACCGCCGCCTGACTCACGACGACGCCGAAGGCCAGCCGCCGCGCGCGGGGCAGATCGATCGCCGACACCTTATATAAGTCCCGTTCGAGGGGCTCAAAAGAGCCGCTTGCCTCGCGCCGTGAGCGGACGCAAGTGGCTTCACATTACTTCGGCCGTTCAGTCACTTACGTGACGATGGCGAAAAAGCCGCGGGATTATAGAGAGGGCCCGCGCGCCCGTCCACATAGTACTTTCCACACGAAAGCAGCAGGGTAGCGCTGCACTGCCACATCGCTGCCGCGTGCGCCTCTTCACTCGCTGAGCACGGCCGCCGCGGGCCGCTACTGTATATGCGCGAGGATGCCGTCGAGCTCATCCAGGCTGTTGTAGCTCACGACCAGCTTGCCGCGACCGCCTCGGCCGGCCTGGATGGCCACTCGCGCGCCGAGCTTCTCCGCGAGCTCCTGCTCGAGCCGCGCGACATTCGGGTCGCGCTCGCCCTCACTCGCGTGCGCGGCTGCGGCGGGCGGCGCCTGCAGCCGCCGCACCAGGGCCTCGGTCTCGCGCACGGAAAGACCCTTCCGGGCGACCAGCAGTGCAACCTCAGTCTGCTGCCGCCGCTCGGTCAGGGCGAGCAGCGCACGAGCGTGACCCATCTCCAGCATGCGCTTCTCGAGCAGCTCGCAGACCTCGGTCGTGAGCTCCAGCAACCGCAGCAGATTGCTGACGGCGGCGCGGGAGCGTCCCACCGCCTGGGCGGTCTCCTGGTGCGTCAGACCAAACTCGCTCACCAGCCGCTCGAGCGCCCGCGCCTCCTCCAGCGGATTGAGATTCTCGCGCTGGATGTTCTCGATGAGTGCCATGGCGATGGCCGCCTCATCGGGGATGTGGCGAATGACGGCTGGTATGTCACTGAGCCCGGCCATCTGCGCGGCGCGCCAGCGCCGCTCCCCCGCGATGATCTCGTAGCGCTGGGATTCGCCGTTGACGGGAGCCTCGAGCGGACGCACGACGATCGGCTGCACGACGCCCTGCGCCTTGATGGAATCGGCCAGCTCGCTGAGGGTCTCGGGCCGCATATCCATGCGCGGCTGGTAGCGGCCCCGCTGCAGCAGGTCGAGCGGGAGCCTCGCGAGCTCTTCCCCCAGTTGCGCAGGAGATACTGCCTGCGGAACCGCGGCGCGGGTGCCGAGGAGGTCCGCAAGTCCCCGGCCGAGAGAGGGCTTTCGATGCATCATCGGGATCGGTCCTCAGCCTGAAGGGGGGCAGCGGCACTCACGGCCTGCGTGACCGCGCGGGCCTCCGTGCTCGTCGCGCTGTCTGCAGGCTGGCCTGTCTCGGTCGCTTCCGACACCGACGCCGCGGGCGGCTCGGACGGCCCCTGCGCCACAGGCAACGCTGCCGGGGTCGCGACGGCGGGAGCGCCCGCTACGGCCGCGACACTCCGCACCACACCGCTCACTTCCTCCTCGCGGCGGATCATCTCGCCCGCGAGCGCCAGATAGGCGAGCGCGCCGCGGGATTCCTTGTCGTGAAAGAGCGCCGGCTTGCCGAAGGAGGGCGCCTCGGCCAGGCGTATGTTGCGCGGGATGACGGTGCGGAACACCTTGTCGCCGAAGTGCGCAATCAGCTGCGCGCTCACCTCGTTGGCGAGGTTGTTTCGCGGATCGAACATGGTGCGCAGCACACCTTCAATAGCGAGTGCCGGATTCACCGCGGCGCGGATCTGCTCGATGGTCGAAAGCAGCGCCGTGAGTCCCTCGAGAGCGTAGTACTCGCACTGCATCGGGATCAGCACGCTGTCGGCAGCGACCAGCGCATTCACGGTCAGCATGTTGAGGGCCGGCGGGCAGTCGATGAGCACGAGATCGAAATCGTTGCGCTTGGGCGCGAGCGCCTGACGCAGCTTGGTCTCGCGTCCGATCGGCAAGGTGAGCAGCCGCACCTCCGCGGCGGTGAGATCCTGGTTCGCCGGCAGCAGCATGAAGCCGGCACCGTGCTCGATCGGCAGGAGTGCGTCCGCGAGCTGGCACTCTCCGAGCAGCACCTCGCAGGTGCCGCGTTCGAGCTGCGACTTGTCGACCCCGCTGCCCATCGTGGTGTTGCCCTGCGGGTCCAGATCGATCAGCAATACGCGGCGTTTGGTGGCGGCGAGGGATGCCGCGAGATTGACCGCCGTGGTGGTCTTGCCGACACCGCCCTTCTGCATCGCGATGGCAATGACGCGCTTCATGAGGCGAGAGTGTACTGCACCTGCGCCTCTGCGCCCGCGAGTCGCGTGCGGGCGACGCCGTGCGCGAGCGCTACGCGAGCGCCGAAGCGGCAGAACCTTGGGCCGTCCGTGGCCCGGAGAACGGACTCAGGCGACGAGCGCCGGGGAGCGCCGTGCCAGACGCTCGCGCGCCATCTGGTCCGCGACCGCATTGGTGGTGCGGCTCTCTCGCCGGGCGCGCTCGAAGATCTCGGTCAGCCGGGCAGGAATCGCCTGGATATCGGCAATGACCTGCGCCTCGCTTCCCGCGCGGTGGTACTCGCGCGCTACGCTGATGATGCCGCCGGCATTGATCACGTAGTCCGGCGCATAAAGGATGCCGGCTGCCTGCAGCGCCGTGCCGTCCTGGCCCTGCGCCAGCTGGTTGTTGGCCGCGCCGGCGACTATGCGTGCCCGCAGCTGTGGGATCGACTGAGCATCGAGCACCCCGCCGAGGGCGCAGGGCGCGAGCACATCGACATCGAGCCTGAGTATCTCTTCCGCGGATACCGGATGCGCCTTGAACTGCTCGCACGCCTTTTGCACGGCTGCCAGCTGGACGTCGGCGACGAAGAGCTCCGCCCCCTCCGCAGCGAGCAGACCGCACAGGTGGTGCCCGACCCCGCCAAGGCCCTGAATGGCGATTCTGATGCCCTTGAGCTCGCTGCGACCCAGGCGGAACTTCACCGCGGCCTTGATCCCGAGATGCACACCCAGTGCGGTCTTCGGCCCTGGATCGCCGCCCGCCTGACCCGGCGCCGCTCCGAGACCGGAGACGAAGCGGGTAGTCCCAGCGACGCTCGCCATGTCGGCGATGGTCGTGCCGACGTCCTCGGCGGTTATGTAGCGGCCACCGAGCGAGTCGACCAGGCGACCGAAGGCCTGGAAGAGCTCCGCCGTCTTGGCCTTGCGGGAGTCCCCGATGATCACCGCCTTGCCACCTCCGAACGGCAGTTCTGCCATCGCATTCTTGTAGCTCATGCCGCGCGCGAGCCGCAGCACGTCTGCGAGTGCTTCCGTGGTCGTGCCGTACGGCCACATGCGGCAGCCGCCGGCAGCGGGACCGAGCGCCGTCGAGTGGATGGCGATGATCGCGCGCAGTGAGGTGGCGCGGTCATGACCGAACACGACGAGCTCGTGGCCGTCGAATTCGCGCATGTCGAAGATTTCCATCGCTCGCACCCCCGAGGTCGCCGCGTGCGCGGTTGGACACCGTGGAGGCTACGCGACCGGCCACGAAGGGGTTGTGACAAAAGTTGCTTTTACAGCCATATGTATGAAATATACATTGCATTAATACGGGTCATAGCGGAATGAATGATGCAACATCCAGAGCTCGACCGGGCCGACCTCAGGATCCTCCAGGTGCTGCAGGAGCACGGCAATCTCTCCGCCGCCGAGCTCGCCGAACGCCTCGGCGCCACCGCCTCGACCTGCTGGCGCCGCATGACGCGGCTCGAGGAGCTCGGCGTGGTCCGCAAGCGCGTGGCGCTGCTCGACCGAGAGAAGCTCGGGCTCTCGGTGATGGTGTTCTCACATGTGAAGGTCGCGGGTCACGGCCGCGACGCGTTGCTGCGCTTCGAGCAGGCGGTGCGCGCGCACCCCGAGATCCTCGAGTGCTACACGCTCATGGGCGAGACCGATTTTCTACTGCGCATCGTCTGCCCGGACATCAAGGCCTATGAAGCGTTCTTTCTCGATCACCTCTCGCGCTTTCCCGGCGTGCAGTCGGTGAATTCCTCCATCGCGCTCGCCGTCATCAAGGAGACGACTGCGCTCCCTTTGACGCCTTGAGCGGGTACTGCGGCAGGGGCTCGAGCTCCTCCACTCCGGCAGGCGGTGCAGGCTCGAGGCCGGCGATCGCAACGATCTGCTGCGTGTTGATGAACGGTCCCTTGAGCGCCGACGGCACGGGAGCACGCCGCGTCTTACGCCACAGGTCATAGAGTGCGAGCGCAGCCGTGAGCGTCCCGAGCGTTCCGAAGTAGGCCCTTGGCCCGAACACTGCCATCAGGCTCCCGGCAAGTGTCGGCCCGGTGGCTGCGGCCATGCCGTTGATGAGCAGCAGGCGGCTGCTCGCGGCCACCATCTGCGAGGGTTCGAGCTTGTCGTTGATGTGGGAAACGGCGAGCGAGTAGAGCGTCAGCGCCGAGCCGCTGAAAAGTCCCGTGAGCAACAGAAACAGCCAGCGCGGATGTGTGGCGAAGACCTCGATGCTGCCGGCCACCAGCGTAGCGATCGTGCAGGCGCCGGCGATCACCGTGCGCCGGTCCATGCGGTCGGAGAGCCGGCCGGCCGGGTATTGCGTGAGCACCGCCGCGAAGATGCTCACCGCCATGAACTCCGCCACGCCGCTCGTCCCGGCTCCGCTCAGCCGCGCATATACCGGACCCATGGAAAAAATGATCGAGGAGATCATGCCCGAGATGGCCACTGCCACTACGGCGAGCGGCGAATGTTGGTAAAGCTCGCGATACTGCACGTGCCGCGGCGCGGCGGGCTCGGGAGTCGGCTGCGCGGATGCCACGATCGGCACCATGGCGAGCGATATCAGCGCCGACACCAGCATGAACGGCGCTTCGGTCTGCGGACTCGACAGCAACAGCAGGAACTGCGCGCTGCCTAGACCCACGTAGAGCACCAGCATGTACAGCGCGAGCAGGCGCCCGCGATTGGTGCGGCTTGCCCGATGATTGAGCCAGCTCTCGGCGACCACGTAGATACCGGCGAAACACACCCCGGTGAGAAGCCGCATCAGTCCCCACGGCAGCGGGTGCACCCAGGAGGCAAACGCCAGTGCGGCGACGGAGGCGAGCGCCGCGAGCGCGGCAAATACCCGCACGTGCCCCACCTGTCGCAGCAACCGCGGCGCGAGCTGCGTGCCGGCGAGATAGCCGACGTAGTATCCGGACATGACGAGGCCAGTAATCGGCGTGGGGAACCCCTCGAGCGTGGCCCGCAGCCCGAGCAGCGTGCTCAGAAGTCCCGCTCCCAGCATGAGAATTCCCATGCCGGCAAGCAGCGGCCAGGTGGTCAGGAGCGGATTACGCGGCACTATGCGGAGGGCGAGAAGTTCTTAGCGCACCGTGATCATCATACCGCGGGCGGCGCTGCCGTGGCGGCACCCGCGCGCGTGAGCACGATGAGGCAGCGTGCCGCATCGAGACCGGGCACGTGCAACTCGCGAGAGCGAAGCACGCGCCAGCCGGGTGGGAGCGCGGCGAGCTCCTCCGCCGGCCACTTGCCCTTGAGCGCGAGCACCTGCGTCGCCCGGCCGCAGAGCGGTGTCGCTTTCTCGAGCAGCCCCGGGAGCGGCGCGAACGCGCGGGCGAGCACCGTGTCGAAAGGCGCCGCGGGCTTCAATGACTCGACCCGTGCGTGCACGACGGTCACGTTGGTCAGGTCGAGTAGCTCGGCTGCGTGCGCCACGAAGCGCAGCTTCTTGGCGGTGGAATCGATCAGCGTGAAGTGGCGGTGGCGGTTGCACAGCGCGAGCGGAAGCCCCGGGAAGCCGGCGCCCGTGCCGACATCGGCGATGCGCGTGCCCACGATGTCGGGATGTACGGCGAGACTGTCGAGCAGGTGGTGCGTCACCATGGCGGCGGGCGCGCTGATCGCCGTAAGGTTGTAGCTGCGGTTCCAGCGCGCCAACTCCTCGGTGAGCGCGAGCAGCCGTGCGGCCTCTGCGCTGGTCAACGTGACCCCGAGGGTGGCGGCGTCCTGCACCAGGCGCTCGCTGCGGCTCAAACACAACTCCTTGCGCGCGGACCGGCGCGACCGATCATACTTCGCAGACCGTGAGACTGCTGCTGGTAGAGGACGATGCGATGATCGGCGAAGCCATCCGCGCCGGCCTCAAGCGCGAAGGCTTCACGGTCGACTGGGTGCACGATGCCCGCGCCGGTGCTCAGGTGTTGCGCAGCGAGCCGTTCGAGCTGCTGCTGCTCGATCTGGGATTACCGGGGAGCGACGGACTGCAACTGCTGAAGACCCTGCGTACACGTGGCGCGACGTTGCCGGTGCTCATCATCACCGCGCGCGATGCGGTGTCCGATCGCGTGGCGGGTCTCGATGCCGGCGCGGATGACTACCTCATCAAGCCCTTCGACCTGGATGAGCTGGCGGCGCGTATCCGGGCACTGCTGCGGCGCAAGTCCGGCCGCCCCGCCCCGCTCCTCGAGTATCAGGGCGTGGTGCTCGATCCGGCCGCGCACCGGGTGACACGCGACGACTCGGAGGTGGCGCTCTCGCCGCGCGAGTTCGCACTGCTGCAGCTGCTGATGGAGCGCCCCGGCACGATCCTCTCGCGTGCCCAGCTCGAGGAGCGACTGTACGGCTGGGGTGAAGAAGTCGAAAGCAACGCTGTGGAGGTGCACATCCACGGTCTGCGGCGCAAGCTCGGTGCGCAGTTCATCCTCACGGTCCGTGGTGTCGGCTACCGGCTGAGGCCTTCGGCGTGAGCTCGCTGCGCGCACGGCTGCTCGGCTCGCTGCTCGCGGCCGTCGTGCTCGTGGGGGTGGTGGGCGGCTGGATCGTCTATCGCAACGCGCTCGCCGAGGCGGACGCATTCTTCGACTATCACCTGCGGCAGACGGCACTCATTCTGCGCGATGAGCCGGTCGAGTACCTGCTCGCGCCGCGGCTGCCCTCCACCGATGCGACCTATGACTTCGTCGTGCAGGTCTGGTCGCTCGATGGCATACGCGTGTACCTCTCGCGCCCGCATGCGGTGCTGCCGGACATCACCACGCTCGGCTTTTCCACCGTGACGACCCGCGAAGGAGGCCGCTGGCGCGTGTTCGGCGTCCAGGCGGTGACGCGTGTCATCCAGGTCGCGCAGCCGATGAGCGTACGCGAGCAACGTGCCGCGGAGCTGGCACTGCAGACCCTGAAGCCCTTCGCGCTGCTGCTGCCGGTGCTGGCGCTCGTCATCTGGATCGCGGTAGGGCACGCGCTCGAGCCGCTGCGGCAGCTCACCGCGCAGGTAAAGGCGCGACGCGTCAACGCGCTCGACGCCTTACCCGCGACGCAATTGCCGGATGAGGTCCAGCCGCTCGTGCTCGCGCTCAATGACCTGCTCGGCCGGCTGCGTGCGGCGCTGGAGCGCGAGCGCGCGTTCATGGCCGATGCGGCGCATGAGCTGCGCACCCCGCTCACCGCTCTGCATCTGCAGACCGGCATGCTGGCGCGCGCCAGCAGCGAAGCGGAGCGTGAGGCGGCCATGAGCACCCTCGCGGCCGGCGTACAGAGGGCCATTCGGCTGGTGGAGCAGATGCTCGCACTCGCGCGTCAGGAACCGCGTGCCGACAGCCAGCCCGTGCCGGTGCGGCTCGATGAGCTCGCGCGTGAGATCGTGGCGGAGCTCGTCCCGCTCGCCGACGCCGGGCATATCGACCTCGGTATCGCGGCGGCGCAGCCCGCCACGGTTGCCGCGGACCCGGATGCGCTGCGGACGCTGCTGCGCAATCTCGTCGACAATGCCGTCCGCTACACGCCCGCCGGCGGGCGGGTGGATGTGACGGTCGAGAGCACCGCGGCGGGAGCGCGCGTCAGCGTGACGGATGATGGACCGGGTATCCCGACCGAAGAGCGTGCGCGCGTGTTCGATCGCTTCCACCGCCGCGCCGGCACGACCCCGACCGGCAGCGGCCTCGGCCTCGCGATCGTAAAAGCCATTGCAGATGCGCATGGCGCGACGGTGAACCTGGCGGATGGCCCCGCGGGCAAGGGACTTGCCGTCACGGTGGCCTTCCCGGCACCTTCCACGAGCGGGGACTCGCGCGCCGGCAGCGCAGCCGTCCTAGCGCATCACTGATGCGCGAGCCTCTGCAGGAAGCTCGCGGCAGTCAGCAGATACTCGTCACGGTTGGGCTTCTTGAGAAAACCGTGACCTTCGTCCTTCGCCACGAGATACCAGACTTCCCCACCGCTCGAGCGAACACGCCACACCAGCTGCTCGGACTCCGAGATCGGCACGCGCGGGTCGTTCTGGCCCGCCGCGACCAGCAACGGCCTGCGGATGCGGGCGGCGTTGGTTAGCGGTGAGATGCGCTCGAGGAATACCCGCATGCTGGTATCGCGCTCATCACCGTACTCGGTGCGGCGCCAGTCGCGCCGGTAGCCCGAGGTGCTGCGCAGGAAAGTGACGAAGTTGCTGATGCCGGCGAGGTCGATGCCCCCGCGCAGCCGGTCGCCGTAGGTGACGAGCGCCGCGAGCGCCATGTAGCCGCCGTACGAGCCGCCCATCACCGCTACGTGCTCCCGATCGAATCCGGACTGCACCCCGATCCACACGAGGAGCGAGCCGAGGTCGCGCACCGCGTCCTCGCGCAGCATGCCGTTATCGAGCGCGAGGAAGCTCTTGCCGTAACCGGACGAGCCGCGCACGTTCGGTGCGACCACCGCGTAGCCGAGCTCGTGCACGAGGAACTGCACGAACGGATCCCACTCCGGGCGGTACTGCGCTTCGGGCCCGCCGTGGATGTCGATCACCACCGGCACCGGGCCGTTCACCTGCGCTGGCCGGTAGACATAGGCCGAGAGCCGCCGCTCATGGCCACCGACGCGATCCCACGTTGGATAGTGGATGAGCTCCGGCGCGACGAAAGTGCCGATATCGACCGGTCCCGCTTCGCTGTGCGTCCAGCGAGTCACGCTGCCGTTCTCGAGCTCGTACACCCAGACATCGCGCGGCGAGGTCGGCGAGTCGACGGTGACCCC
>DASQYM010000002.1:0-7749 GCA_035639195.1 Steroidobacteraceae bacterium
TCTGCTGCTCAATTCACCGAATCAGTGACCTAAGCGGCGACGCGTGGGCCTCGCGGACAAAGTCTGCGGATACTGTTACGAAGAAAGTTGGGAAGTCGGGACGGGAGGGACCGTTGATTCTATCTAAGTCCTTGATAGTTATGGCGCTCCCTACGGGATTCGAACCCGTGTTACAGCCTTGAGAGGGCTATGTCCTAGGCCTCTAGACGAAGGGAGCGTCTGAGAAGGGCCACGAGCAGGAGCGCGGTATTATAGAGAGTCGCTCCGTTTGCTCAACCCGAAAGCCTAAGGAATTGAACCCCCTAGACGAGCCGCCCGCAGGGCCCGCCGCCGCGCCCAGGATCATCCCGCGATCCGAGCACTCGATTTCACGGTCCCATATCTCGCCAAACGCGCTCCGGGTGCTCTACCGGCTGCACGAGGCAGGGTTCCAGGCCTTTCTCGTAGGCGGCTGCGTGCGAGACCTGCTGCTGGGGTTGGACCCCAAGGACTTCGATGTCGCGACCGATGCGCTGCCGGAGCAGGTGAAGCGCCTTTTTCGTAATAGCCGCTTGGTCGGGCGCCGGTTCCGTCTCGCGCACGTCTTCTTCGGCCGCGACATCATCGAGGTGGCCACCTTCCGTGCAACGAGCGCTCCCTCCCAGGGAGAGGAGCCGTTGGCGGATGCAGACCCGGAAGACGGTGAGGCGCCGGAGCTCGATGATGCCCCGCTCGAGGCCGACCCTGAGCCGGCAGCATCGGACACCGACACTCCGCCGGCTCGCATCGCGCGGGCCGGAGCGGAGTCGATGGAGGAGATCTCCGACGATCGCCACGTCGATGCCCACGGCCGCATCCTGCGAGATAACGTCTACGGCAGCATTGAGCAGGATGTCGGGCGGCGCGATTTCACAGCGAACGCGCTCTACTACAACATCGCCGACTTCTCCATCTGGGACTATGTGGATGGCGCGCGCGACATCGAATCGCGCACGCTGCGTATGATCGGGGATCCCGAGACTCGTTTTCGCGAGGATCCGGTGCGCCTGCTGCGGGCGGCGCGCTTCGAGGCGAAGCTCGGATTTCACTTGGATCCCGCCACCGCGAAACCCATCCCGGCGCTGCGCGAGCTGCTGGCCGCCGTGCCTCCCGCGCGGCTCTTCGATGAGACCCTCAAGCTCTTCCTCTCCGGCCAGGGTGCGAAGACCTTCGAGGTGTTGCGTCGCCGGAGACTGCTCGCCTCACTTCTGCCGACGGTGGATGCCTACTACGAGAGCCACCCCGACAGCCTGGTCGAGAAGCTCCTGGTGCAGGGGCTCGTCAACACCGATGCCCGCGTCGTGGCCGATAAGCCCGTGACGCCCACGTTCCTGTTTGCACTCCTTTTATATGGTCCTATCGCGCAGCATATCGAGGCGGCCCCCCCGGCGCACTGGCACGAGCTCGCGACGATCCTCGATGCCTGCGACCGAGCGACGCGGGAGGCTCAGACCCGCGTCGCGATTCCGAAGCGCTTCTCCCTCGGCGTGCGCGAGATGTTCGGACTGCAGCCACGTCTCGAGCACCCGCGCGGCCGCCGCGCGCTGCGCGTGCTCGAGCATCCGCGCTTTCGCGCCGCCTACGATCTCCTCCTTCTGCGTGCGCAGTACGGGCTCGCACCGGAGGAGATGGCGAAGTGGTGGACACAGCTGCAGGAAGTCTCCCCGGAGGAGCGCGGCCGCATGGCGGATGCACTCGGCCGCAGCGGCCCGCAGGCACCAAAGTCTCGCCGCCGCCGGCGTCCGCGCCGTAGGCGCGCAGGTCCGCAGGCTCAAGCCTGAACCGCGCTCATGGATACCTGGCAGCCGGCCTACATCGGCGTCGGCAGCAATCTCGAAGATCCGCGCGCGCAGGTGCTCGCTGCCTTTGGAAGGCTCGGAGAGCTGCCGCGGACCCGTGTCATGTTGACCTCGAGGCTCTACCGCTCCCGCCCGTTGGGCCCCGTGGCGCAGCCGGATTTCGTCAACGCCGCCGCAGGCCTCATCACGCGGCTTGACTCGTCGTCGCTCCTCGATCATCTGCACGCCATCGAGCGCACGATGGGACGCCCCGAGCAGCACGAGCGCTGGGGGCCGCGGATCATCGATCTCGATCTCCTCGCATATGGAAGCGAGCGGCGCTCGGATGCGGGGCTGACGCTTCCTCATCCAGAGATAGTGGCGCGCAACTTCGTTCTGTATCCTCTCGCCGATATTGCCCCCGATCTGGAGCTGCCCGGGCTCGGCCGCGTCGCCGAGCTCGCTGCCGCCGTCTCGACCGAGGGTCTCACTCTCCTTTGAAGCACCCCGCAAAAATTCGCGTGCCACGCCTGATGAACGCACATCGATCGACGAGACGCGAAGTGTCGCGCACGTCCCGCTGAGTTCCATGGCGAGCGAAGTAGCCCACAAGTTCATCGTGGTCGAAGGGCCGATCGGGGTCGGCAAGACGAGCCTCGCGCATCGCCTGTGCGATAGCCTCACCGCCCAGGGCGTGTTCGAGCAGGCGGCGCAGAACCCTTTCCTCGAGCGTTTCTACAAGAATCCCCGCGCCGGGGCGTTGCCGGCGCAGCTCTATTTCCTCCTGCAGCGCGCGCAGCAGCTCGCCTCGCTGCAGCAGGCCGATCTCTTCGCGCCGGTGCGCGTCGCGGACTATCTCCTCGAGAAGGATCGACTCTTCGCGCGTGTCACCCTCGATGAGGATGAGTACGCGCTCTACGAGCAGCTCTACTCCAGGCTCGAGGTTCAGGCGCCCAAACCCGACCTGGTCGTGTACCTGCAGGCGCCCGTGGATGTGCTCCTCGAGCGCATCGCCCGGCGCGGTGTCGAGTACGAGCAGTACATCGACAAGGGCTACCTCGAGCGATTGAACGAGGCCTACGCGCGTTTCTTCCACGAGTTCGACGCCGCCCCGCTCCTCATCGTCAACGCGGCCTCCATCGACCCGATCTCGAACCAACGGGACTATGAGGAGCTCCTGGCGGCCATCCGTCGCATGAGCCGCGGGCGGCTCTATTTCAACCCCCTCCGTAGCCGCACCATTTAGACCACCCGGGCCCACCCTTTGGGGGGCTTTTTGCACTGCAAAGTAGCTGGGCTACACTGTTAGGGCCTATGTATACCCATCTGCAACGCGATCAGAGCCGGCCACCGGTGACGCTCTCGACGCTTGCGCGCATGAAGGCGGAGGGCGAGAAGATCGCCTGCCTCACCTGTTATGACGCGAGTTTCGCGGTGCTGCTCGATGCGGCGGACGTCGATGTCGTGCTGGTGGGGGACTCTCTCGGCATGGTGATCCAGGGACACCACACCACGGTTCCCGTGACCATGGATCACATCGCCTATCACAGTGCCGCGGTGGCGCGCGGGCTCCACCGGCCGTTCCTGATCGCGGATCTTCCCTTCATGAGCTACCCCTCGCGCGATCTCGCGCTGCAGCACTCCGTGCGCCTCATGCAGGAAGGTGGTGCGCAGATGGTGAAGCTCGAGAGCGGCGGCAAGCAGACCGACATCGTCGAGTTCCTCGCCGGCCACGACATCGCGGTGTGCGCCCACGTCGGATTGAAACCCCAGTCGGTGCACAAGACCGGCGGCTTTCGCGTCCAGGGCCGCGAGCGCGAGACGGCCGCGCGGCTTCTCGATGAGGCGCGGCGCTTGGAAAGCGCGGGTGCCGACATCGTGCTGCTGGAGTGCATCCCGGCACCGCTTGGCAAGTCGATCGCCGCGGAGCTCCACGTGCCGGTGATCGGTATCGGTGCGGGACCCGACACCGACGGCCAGATCCTCGTCACCTACGACATGCTGGATATCACCACCGGTAGGAAGCCGCGCTTCGTGCGCAACTTCATGGAGGGCGCACGCGATAACCTCGATGCGCTCAAGCGCTACGTGCGTGCGGTGAAATCCCGCGAGTACCCAGGGCCCGAGCACTGCTTCTGAAGAAGGGCCGGTTCGCCGCTTGGACACCGTGACCACGATCGCTGCCGTACGCGAGCACGTGCACGGCTGGCGCCGCGAGGGACTGCGCATCGCCTTCGTCCCGACCATGGGAAACCTTCACGCCGGGCACGTGAGCTTGATTGAGGCGGCGCGCCGGCCAGGTCAGCGCTTCATCGCCAGCATCTTCGTCAACCCGATGCAGTTCGGCCCCAACGAGGACTTCGCGCATTACCCGCGCACGCCGCGCGAGGATGCGCGCATGCTCATGGACGCGGGCTGCAGCCTCATGTTCATGCCCGATGTCGCCGAGATCTATCCCCATGGCGCCGAGCGCGCGACGCGCATCGAGGTGCCCGGGCTCTCGCGCATTCTCGATGGGGAGTTCCGGCCGGGACACTTCGAGGGCGTGAGCACGGTGGTGGCGAAGCTTTTCCACATCGTCGAGCCGGATGTCGCGGTATTCGGCGAGAAGGACTTCCAGCAGCTCACCGTCATCCGCCGCATGGTCGCGGACCTCTGCATGCCGGTCGAGATCGTCGGCGCCCCGACTGTGCGCGATGCGGATGGACTCGCCATGAGCTCGCGCAACCAGTACCTGACCGCGCCTGAGCGCGCTCGGGCGCCTGAGATCTACAAAGCCCTGCAGGCGGCTGCCACCCGCGTGCAGGCCGGCGATGTGGACTTCGCCGGCATCGAGCGGGCCGGCTTCCATGCGCTCGAGAGTGCGGGGTTTCAGCCTGATTACTTCAGCGTCCGGCAGGCGCATGATCTGAGCAGCGCGACCGCCGCCGCGCGGCATCTCGTGATCCTCACCGCCGCGCGCATCGGCAAGGCGCGGCTCATCGATAACGTGCAGGTGCGGCGCGGCTGATTCAAGACACCGGGAGGGAAGCCCGATGAACGTCATTTATCCCGATCTCTCGATGCGCCCCTTCAGTCTCACCGTGGAGCACCGCATGCACGCGCCGCCGGCGGCGCTATATGAGGCCTGGACGAAGGGCTTCGAGCGCTGGTTTGCCGCTCCGGGGACTGCGCTCATGGATCCGGAAGTGAACCGGCCGTTCTTCTTCGAGACGCAACACGAGAGCGAGCGCCATGCGCACTACGGCCGCTTCCTGCGCCTCGAGCGCCATGCTCTCATTGAGCTGACCTGGGTGACGGCCGGCGGCACGCACGGGGCGGAGACCGTGGTCACCGTGGAGTTGCGGCCCGCCGGAACCGGCACACAGCTGCGCCTGAGGCATGCCGGCTTCCCCGATGAGGCGCTCTGTCAGCGTCACCGTGACGCCTGGCCGCTCGTGCTCAAACATCTCGATGAGGTGCTGCGGCTGTAGGCGACTGCTGCCGCGCGAGCGCCCATTCCACGTGCTCGCGCACGAGGGCAGAAGCATCCCCATGGCGCTCCTCGAGTAGGCGAATGATCTCGGGCGAGGAGGGTGCATTGCCGAGTGCGACCGCGACGTTGCGCGCAAAGCGCTCGTAGCCCAGCCGATGAATGGCCGAGCCTCGCGTGCGTGCTTCGAACTCCTCGGCCGTCCAGCGGAAGAGCTCCGTCAGTGACGTGGAGTCAAGATGGTGGCGCACCTTGAAATCCGGGTGCGCCGCCGCGCGTGCGAATTTGTTCCAGGGGCACACCAGCTGGCAGTCATCGCAGCCGAAGATGCGGTTGCCGATGGCAGGGCGCAGCTCGACGGGAATCGCGCTCTGATGCTCGATGGTCAGATACGAGATGCAGCGCCGCGCATCGAGGCGATACGGCGCAACGATGGCTCCCGTGGGGCAGGCCGGGATGCACGCCTGGCACGTGCCGCAGTGCGCGGTTGCCGGCTCGTCCACCGGCAGCGCGAGATCGGTCAGGATCTCGCCTAGAAAGAAATACGAGCCCGCATCGCGCGCGATGAGATTCGTGTGCTTGCCGATCCAGCCAAGTCCCGCATTGCGCGCGAGGGCCTTCTCCAGCACGGGAGCGCTATCGACGCACACCCGGTAGCCGAAAGGTCCGATGCGCGACTGCAGTTCCTGTGCGAGCGTGGCAAGCGCACGGCGCAGGATCTTGTGATAGTCGCGGCCGAGTGTGTAGCGGGAGATGTAGCCGAGCGTGCCGTCGGCGAGCACTTCATCGGCCGCGCGCGCTTCCTGCGGCCAGTAGTCCATGCGGGCGCTGATGACGCGCACGGTGCCGGGTGCGAGCTGCTGCGGGCGGCTGCGCAGGATCCCGTGCCGCTCCATGTAGTCCATCTCGCCGTGAAAGCCCGCCGCGAGCCAGTTGAGGAGATGCCGCTCATCCTCCGGGATCTCGATGCTTGCCACCCCGATGGCGGCAAAGCCGAGTTCGGCGGCGCGCGAAGCCAACTCGCGCTTGACCAGGGACAAATCCATGGCCTCGGCACCTCTCATGAGGCGGCATCCAAGCGGCAAGCCTCCGCCGGGTTCGTCGGCGGGCAGGTGCGGTACGCCGAGCGAGGGCGCTGATGGATCATTCCGGCCTTCTCCAGAACGTGCAATGTTCCGCCGAGCACCTCCTCCCCGAACTTATCCTCGCCGCTGGGAGGTTGACTGTTGGTGGCAACGGTCAGCACCAGATCGTATTGCGGCCAGTAGGCAAAGATGACGCGAAAGCCGAGCGTCGTGCCTTGATAAAACCAGTAGGTCCCGCCGAGGTTCTTGTTATAGCCTTGGGCGACATCGAGGCCGAAGGCGTGCGGGTCCTCCTCGGTCGCGTGCGCGATCTCCTTGCCCGTCTTCATCGATACGACGGTCATCATCTCGTTGAGCTGTTTCTGCGGGATGACCCGGCCGGCGAACAGGGCGCGAATCCATTTCGCAAGATCGCGCGTGGTGGAGACGATTGCCCCGGCAGCGCCCGCCCAGGACATGTTCATCCGGCTCACATCGGGGCCGATAAGTGGCGCGAGCAGACTTTCCTTGCACGGCTTCGGCTGATAATCGAGACACTCGGAATTCATGAAAAGCCCGCGCGGCATGCGCTTGAGCACCTTCTCCGGGTAGAGGCCCTCGGAGTAGTAGCTGTCGTAGAGGCCCACCTGCGGGAAAATCTCCTTCTCGAGCCATTCTTTGAACGACTTCCCGGAGGCCTTCTCGATGATGAGGGCGGCGAGAATATTGTTGGTATTGGAGTAGAAATAGCCGCTGGGTTGCGGCAGTTGGTTGTCCGGCCGAGGGTATACCGACCGGATCAGCTCGCGCTTCGTGAACTGGTGCTTCAGGTCCTTGCCCATGGCTGCGCCGATCACCACGGTGTCGGAATAAGTCGGGATGGGGCTCGTCATATTGAGGAGCTGCCGGATCGTCACGCCGCTCCAGGCGGGATATTCCGGCAGCCAGCGGCCGAGCGTCTCATCGATGTTGAGCTTGCCGTCGGCCTCGAGCTTGAGGATGACCGCGGCCTCGAAGTGCTTGGTATTGCTGCCGATCTGGAAAAGCGTATCGCCGTTGATGGGAGCTTTGTCGGTTCGGCCATTGTTGCCCGCAAAGGCTTCGATGCCCGGCCCCGGATCGCCGAGCGAGACGTACAGCGAGACGCCCGAGATGCTTTCCGCCTTGCCGCGCCGCGCGAGATATTCATCCAGCGTGTGCTGGATTTGCGCGCTCACCGGTGCCTGATCTGGTGCACCGGCCGGCGCGGCGGCGGCGCGAGCGCCTTCCACGCCGCAGAGCGCGGTAAACAGAAGTGCAACTGCCAGGGTAGGCGGGGTTGTCACGCGGTCGCCCCTCGTCACGGCGTCTCTGTCAGGAGCCGAGGGCACTATCGTGGCAGGCGGCGCGTGCGGTCAACGGCGGAGAACACCGAACT
>DASQYM010000003.1:0-89579 GCA_035639195.1 Steroidobacteraceae bacterium
GTGGTCGCCGGCCGCAGTTGAGGGCGTTTGTTTACGTCAACGCTCTTGTTACACCTTATGGCCAAGGAATCCTCCCCGTCTCTTGATTCTATTCATCCTGGGGTCGTCGCAACCGGTCCGATGCGGCGCTCAACGCGGAGCACCGCCGTGGGTTGCCACACGCATAGGCCGCGCCTCGCGCTCACTCGAGCGGCGAGTCGCCGTGCGCTCGCACTCAGGGCGTGCAACGATACACCGCCCCCGGAAATGGCGGCTTCCACTGCTCGAAAGCCCCCGTCACGAACACGACGCCGGTACTTTCGGGTCCAAAAGCGACATTCGTGACGTATGGTGTAGGCACGGTAATGGTGCGTATCAGCTTTTTGTCCTCATTCACCACGAGGACTCGGCCTGAACCGTTTTGCGCAATGTAGTAATTGCCGTCCGGACCGACTTTCACACCGTCGGGACCGTTGTAAGCATCCTCATTCGGCGTCGGCGGGGCGAGGTCCTGCAGGCGCGCCCACACCGTGCGCGGCCCGAGCTTGCCGTCGGTGCCGATCGGAAAACTGAGAATACGACCGGCCAGCATCTCGGCGACCAGCAGGTGCTGTTTATCCCTGGCCACGATCAGTCCATTCGAGTAGTGAATGGTGTCGGCGACTTCGGTGATGCTCCCGCCGTCGGCAGTCATGTGCAGCACGGTGCCGGTAATCGGCGCTTTGATGTCATAGACGCCGGAGGCTGAGAAATAGATGCCCCCTTGACCGTCGGCGGCGAAGTCGTTCGGGCCGATGAAGGGCTTGCCGCTGCTGTCGACACGAATGGTCCGGACCTCCTTGCCGCCCGCATCGAGCTCCACCAGGGAGTTGGCATCGTAACAAGCGACTAGCAGGTGGCCGTTGAAGGGGATCAAAGCATTGGCACCGCAGCCGTCCTTGTGCCAGTAGACCCTGGTGCGCGTGCCGTCCCAGTACTTGACGTTGCTCAGTGCGTATTCCACATAGAAGAGCTTGCCATCACGCCACAGCGGTCCCTCGGGATAGCGAGCTTCCGGGTCTACCGTGGTGACCTGTTCCGCCAGAGCGGACGCAGCGGCTAGTGCAAGCACGCACCCCGCAAGGTACCGGCGTAAGCACGTTGCGCCCGCCCACCGAGTGCGTCCGCTTTTCGGGCGGACGATGCGCCCCGAACCGAACATCTGCTTCCCCCGTGTTCGTGGCCGCGGGCATTGAGATCGCCAGCGGTGCACGCAGCACCTTTTGATCGACAGCCTTGGCATGTAGCCACGGCTTAGCGGTTACCGCTATTCATTTTTATCATAGGCCAATCGAGCTTTTCGCCAAAAAATGCGCGCTGGCGATAGGGCGCAGCGCGCCGCATGGCCCAGCAGCGCTCGCGCTGTCGGAGGCCAGCAGAGGAAGGTATCTAGCCGTGGTACGCGTACCAACTCGCATACCACCGACGTTTTAGGCGCGATCCTGTTTCAGATCCGCCCTGTTATTCGACAAATTGAACGCTTTACTCGCTGTCATGCCACACGGCAGAAATCGCTCCCGGTGGGCTGGTACGGGGGCTCATGCCTTGTGCGGTTCATTGAGATCGGAGCCACTGGGAACAACGACCCGCGTCGGAATTTCTCTCTCTTGGGAGAACACCGTTCTCGTTAGGGCCCGGAGTTGAACCCCAACGACAGGATGCGCGGTGTGTCCATTTTCAAGTCCCTTGCCTGAGAATCCAGGGAGTGCGCTTGGTCTGGCGGCGTGCTCACGAATGTTTCAGCAGCACGTCAACGAGCGGGCTGTGGCTGGAGCGTGGCAAACACGTGCACCGCGCGCGTTTCTAATCAAACGGGCTAGAAGTCTTTTTTTCGGACTCCCGCATAGCGCGCCATACTTGACAGCCAATGGTCCTTGATCGACTCCACTTCACGCCGACTGCGACTACCTTTATCGCAGTAGCAACAGTGGTCAATACGGCGCTGTATCACCTGCCGCTTTTCTCGTTCGCGGTGGGCAACTTGGACCTTGCTTCTTTCACTGGGTATCTAACGCTGGCCACCTTGCTGGTTGTACTGCTGTCGGAGACCCTGGTCTTGTTCACGTTGCTGGCCTTGATGTCTGATCGGCTGCTCAAGCCAATTTGCATGTTGATTGCGCTGGGCAACGCGATCGCCGTTTATTTTGTGCTCACCTATCACGTCTTGTTGGATGAAACAATGATGGGGAACGTGCTGAACACCGATCTCGGCGAGTCCTCCGAATATCTGCATCCAAGCCTTATTGTCTATGTGTTGGTGCTGGGCGTTGTGCCCTGCTGGCTTCTCGCGCGGGTTCGCATCCGACAAACTCGACGTTCGCAGCTCGCTGCCCTTGCCCTGGTCTGCTTGTCGATCACCGTAATCTGGAGTCTTTCGGCCTCCCGCACTTGGCTCTGGTTCGACGAGAACTCAAAAAGGGTTGGCGGCATGACCATGCCGTGGTCCTACCTCATCAATACCGGAAGATCCCTGGCGCCAAGATTGATAGCATCTGGTGTACAGGTGCCGCTGCCGCCGGCCACCTTCTCTTCCACCGGAAAAACCGTCGTCATTCTGGTCATCGGGGAAGCAGCGCGGCCGCAGAACTTTCAACTCTATGGTTACAATCGCCCCACGAATCCGCTGCTGTCAACGGTAAGTGTGGTCGCTCTCAGGAACACGACGGCCTGCGCTACCTACACCACGGCAGCGGTTCGATGCATCCTCTCCAACGCTGCTACCGGATCGCCATTCTCCAAACGGTATGAGCCCCTGCCTTCCTACCTGCAACGAAGCGGTGTTGACGTCATCTGGCGGACCCGAAACTGGGGCGAACCGCCGATAAAGGTTCAGACCTACAAGAAGGCAAGTGACCTCTCGGCAGACTGCGCAGGCGCGCGGTGCGCCTACGATGAGGTCCTCTTGTCCGGACTCGAGCAGCGAATCGAGGCTTCATCGAACGAGCGCGTCTTCGTGGTTCTTCACCAGTCCGGCAGCCACGGGCCCGCCTATTACACGAAATATCCGAGTGAATTTGAGCACTTCGAGCCGGTCTGCGAGTCAGTTGAATTGGGCAAGTGCACCCACCACGAATTGGTCAATGCCTACGACAACACGATCCTATACGAGGACTATTTCCTGTTTCTCGTCATTGGCGTTCTCAAGCAACTCCACGATACCGCGGCGTTATTGATCTATCTGTCCGATCATGGGGAATCTCTGGGGGAGTACGGCATGTATCTTCACGGAATACCCTACGCCATCGCGCCAGATGTGCAGAAAGACATTCCTTTTGTTATTTGGATGTCGGATGAATTCATCCGTCGGAAAGCCGTACAGGTTGGCCGGCTCGAATCACAGCGCATTCATAGCCAGCGGGACATATTTCACACCGTGATGGGCGCATTCTCCATGCACAGTGATGCGTATGTGGGGGAATACGACATCTTCAGCGAGAACTTTTCCAACAAATGATGAACCCTGCCGGAGCTGGTTGAGCCTGGCTTGGTTCAGGTCACGGCGCGTGGTTCGGGCACTTCGCGCACGCAGCGGGCGAGAGCCTCCGGCTGACGGGCGACATCCCGGCACAAGTGGGGGTAGTGCCCGGGCATCTACCTCATTGCGCCGAGCACCCTGCAGAACCAGTACCGGTCGTGCGCGTAATAGGCCCAGCTCTGCGGGCGCTCGTACTTGGAGCCGCTGGGTTCTCAGCGATCAGCGTAAATAAGTAAAACGTTGCACTAAGATATGTAGCGCAGGGATAGGCTACGTCCCACAAGAACGCATAAGGGCTGAAATCCCTGTGAATGCGTCAGTGCCTCAATAGCGGTCTGACAAACGGATCGAGCTCCATGACTAAGCCCGTTTACTTCTTCGCCACCTGCCCCGCGTGCGGCCAGCAGCAACTGCAACTCGCATACACACGGCGCGCGCTAGTTAGTTTGCTAAAAACCGGCAACATCATTGATGCGTATTGCCTCGCATGTGACGTGGTTTGGCAAATCAGCGCCCAGGAGCGAACCTCGGTGGCCACAGCGATCACGCAGGGGCGGCCTGGCGCGTCCCGACAGACACAGCCCTGACTGGAAGATGTCCGCGGGGCTCTGTCGTAGTTCGGGAAGTCAGCGCCCGCTCGAGCGCCTGGAAGCGCGGCTCGTTGCACAGGGCGCGAGGAGCGGACCGAGAAGGCAGGCGGCCAGTGCGCCCCCGTCCCATAGGCAAAGCGGCGCTGTCCTTGGCCTATGCCCGGCAAACACTAACTAATCTTGCACTCCATGGCACCTAAACTCACGGTGGTTGTGGAAGGCCGCACATAGAGCACACATTTTGTTCCGTCTTTGAAAACGTGCTCACACGCAGCGCCACCGGCCGCCGGACCACTCCAGCAATCGTCGGGGGGGGCGGCAGCCTTGGCACCCTGAGCGTGTGCGCGCTCCATGATGAATGATGTCGTGAGACCAATGGCAACAACTGCCCCTGTCGCAGCAAAGGCGACTATTCTTCCACGCATGTTTGATCTCCCATGTGTCTGATCCCGTGCGGCAAAATTGGTCGAGATCCTCGCTCTTCCGCAAACTTCGAGTGTCATTCGCGAATCTGAGATCGTTCAAGCACCCGTCGAATACGCTTCGGGCTCATCGATGGGGAGTTTGGCCAGCTGCAGGGACTGCACGGACTGGGAGTGGGCGCGCCCTATACATGCGACCACTCAGCGCGACCGCTCGGTACGCCGCCGGCAGCCACTTATCCGATCCGCCATTGACTGCGGCGAGGGCAACCTGGCCCACCGCCCTTACCCACGTGGCCCACAACCAGCCCGGGCGACCGAAGAGCAGCGTACGGCCTCTAGCCGGCTCCCTGGCTTCCGCGCTTTGTCCACTACCGAATGCATGCTTAACCACGTAGGCGAGCGTTTGACGATCGCTCGAAATGCAATGCACCACGGCCGCTGCTGGCACCCATCGACCCTCGTGCTGCTGGTCCAGCAATCGCGTCAACACGTCCACCTCCTCCCTAGTAAGCCAGTAATTCCCAGGTTGCCGGCCTAATCTTGGGTCATAGCTAATGTGTCGTTGCAGATCTGACCTCACTGCGAAGTTGGCCCCATAGGGCACTTCGCCGCAATTTGTAATCGCGAACGGGCGCTCTCCCAGATCGCGCGCTGCATAGATCCAAGGGATTTGACGCCAGCCTGCGGCAAGCCACGCCGGCGGCGAATGCTCGAATTCCGGACGGATGGGTCCGCCATAGAAACCTGCATGAGGGTATTCGATAAAAGCCTTTGCATAAGCCTCGAGCCAGCGCGGGGATACGACGACATCATCGTCCGTCCAGATAAGGTAGTCACCGCAGGTTGCCCGTGTTGCCGCGTTGCGCGCGTTTGCGAGCCCCGCTCTCGACTCGTGGAGGTACGTCAGCGCCGTTCGTCTTGAGACTGCCGCGATGATCTGGTCGGTGTCATCCGTGCAGTTGTTGTTGACCACGATCAGCTGAACGGATGAACCGTACACTTCGATCGCCGTCACGATCGAATCGAGCGCCCGCTTAAGCGACTTCGCCCGGTTCCAAGTGCAGACAGCGATCGTTATTCGAGGTGTCATCGCGCGTCGACTCACACCATGCGGGGCCCTGCAGCCGGAGCGCCGGCATTTCAGAGGACCTGCCGACGGCCGGTCATCAGGCTCCTCCCCGAAAGGTACTCGGGCGGTACTTTTCCGAGCAGTTCGAAAAATGTGGGCACCACATCATAGGCGCTACGCGTACCATAGTCCCCCGGCGGAAAGCCCTTGCCGTGGACGAAAGCAAAGCCCCGCCGCCCCGTGTGGCCGCCGGTGCGACGGTATGGAATCGGCCCGACGCGGCCGTGCTTCGAATGAACGAAGCCCATCGGTGCGCCGCGCCACAGTATGACGAAATCGGCCTCGGTGTTCCCGATCTTCGTCGGATCAGCCACCGCAGGATACTCCACCTCGTCCACGATAGTTTCGCCCGTGAGGAGGTCCCGACACTCCCTGAGCGTTGTAACAAGCTCATCGCGAAATGCTCCGTAGTGCGCGGATTCGATAATGCCGTTTCTTTCCCGGCCACGGAGGTTGATCCTCACACGGCCGTCGTAGAACGATGGCAGCGCAAATGCGGGCATCCGATGCCAAAATTGCTGGTAGCGCGCGGCTGGCATCCACTCGAGTGACAAACAGAGCGCCGACCGTGGCCGTGACCCGGCTGTCATCCGGTCCCTCGTGCGTCTCACAAAACGCTTGCTCACTGCCGGTACGACTCCTCGCAGCAGTGACCGCCAGGACGGCTCCCTTGGCGCAGGTCGGTCGGCCGGGAACCCAGCTGCAATCCAACTCCCCCACGACTCCGAATCTGTCATGACCGCCTGTCCCTGGAGGGCCACGGATGTCGCGATCTCTCGATCGAAGTACGCACTTCCAAAAGCGCGCCGATACAGCAGTTCGCTCAGGAGCAACATGCTTGCGGCGTCAGACCGATTCGGCCCCATGCCGTGCATCGAGAAGACGACCGTGGCGGCGTCTGGAAAGGCTGTGCGCAATTCCCCGACCAAGTCATCTATTGCCGCGTAAACGGAGCGGATGCCCTCAGCCGCGGCGGCGCCTGAGGGGCATTGATGGAGCGGATGACTGGGGTCAATGCCGTGCCAAAGACCCTCGAGTGCGGAGTGCGCCTCACTTACGGTCAGCAGCGCCAGTTCCCAATCGGGGAAGCGCTCTCCATAAAGCCAGCGTGCGATACGCGCGCGTGCCCGCACTGCCTCTCTGAGGTGATCGCCCATCTGTTTCGAAGCGGCCGACGAATTCCAAGGGGTTCCATATATCCAGTTACGCGCTGGATATGCGCCGAATCTCGCACTTACCTCTTTGAGCAATCCTGGCGGATTTGCAGTGCAAGCCACACCCGGATCGTGAGCCCCCCACGCTACGATTCCCCGAGTGCGCGGCGTCCGTGGGAGGTCGAAATACGGCGTATCGAATACCACGGCGCGTGAACCGAGCCCGTTGGTGAACGGCGTGAGCGCCGTGCCCTCCTGGCGAACCGAATACGCCTCGGGATCAAAACTTACAGCCGCCCATCGTCCGGCAGCCGCGGGCGAAAGGCCCGTCGCGATGTGCTCTCCTGCTAAGCCAGTTCGCAGTGCCGGCCCATGATCAAGCCAGAAGCGCGCGCTAGCCTCGGAGAGTGCACGCAGAGCCGGCATCCGCCCCTCGACGATCAGCCGACGTCCGATCGATTCCTCGTAGCCGTCAAGACAAATTGCGAGAACTCGGGGCAAAAGCTAGCTTCCTTGTACCAGGGGCCTGATCCCCAATCCCCCGGTTTGCGCGGCTTGCCTCCCTACGAGGCAGCTGGTGGTAGCCGCCGTTCGCCTGTGCACACAGGACAAATACTAAGCAACCCCATGATGACAACAACCGTCACGAATTTGCCGATCGAGCACTTGGGCAACTTTCGCAGCCCGTCCTGAACCAACAACGGATCAAGCTGAGCCACGGCGGCGTCCATGTAATAACGCGCGCGCCTCCGTACTGTATGACCACGGCATGCTCTTCGTCACGCCCATGGCTGCACGGGCCGTGCATAAGCTCGTCGATGTCGCCTGGGCTCGCGCGGATTCCCGCGAAGGTCACCGGATCGACATATCTCTATCTTTGGCGGCGCGACATGATCGTGCCGCAGCGCAACGTGAACCCGGCGCTTGAGATCCGCCATTTAACAATGCGTCGAGATGGCGAGCGTCCACGAATGCGCCCTACAATGCGGGAAAAGGTGCCGGTAAGAAAAACGACGTACCGGCGCTAGCTTCTCCAAGCTGCCGCACTACCCGACTTCATCAAAATCCGCGAGCTGTGGTCGACGCGATGAACTGTGGAACCTGGGAAGCTATCGCAAGGCGGCAAGCGTGGTACTTGAACGTACTCGAACAAAGGCTCGCCGAGTGGCCCAACGAGCGAATCGACTCCTGCACTGACCTGGTGACACTGAGATACCTCATACAGCTCGCGCAGCGTCTCGAGCGCCACGAGCAGCTCATGATCCAACATCTGCGCAAACGAATCACATCGCCTGCGAACTAACAGGTAAGCGCCGCCGCGGGGGTCCAATGCCCCGGCTCAGAGCACCTTGGGAGCCATCGGAAAGCTCGGTGCTGCCTCGGCGCCGGCGCGCGTCTTGCTACGGTTGCGAAAGGGCGCGCCGCAGGCTGCATTGCGGCGTCAGCCCCCGCATTCCTGAGGTGCAGATGAATGGCACCGTTTGCCATAAATACGGTGCACGATTCTCTGTATTAACTTCATATTCGCTTGTTGTCCCCAGTCGCCGACGACTGTAGTCACCGACGGCCACAGGGGCTTGCTCGGTGGTGCACGCTAGTCATGCTTGTCGGAGGATGCCGCATGACGACGGAATTGCAGCCATCAGAGCCTGGAGCGGTGGAGACCTACGCCGAGACGGTGCGTATTCGGGTTCTACCAAAATCCGCCATCGAGCAGCCCGACCACGGCGAGGCGCTGGTGCGAGGATTTGATCCCTACAGCACTGACATTGGGGCACTTAACGCGCACACGAAACCGCGCAGAACGCTCGATGATATGCGCCGGCTCAGCGAGACGATTTTGCGCAACCGTCGCTACGCGAAGTGAGGCACGAGCGCGTTTGCAGCTTTACCAGCCGCTGTGTGGGATACGACGATCTGGCTGACCTAACGCAGGCGCCGCGACATCCGGCCGTTGCTTCGGGGTCCCCTTGCGATCAGCCCGCCGGATCCAGTCAACGAGCCGGAATGCCGGCCAGAAGCACAGCAAGATGAACATCATCATCAGAGACAGCAGCACCAGAGCACTCGCGCGGATGATCAGCGGCAGATGCCGAAGGAGCACAAAGCTCAGCGCGGTACCCAGTGCGATCAGTGCGACTAGCAGCATGGCGATATTGTCCCACTTGACGGGGTGCTATACCGGCTGCAGTTCACTTAAATTGGCACCTCCTGCCGCTACGTCCACGGCGCCTGCTCAGGGCGCGAGCGCGGGTCCGTTGTCGTTGACATATCGAAATCCCGTTGTGAAATGCGTCACGTTGAAGAAGCAGGACTGCTGCTTCAACGAGCAACCAGTCCCTGCTTCACCACCTGGCTCGAGACTGCGTCGGCAACCTCGGTGATCAGGCTTTGTACGCCTTCAGGGTTGCTCGTACGACTGGTACCCGCCCATAGAAGCTTGTCCTGGTTCAGTGAGTAGATCAGGGTTTCAATCGTGACCACTGTGTCGGTTTGAACCGAGCCGGTGGAATACGTGAGTTCCATCCCGTAAGACGAATAGTACGAGCCGAATGTCCCGTACGCGCTGCCCGAGAAGCCACCCGGATCGACGATGACGCGCTGATCATGCGCGACCAGGCGCATGATCACGACACCTTCGACACCGGCTTCCTTGAAACGGGTGCGCGCGTAATCCACGGTGGGATGGTCCAGGCCTATCAGTGTGTATGCAGCGACACCGCGCGCACCGCGGATGGTGAGCTCGTGCGTCAAATACACCTCTGCGTCGCGCCGCTGCTTCTTATCGCCCGAGATAACCAGTGCCGCGATGCTCTTACCAACCGGATCGACGCGCTGCGCATCCGGCGCCTTCCACGTTGAGGTGAACGTGGTGCTTCCGCAGGCGCTCACGCAGAGAGCTGCACTGCAAACCAGACTGCGCAAAGTTCGTACCAAGAGCTTGTCCTACTCCCCTGAGGTGAATGGACACTAGCGCGAGTGTGCTGCCGCCGGCAAGCAGCCGCACGCTCGGCCCGAAGCGTTCGCGGAGCGGGTCAGCGCGCCTCGACTTCCTCCACCAGCATGACCTCGCAGGAGCCGGGCCCGGAGTCGCTGCGCGTCAACGAAGTGTTGATGTACGCACCGTCATCACGCACCCCGCTGACCAGATACCCGCTGAGGTGGACCACCTGACCCACGCGCAGGCGCCTCAGTTCGGCTGCCACCAGCGCATCGGCGGGAATGACGTGCGTATTTGCGCTGTGCTCGATGACGGCCTGGCGCGGGATGGGGAGAGTCTGCCTCGGCATCCAGGAATAGAATCTCGCCGCCTGCGTGATCTCGAGAGTTCTCAGTACGCGATTGTCGGACATGGGGCCCCACCCGAGTGCGAGATCTTCGGGTATGAGATCGGCAAGCTGATCGAAGTGGTAGTCCTCCCGCCCAAGGATGCGGGCGGTGACCTCGTAGTGCGCACGCGGTGTAAGCCGCCAGCGACCCAACGTTGTTACCGGTGCCGCCTCCACATCTGTCTGGCGTGGCTCATCCGGGGCGATCGCCCCATCTGAAGGATGGACGGGGCGCAGTCGCCAGCTCGCATATCCCTGCCATAACGCCGCAGCTGCCAGCAGCGCGAGAAAAAGGGGTCGCCATTGCATGCAGGGTCATTGTCCAGGGCTCTGCGGCACGCGGCCGTGGCACAGGTCGAGAGCTGACCGAGGAGGAGCGTGAGGCGCGTCGCGAGCGGCCGGAATTTACCTGAGCTGCAGCACCGGTCGAGCGGTGCAGGTGAAATTGAGGGTGCTGGTCTGCTCGCCCTTCGGGCTCACTCCGGGCTTGTCCTCGAAACTATCGATCGCTGCCGTCTGGCGGGACTTTGCGCAGAACTCGTTGGCCTGCGCGATAGTCTCCTCGCGACTGCCAGTGTAACCACCCCAGTTGGCGCTTGCCGTCACCGCATGCATACCGTTGCCGAGGTCTTGGACATGACCGGTGTGCGCGCAAGCGCCGAGGAGCAGCAGGCTCACGAAGATGGTTATTTTCATTCCCTGTCTCTCCTTGCAGGTCCGCAGCGAAGATACACCCCACGGACGGCTCAATTGGAGCCGAGCTCCTCGGCGGGCGAATCAATCCCGATTGCGTGCGGTATGCACGGCCGGGTCGGAGGCCTCATGTGAACCTGCTCACGGTTGGTGAGTGAACTGCACCGCAGAATGCTTGCCCGGCAGATCTGCACGCATACGGTACCGGTCATGACAATGATGCAACTGATCATTGGCACCGCGCTCGGCTTCGTCGTGGCCCAGAGCGGGCTGTATGGCATCAGGCATTCCCTCGGCTGGCTGCAGCGCGAGGAGGTGAGCACGCGTTTCCGGACGCTGCCCGGACATGTCATCGTCGGAGGGTTCATCCGCTACGCGGCTCCGCTCGGAGCCGCTGCGGCCCTCATTACTCTCGGTGTCTGGGGAGTCGGCGACTACCTCGCCGCAAAGGCAGCCCGCAACGCCACGCTGGCCAGCGCGCTCGATTCGACGGCCGGCGCGGCGCAGGTTCAGGGCTCGGCGGATGAGTCCGCGGGGGCTAACGCCTCTGCCCCGTCCGAATCTGCCACCGCGGTCCAGCCCGAGGGCGCCGATCCCTACGCTGATCCGGACTACAAGGTGCATCGGCGCGTCCACCGTGGCAGCAGCCCGCTAAGTCTCAAGGAGACGCTGCTGCAACGCTCCGAAGCCAAGGCGCGCTCAGAGCTGCTGCGGGAGATGCAGCAGCACGCCACGCGTTCGCAGTATGACTGCGAGGCCGCCGACCGCGCAGCGCGGTACCTCAAGGCCGGCTTGGATGTCTGGGGATTTGGCGCCTGGCAGCTCAAGTATTTCCCGATGGAGGGCTATAAGGGCGCGACGCTCATCGGATGCAAGGACATTCCAAACGTCCTCGATGCCTCGCAACTCAACTTGCAGTCCACCGTGGCGCAGGAAAATCACTCCTGAGCGCCATTTGGCGCCGCGCCGGCAACCCGCCGGCAAGTCTCAGTAGATCAGCGGGATCCTCGCGGCGAGTGAGGCGTCTACCGCCGCGTCGAGCTTCTGATCGATCTGGAAGAAGCGCGCCGTCGTCCGGGCCGACAGCTCCTTGTTGAACTTCTTCACATAGTCTTCCTTCAGCTCGGTCCGCTGCTTGTCGATGTCGAGCGCCTCCTTCAGGAGCCGGTGCCCCTCGTCCTCGCTCATGGAGTTGCGGTTGGCGGCGTAGTCGGTGATGAGCTTCACGCGCCGGTCGCCGAGCTTGTTCATCTCCGCGCGATATTGATCATAGATCGGCCAGAAGCGGGCCGCTTCGCTGTTGGTGAGCAGCATGTTGGCCTTGACGATTTCGCGGCGGTCCTTGCCGACTTCCTGCCGCAGCATCTGAATCGCGGGCTCCAGATCGCTGAATTTTTCATTCACGACCGGCTTGTCGGCGGCAAGCGCGAAGGCTGGAGCGAGGAGCGCGCAGAGCGCGCCGGTGCGTAGGTACGGAAGAATTCTCAGGTCAGCTCTCCTTGGACCAGCGGCGAGAAGGTGCGCGCATCGCCACGCGTGACATGTCTTTTACCTTTGTGCCCTGAGCATTTAAATAGGACCCTTGGCGTACGGCTGCCATCCGCATCGGCGCCGCCACTTCGATAAGTATTTGTTTTGGCTTGGTTTGCTCAGCGACATACCGAGGTGAGTCTGCAGCTCTCATACCGGCTGCTCGATGGAGCGCGCGAGGGGTGTGAACAGCTTCGGGCCTCCCTCGCTCATGTACCAGCAGTCCTCCAGGCGGATGCCGAACTCTCCGGGGATGTACAGTCCCGGCTCATCGGAGAAGCACATTCCTGGCTGCAGCGGAGTCGTGTCGTTGCGCACCAGATACGGCGGCTCGTGCACATCCATGCCGATCCCGTGGCCGGTGCGATGCGAGAGTCCGGGCAGTCCGTAATCGCGGCTCCAACCCTTCTGCTCGTAGAAGGCGCGCACCGCCTGGTCCACCGTGCCCGCCGCGACTCCGGCCTTCGCGGTCTCGAGGGCGAGTTCCTGGCCTCGCTTCACCGTGTCCCATAACTCCCGCTGACGCGCCGAGACCTCGCCATACACCCAGCTGCGGGAAATGTCGGACTGGTATCCGTGCACCGCGCAGCCGGTGTCGATGAGGATTACCGAACCCTCGCGCACCTGCTGCGGCTTGATCGAGCCGTGCGGGTAGGCGCTCGCCTCGTTGAGCAGTACCAGTGTGAACTCATGCGAGCCGCCAAGCTGCTCGGTGGCCGCCACCATCAGGGCCAGGATGTCCGTCGCCTTCATGCCGGCACGGATGTGACCGTGCACGTAGCGCAATGCATTAATAGTGACAGTGTTGGCCGCCTGGAGCAGCGCGAGCTCGGAGGGCGACTTCACCATTCGACATGCGCGTACCAGCTCGTCCCCCGGCACCACGCTCGGCTTCGCGGTGCCGCCAGCCGCCACGACCTGTTCCAGGATGAAATAGCGCGTCGTCGGCTCGATGGCGAGCGGACTCCCACGGCCGTGCTCTCGCCAGCTGGAGGCGAGCAATGCGAAGGGGCTCTCATCCTCCTTCCATGGGCGCACTTCGGCGGGCACTCGCAGGGTCTCGCGGATTGAGGGCTCCTCGAAGGCCGGCGTGACAACGACCAGCGGACCCTCTGCCGACACGAGCGCGGCGGTCGTGCGCTCCGAGCGCCACCAATGAATGCCGGTGAAGTACTCGAGCGTGGACCCGGACTCGATCAGCATGGCGCCGATCCGGTGTTGCTGCATCAGGCCCTGCAGCTTTGCGAGTCGGACGCCGTGCTCCGCCGCATCGATCGGCGGCACATTGCGGGTAAGCGAGCTTAGGCCACTGACGGGCGCGCTCGTCTGTGTGAGGCCGGCCGGACCCGCGATCGCAGCTCCGGCCGCAGACAGCGCAAGAAACTCTCGTCTGGAGACTCTCATCGTCCATCCCCCTGTGAGCGGCGCGTGGCATCAGCTGCGACCGGGTGCGCCGCGCCCGGCGGGCCGGAAGGCTTTGTGTGACCGGCGTCACTCGGCGTCGGCACGGGCTCGCCGGAGGTGCGATTTTGAGAGGCCAGGACACGAAGATAAAGAGCGCTCGACGTAGCTTTATGTCGTGAACATCCGCCTCAAGGTCATCGCGCTGGTCGGTGCGATCTTCGCCATTCTCGTCTGGGCGGAGGTGCTGGTCGAGCGGCATGTGGTCATGCCGAGTTTCGCGCAACTCGAGCGCGCTGACGCGCAGACGGCGATGCGGCGGATCGTTTACGCGCTCGACCGTACCCTCACGGAGATCGGACTGCTGGCGACCGACTGGGGTAACTGGGCCGATACTTACCAGTTCGTCGAGGACCACAACCCGACCTTCATCGCCGCCAATATCAGCAACATCGCGCTGCGGCAACTGAACGTGAACGTGCTGATGATCGTCGATCGTGATGGCCAGCTGGTGGAGGCGCGCGATCTCGACCTGCAGTCCGATGAGCCGCTCGGGCTCGAGCTCACCTCGCAGCCGGCGCTGCCGGCGGACTTTCCGTGGCGGGCCAACCTGCGCGCCGGCACGGCGGCGCGCGGCCTGCTGCGTACCAGCCGGGGGATCCTGCTGCTTGCGGCCGCACCGGTGCTCGATGGCCACGGCATCGGCCCCTCGCGTGGCATGGTTGTGCTCGGACGTCTGCTGTCGCCCGCGGTGGTCCGCACCCTCGGTTATCAGGCACAGGCGCAGCTCACCATGCTGCCGCCGGATCCCGGCACCGCGAGCGAGCAGCTGCTCGAGAGCGACAAGCTCACCCATGTGTACCGCGCCTTCGACGACCTGTACGGCGGGCCAGTCATGACGCTACGCGTCGATGTGCCGCGCGAGATCACTCTGCGCGGCTACCGCGCAGTGACCTACGCCTCGGCCTGTCTGATCGCGGCGGCCGTGATCGTGTTGATGCTGCTCGTAGTGGTACTGAATCGGGTGATCCTGAATCCGCTCGCGCAGGTGACGCGGCATGCCGTGGCGCTCGGTGCGGACAAGGATCTCACCACGCGACTCGATCTGAAACGCCGCGATGAGTTCGGAGTCCTCGCGCGCGAATTCGATCGCATGGTGGAGCGTGTCGAGGAGTCGCGCACGCAGCTGGTCGATCAGTCCTTCCAGGCCGGGTTTGCCGAGCTCGCCAAGGGCGTACTGCACAACCTGGGCAACGCCATGACGCCGATCTCCGTGCGTCTCGCGAGCCTCACCGACCGATTACGCAGCGCGCCGATCGCGGACGCCGAACAGGCCGTGGCCGAGCTGAAGCAAGGGAGCGCAGGCGCAGAGCGCAGCGCCGACCTCGAGGAGTTCCTGCGCCTCGCCTGCAAGGAGCTCGCCGCCACTGTCCGCTCGGCACAGGAGGATGTCGCCACGATCACACGCCAGACGAGTCTCATTCAGGGGGTGCTCGCGGAACAGATGCGCTCGGCGCGCAACGAGCACGTGATCGAGCCGGTGCGCCTGACCGAGCTGCTCGCGCAATCGCTCGAAATCGTCCCCGACAGCTGCCGCGCGCGGCTCAGCATCCACGCCGACGATACCGTGCGCGGTGTCGGGGTGGTGCGCGTCGCCCGCACCGTGCTGCGGCTGATCCTGCAGAACCTCATCATCAATGCGGCGGACGCGGTGCGCGATGCCGGCAAGGACAAGGGCAGGCTGCGCCTGAGCGCCGAGATCGTGCAAAAGGCCGATGGCCGGCAGCTGCACCTGCAGTGCATCGACGATGGCATCGGCATCCCCGTCGAAAATCTCGAGCGCGTGTTCGAGAACGGATTTACCACCAAGTCCCCGGAAACCAACCATGGGATCGGCCTGCACTGGTGCGCCAATGCGATCGGCGCGCTCGGCGGTCGTATCTGGGCCGCGAGCGACGGCCCGGGAAGTGGCGCCGCACTGCACCTGCTCGTGCCACTCAACGCCCGTGAAACTGCTCCCGCGGCAGGAGCCGCCTGAGGTCCTCATGGCCGAACGCAACACGCCCATTCGAGTACTGGTCGTCGACGACGAGCCGGAAATCCGCGACGCCTACAAGCAGATCCTGTGCGACACCGAAGTCAACCTCGAGATGACCGGTTTTCATGAGCTGCGCAGCCGGCTGTTCCGCAAGAACCCCATCGAAGCGCTGCGCCAGGCCGCCACCCGTGCGACGAGCTTCGAGACCGTGTTCTGCGCCCAGGCGACCGAGGCGGTCGCGACGGTGAAGGAGGCGCTCGCGGGCAATGAGCCCTTCGCCGTGGCATTCATCGACATGCGCATGCCTCCAGGTCCCGACGGGGTGTGGGCAGCGACGCAGATCCGCGAGCTCGATCCGGCGCTCGAGATCGTGATCTGTACGGCCTACTCCGACGCCGACCCCGGCGAGATCGGCGGCTATGTGCCACCGGAGGACAAGCTCTCTTACCTGCAGAAGCCGTTCCATCCGCACGAAGTGCGGCAGATGACCATCGCGCTCGGCAGCAAGTGGCGCGCGGAGCGGCGTATCGTACGGCTTGCGTATTTCGATACCCTCACTGGGCTTCCCAATCGCGAGCAGTCCCGTAACCGCCTGATCGGTGCTTTGCAGGCGGCGAAGGAGAAGAACGGTCTGCTGGCGGTGCTGTACCTCGACCTCGACAACTTCAAACGGGTCAACGACACGCTCGGCCACGCGGTCGGCGATCAGCTGCTGTGCGTCGTCGCCGATCGGCTGCGCAGCTCGCTGCGCTACGGCGCCGAGTCGAGTCCGGGCGTGGGCGCCAACCGACCGGGTGACATCGCCCGCCTCGGCGGCGATGAGTTCATGGTGCTGTTGCCGAACCTGCGCAGCACCGTCGATGCAGGCGGAGTAGCCGAGCGGCTGATTCTCTCGCTCCGTCAGCCGATCCAGCTCGCCTCCAATTCTCTGGTCGTCACTGCGAGCGTCGGGATCGCGCTCTACCCACAGGACGGCACGGACGCGGAGACACTGCTGCGAAACGCCGACCTTGCAATGTACTTCGCCAAACGTCGCACGCCCGGCACGTTCGCCTTTTTCGATGTCTCGATGAACGCCTCCGCGCTGCACCGCTTCACCATCGAGGAGCAGCTGCGCGGTGCGCTCGAGCGCAACGAATTCTCGCTTCAGTACCAACCGCAGTTCGATGTGCGCACCGGCACCATCTCGGGCGTGGAGGCGCTGCTGCGCTGGACCAACGCCGAGCTTGGCGCCGTGAGTCCACTCGAGTTCATTCCGGTCGCCGAGGAGACCGGTCTCATCCTCGCGATCGGCAAGTGGGCGCTGCGTGCAGCGTGTCAGCAGGCGCAGGCGTGGCGCGGCGAAGGACTGCCAGTGCAGCGCATGGCCGTGAACGTCTCGGGACGGCAGTTCGCCCTCGCCGAGTACCCGCAGGAGGTCGCCGAGATACTCGCGGAGACGGGGCTCGACCCGGCGGTGCTCGAGCTCGAGATCACCGAGTCGGTCGTCATGGCCAACGAGGCATGGGCCGAGAAAGCGATCAAGGAGCTCAAGGCGCTCGGCATTTCGCTGGCGATCGACGATTTCGGCACCGGTTATTCGAGTTTCGGTCGCCTGCGGCACTTCGAGGTCGATCGCCTGAAAATTGACCGCTCGTTCGTCACCAGCATCAGCGAGCACAGCGATGATCGCGCCATCGCCGCGGCCATCATCGCCATGTCGCGCTCACTGCACATCAACGTCACCGCCGAAGGCGTGGAAAACTACCCGCAGCTCGCCTTCCTGCAGGAGCAGGAGTGCCAGGATGCACAGGGATTCCTGCTGAGCCGGCCGCTGCAGGCCGATGCCGCGCGCGAGCTGCTGCGGCGCGTGGGCGAGCTCGGGGATGCCTCGCGCACGCAGCGGCTGAAGATCATCACCGGCTAAAGGGCACTGCCGCACCGCGCCGAACTGTCGCGCCCTCCCAGGAGCGCCGACCCGGGCGCGATTACGCGTAGAATCGGCTGCTCACGACTCCCGCCCGTCCACCGGGCTGATGGAATCGGGAGGTTATGCAGACCGAGCTCGCAGATTTCATCAGCCACTCGCCCGCGGGCCGTGAGGCAGATGCCATCTTGCGCAGCTGCGTGCACTGCGGCTTCTGCCTGCCCGCCTGTCCGACCTATCAGCTGCTCGGAGACGAGCTCGACAGTCCCCGCGGCCGCATCTACCTGATGAAGCAGCTCCTCGAGGGCGAGCCGGTGAGCGACCACACGCAGCTTCACCTCGATCGCTGTCTCACCTGCCGCGCCTGTGAGAGCGCCTGCCCCTCGGGGGTGCGCTATGGACGGCTGCTCGAGATCGGCCGGGCGCTCGTCGAGGAGCGTGTGCCGCGCCCGCTGCCTGCGCGCGGACGGCGATACCTGCTGCGGCGGATCGTGCCCTACACACGCAGGGTACGTGCACTGCTCGGGCTCGCAGCGGCCGTGCGGCCGCTGTTGCCGCGCTCGCTGCGTGCACATCTACCAGGCGCAGCCGCGCGCGCTGCGGCGCTCGAGCAACTGGATCGTCCGCCCGTCTGGCCGCCTACACGCCACGCACGGCGGGTGGTGCTCCTCGAGGGCTGCGTGCAGCCGGTCCTCGCCCCACGCATCAATCCGGCGACCGCCCAGGTGCTCGACCGCATTGGGCTCAGCACGGTGCGAGTTGCCGAGGCCGGCTGTTGCGGAGCGCTATCCCATCACCTCTCTGCGCATCAGGAATCACGCGCGCAGGCACGACGCAATGTCGATGCGCTCTGGCCGCACGTGGAGGCTGGCGCAGAGGCGGTGGTGTTCGCCGCGAGCGCCTGCGCGGCGATGGTATGTGACTACGGAGAGTTGCTGAGCGAGGATCCCGCTTACGCCGCGCGCGCGGCGCGGGTGAGTGCGCTCGCACGCGACATTGGCCAGCTGCTCGCCGCCCATGCCGGGACGCTGCGCGCGGCGCTCGCCGAGACGAGCAGCGTTAACCCGCGGCCGCCACCGATGCGCGTGGCTTTCCATGCGCCGTGCACTCTGCAGCATGCACTGCACGCCTCAGGCGTGGTCGAGCCGCTGCTGCAGGCGGCCGGCTTCACTCTCACCGCGGTCGCCGATGGCGCGCGCTGCTGCGGTTCGGCCGGCACCTATTCCTTGCTCCAGCCGGAGCTGTCGATGAGGCTGCTGCGCGCCAAGGTGAGCGCGCTCGAGGCCGACGCGCCACAGCTCATCGCGACGGCGAACATCGGCTGTCTTGCGCATCTGCGCAGCGCGACCGCGCTTCCCGTGTGCCATTGGGTCGAGCTCATCGCCGCGAGATTTGCCGGTGGCTGATGAGTGGGGCGAGCGCATGCCGCGCTCGGTCAGCTTCGCTCAGCTCGTTGCGTTATCGGTTGGCATAACGATCGGCAGCGGAATTTTCCGCGTTCCGGCTACCGTGGCCGCACAGCTGCAGTTTCCCGGTCCGATGCTGCTCTGCTGGATCCTCGGGGGTGTCATCGCGCTGTGCGGCGCGCTCACCGTGGCAGAGCTCGCCGGCGCATTGCCGCGCTCGGGCGGGGTATTTGCATACCTGCTGGCGGGCTACGGCCCGTTGCCGGCGTTCCTCTTCGGCTGGACCGAGCTGGTGGTGGTCCGTGCCGCGGCCCTCGGTGCGATCGCGACCATTTTCGCGGAGTACCTTGGTTACTTCGTGCCGCTGGTCGCGGCGAATGTGCGTATCAGCGCCGCCCTCGCCATCGCGCTGATCGGTGCGATCAACTATGTCGGTGTGCAGCGTGCCGCTGCAGTCCTCAGCGCCACGACCGCCGTGAAGTACGCGGTGCTGCTCGGCCTCGGCCTGCTGGCGTTCACCGCCCGTGGCGGGACCTTCGCGCATTTCGCGCCCGCCTGGCCCGCGAGTGCACCATGGTCGGCGCTGGCGACCGCGCTCATCCCGGTGATGTGGACCTATGACGGCTGGGCGGATGCGGCGTTTGTAGCTGGTGAGGTCCGCAACCCCCAACGGGATCTCCCGCTCGCGCTCATCGCTGGAGCGGTCTCCGTGATCGTGGTCTACCTCGTCGTGAACGTCGGGTTCTTGTACGCGCTCACACCGCACACGATGGCCGGCTCGAAGCTCGTTGCGTCGAGCGTCGCGGCTCGTATCGCAGTGCTGGGCAGCGCCGGAGCGGCGGTGGTCGCGGGCGCGGTGGTGATCTCGGCCTTCAGCGGCCTCAATGCCTCGATGCTGGCCGGGTCGCGGATCTTCTACGCCATGGCCGACCGTGGGTTGTTTTTTCGGGCCGCGGCCCGCGTTTCGCCACGCTTCGATAGCCCGTCGGTCGCGATCTGGCTCGCCACGGTGCTCGGTGTGGCGTATGTGCTGGAGAACGACTTCGCTCAGCTCGCCGACAAATTCATCCTCGGCATCTGGCCCTTCTACACGCTCACCGTAGCCGCCGTGTTCCTGTTGCGCGCACGTCGTCCCGAGCTGCCGCGTCCGTACCGCGTGTGGGGCTACCCGATCGTGCCGGCGGTATTCCTGGTGGCCTCGCTGTACATGGTATTGAACGCGCTGATTGCGGATCCGCGTAACACCGGCATCACCTTTGCAGTCATCGTCGCGGGCATACCGGTCTTCTGGCTGTGGGGCTGGTTCGGGGGCCCGAAGCTGGCACGGCAACAATAATTCTGCAGCCGTTGGCAGCGGGTCTGCGCCTCCGACACGGATTACAAGCACAATAGCCGCCGCGCCCGAGGAAGCAAGCGGTGAACGACACCACGACAAAAGGATCCGACTCTCCGCAACAGGCGCTCAGGAGTCGCCGGCCGAGCACCGGTGTGCTGCTCGGGGCACTCGCGGTCCTGGTCGTGCTCGTGGCCTGCACGATCTGGCTGTGGCGACAGCACGGTGCCAAGGACCCCAATGCGGCCTTTGCGCTGTCGGGCAACGTCGATGTGCATCAGGTGGAGCTGGCTTTCCGAGTAAGCGGGCGGATCTCCGCCGTAAAGGTGCAGGAGGGCGACAAAGTGAGCGCGGGCCAGGTGCTCGCCGAGCTCGATCCCGTCCCCTTTCGGACCGATGTGGCTTCGGCGAAAGCGGACGTCGCGCAGGCGCAGGCGCAGCTCGACAAGACGCGCCGCGGCTTTCGCGTGGAGGAGGTCGCCCAGGCGCGCGCCGCCGTTGCCCAACGGGCGGCCGACCTGGAGAACGCACGCGTGACGCTCCAGCGTCAGGAGCAGCTGGTCGCCTCGGGCCTCGTCACACACCAGCAGATCGACGATGCACAGGCCCGCGTTCACATGAGCGAGGCCGCGCTCGCCGCCGCGCAGGGTCAGCTCACCCTCGAACTTCACGGCTCACGCGTCGAAGACATCGAGGCCCAGGAAGCGATGCTGGGCTCGGCCCAGGCGCGCCTGCAGAAGGCGCAGACGGCTCTCTCTGATGCCACGCTCGTTGCGCCGAGCAACGGTATCATCTCGGTGCGCGCCCGCGAGCTCGGCGCAATCGTTCAGGCGGGGCAGACGGTCTATACGCTCACGCTCAACGACCCCGTGTGGATCCGCGCGTACGTGGCGCAGCCGCGGCTCGGCCGCATCAAGCCAGGCATGGCGGTCAAGGTGACCATCGACTCGATGCCCGGTAGGCAATACGACGGCACGGTCGGTTTCATCTCGCCCGAGGCCGAATTCACGCCGAAGACCGTGCAGACCGAGCAGGTGCGCGATGATCTGGTGTATCGCATCCGGGTAATCGCGAATGACCCCGACAACGTCTTCCGTCAGGGGATGCCCGTAACGGTGCTGGTCGCAGCGGCCGCCGCACCGGCGCACTGAGGCGCACCGGTCCCAGCAGCTGATGAGCACGCCGGCACCGCCCATCTCTGCACCGGCGCCGCTGCGGCCGGCGGCGAAAGTGAACGGGTTGGTGAAGAGCTTCGGTGCGACGCGCGCGCTCGATGCCATCAGCGCAACGCTGCCGGCGGGGCAGATCCTCGGTCTCGTGGGCCCGGACGGCGCCGGCAAGACGACGCTGATTCGACTATTCGCGGGTCTGATGGTGCCAACCGCTGGCACGGTGGAGGTGCTGGGACGCACCCCACACGCCGAAGGCGGCGAAACGCAGGCCGAGACCGGCTACATGCCGCAGCGCTTCGGGCTGTACGAGGACCTTTCGGTGCTCGACAACCTCAATCTCTATGCCAACCTGCGCGCGCTCGATGCGATCGAGCGGCAGCAGCGCTTCGCGGAGTTGTTACGGTTCACCGATCTAGCGTCCTTCACCGAGCGGCTGGCAGGTCAGCTCTCGGGCGGCATGAAACAAAAGCTCGGGCTGGCGTGCGCGCTGCTGGGTCGCCCGCGGCTGCTGCTGCTCGATGAGCCGGGCGTAGGCGTCGATCCGCTCTCCCGCCGCGAGCTGTGGCGCATGGTGAGCGAGCTCGTGGCGGGCGGCGTCACGGTGCTGTGGTCGACGGCGTACCTGGAGGAGGCTGAGCGCTGCGCTTATATCTGGCTGCTCGATGCGGGGCGGCTGCTGTACGACGGTCCACCGCGGGAACTCAGCGAGCGTCTACGGGGACGCGTGTTTCGCCGCCGCGCGCCCCCGGGCGAAGCCCGGCAGACGGCTGAACAGGAGCTTGTACGCGATGTCGTGCTCGATGCCGTCATCCAGGGGGCGAGCGTGCGGTTGGTCGCGAAGCCCCACTGCGAGGCGGCGTTCCAAGGGGCGCAGTATCAGCCAGCGGAGCCGCGACTCGAGGACGCCTACGTGGAGCTCCTCGGCGGCGCGCGCAAGGGGGAGAGTCTGCTCGCGCGCGGCTGGCCGGCGCAGGCCTCGACGCCAGCTTCCGGCGATGCGCCGCGTGAGACAGCAACCCGCCGGGATCCCGACGCGCTGGTTCGTGCGGTCGGCTTGACGCGCCGTTTCGGAGATTTCGTCGCGGCCGATCATGTGGGCTTCGAGGTGCGGGCCGGGGAGATCTACGGCCTCCTCGGGCCGAACGGCGCCGGCAAGTCCACGACCTTCCGCATGCTGTGCGGTCTGCTCAAACCGACTGAGGGCGATGCCAGCGTCGCCGGAGTCAACCTGCTGTACGCCGCGAGCCGCGCGCGTGCGCGGCTCGGCTACATGGCGCAGAAGTTCTCGCTCTACGGTGACCTGTCGGTGGCGCAGAACCTCGAGTACTTCGCCGACATCTACGGGCTGTCACGCGCCGCGAAGCGCGAACGCATCCCGGCGATGATCGAAATGTTCGAGCTGGCGCCGCATCTCGAGAGCAATGCATCGCTCCTGCCGCTCGGCTTCAAGCAGCGCCTCGCGCTCGCCTGCGCCACGCTGCACGCGCCGGCGGTGCTGTTTCTCGATGAGCCGACCAGCGGCGTCGACCCGCTCATGCGGCGCGAGTTCTGGCACCATATCAACGCCCTGACTACGCGCGGCGTCGCGGTACTGGTCACGACGCACTTCATGGAGGAGGCGGAATACTGCGACCGCATCGGGCTCATCTGGCGTGGCCGCAAGATAGCCGAGGGCACACCTGATGAGCTGAAGGCGCGCGTGCGCAGCGCGCGGCAGCCCGAGCCCACGCTCGAAGATGCGTTCATCGCGCTCGTTGAGGCGGAGGCGGCGTGAGCACCACCCCAGCCGCCGCAGGCGCCGCGGGAGGGCGCAGGCGCGCGCACTCCTGGTGGCAGCAGCTCGGCGCCGTCATGATCAAGGAAGCCAAGCAGGTCACGCGCGATCCCTCGAGCTGGATCATCGCGGTGGTGCTGCCGCTCACCTTCCTGTTCCTGTTCGGCTTCGGCATCTCCCTCGACACCACGGTCGTAAAGGTCGCCGTGGTGCGCGAGGATGACGGCCGCGACGCGCAGGACCTGGCCGCCGCGCTCACCAATTCGAAATGGTTCCTGGTGGTACCTGGGGTGGACCGCCGTGCCGGTGAGCAGCTGCTGCAGGACCAGAGCGTCAAGGCGGTGGTGATCATACCGGCGCAGTTCGGTCGGATGCTCCACGCCGAGGACACGAGCGCGCAGGTTCAGGTGCTGGTCGATGGCGCGGAGCCCAACACCGCGAACTTCGTGCACGGCTACATGACCGCGGTCTGGAGCGAGTTTCTCGCCAACCGCGCCATGCAGCAGGGGGCTCCCGTCACCCCGCCGGTGAGCCTCGAAGCGCGCTACTGGTACAACGCCAACGCCGAGAGCCGCTGGTTCCTGATCCCCGGGTCGATGACGGTGATCATGACGCTGCTCGGCACGCTGCTCACCTCTTTGGTCATCGCGCGCGAGTATGAGCGCGGCACGCTCGAGGCGCTGTACGCGACGCCGCTGACGCGCGGCCAGATTCTGATCGGCAAGACCCTGCCGTACTTCGTGCTGGCGATGCTGTCCATGGCGGTGTGCGTGCTGACGGCGCTGCTGCTGTTCCGGCTGCCGCTGCGCGGCTCGCTGTTGACGCTCGGTCTGGTGTCGGCCGCGTTTCTCGTGCCGGCGCTCGGCCAGGGCCTGCTGATCTCGGTCGCCATGAAGACGCAGATGGCGGCGGCGCAGCTCGGGCTGATGACTGGCTACTTACCGGCGATGATGCTGTCGGGATTCCTGTTCGACATCAACTCCATGCCGGGCTGGCTGCGGCCGGTCACCTACCTGATCCCGGCGCGCTACATGAACATCTCGCTGCAGACGGTGTTCCTTGCCGGGGATGTCTGGGCGGTGCTCATTCCCAACATGCTGTTCATGCTGGCAGTCGGCGCACTGTTCTTCGGCCTCACCTGGCGGCGACTGCACAAACGGATCGACTGACGGAAGGTGTGCAGTGCTGCAGCGGCTGTTGGCCATCATCAGGAAAGAGCTCATCACCATGCTGCGCGACCCGCGCGCGCGCTTCTCGCTCATCCTGCCGCCCATCATCCAGCTGTTCATCTTCTCCTCGGCCGCGACCATGGAGGTGAGGAATATCCACCTTGGGGTGGTGGATCTCGATCGCGGGCCGTACGCCGCCGAGGTGCTGCAGGGCCTGCGCGGCTCGCGGAGCTTCACCGCGTTGCCGCAGTATCCGGCGCTCGCCGTGGCCCGCAAGGCCCTCGAGCGCGAGCAGGTACTCGGCGTCCTGGTACTGCAGAGTGGCTTCTCCGCGGACCTTGCCGCCGGCCGGTCCACCAGCGTACAGCTGCTGCTCGATGGGCGGCGCTCGAACGCGGCGCAGATCACCGCGCAGTACGTGAGCACGATCGTGTCTACCGCCGTGGCAGGTGGCGGCGGCACGCCGCAGCCGGGCGTGGCGGTTGCCGGGCCGTCACTGCCCAATGCCGAGCTGGTCATCACCAACTGGTTCAATCCCAACCTGGACTACCGGTGGTACATGCTGCCGAATCTGGTCGGCATGCTCAGTCTCGGCGTGGCGCTCATGATCACCGCGCTGTCGGTGGCACGCGAGCGCGAGCTCGGCACCTTCGACCAGACACTGGTGTCGCCCGCTACACCGGTGGAAATCGCCCTGGGGAAGCTCCTGCCGCCGCTGCTGGTCGCGGCGGTGCAGGCGACGCTGTACCTGCTGATCGTCACGCTGCTCTACGGCGTGCCTTTCCGCGGCAACCTGCTGGTCCTCTACGCCGCGGTGCTGACCTTCGCGCTGGCGTGCGCCGGCGTGGGCCTGTTCATCTCGTCGCTCGTGTACACGCAGCAACAGGCGTTTCTCGGGGCGTTCGCGGTGCTGCTGCCATTCGCCCTGCTGTCGGGCTTTGCGACGCCCGTGGAGAACATGCCTTGGTGGCTGCAGTTCGTCACGAACATCAATCCGCTGTCACACATGTTGCGCCTGATGCAGGGATTGTTCCTCAAGGGCACCTCGTTTCGCTCGCTGGCGCACGATATGGTCAGGCTGCTGGAGATCGCGTTGGTGACCACCTCTGCTGCAGTCCTGCTCTTCAGCAGAAAGGCGGCGTGACGCGATAGACAGGTGGGGTGGCGATGAGCGCGGCCGTGGCGCACACGGCGCATCGTATAAGATACCGCGCTCCCAAGGAGGATCCGTGAGCGTGCGCAAAGCCGGCGGCGGCGCCCTGCTGTTCATCTTCGTACTGGTGCTGGTCGACTCGATCGGCTTTGGCATCATTTTGCCGGTGCTGCCGCGGCTGATCATGCAGCTCACCGCGGTTGGCATCGACCGCGCGGCGCGCTACGGCGGCTGGTTGTCCTTCGTCTATGCGCTCATGCAGTTCTTCTGCGCGCCGGTGCTCGGCAACCTGAGCGATCGCTTCGGTCGCCGGCCGGTACTGCTGTTCTCGGTGCTCGCGTTGGGCGTCGACTACCTCATCATGGGCTTCGCTCCGGTGATCAGCTGGCTGTTCCTCGGCCGGATGATCGCCGGCATTGCGGGCGCCTCCTTCACGCCTGCCTATGCCTACGTGGCGGACATTACCCCGGCGGAGCGGCGTGCCCAGAATTTTGGCCTCATGAGTGCGGCGTTCGGCATAGGCTTCATCCTCGGGCCGGCCATCGGCGGATTGCTCGGTACCTTTGGTGCGCGCGCGCCGTTCTTCACCGCCGGCGTCATCGCGCTCGCCAACGCGGCGCTTGGCTACTTCGCGTTGCCCGAGTCGCTGCCGCCCGGCAAGCGGCGCGCCTTTCACTGGGTGCGCGCCAATCCGCTCGGCACGCTCAGGCAGATGCGCCACTACCCGTCGGTGCTGGTGACCCTGGGGGCGCTGTTCCTGTGGCAGCTCGCCCACCAGGTGCTGCCGGGCACCTGGGCCTTCTACACCATCTCCAAGTTCCACTGGTCGAGCGCGCAGGTCGGCTACTCGCTTGCCTTCGTCGGTCTGCTCATGGCTGTCTCGCAGGGCGTGCTGACGCGCGTATTGATTCCGTGGATTGGCGGCATGCGGCGTGCGGCGCTCGGCGGCATGCTGGCGGCGCTTCTCGCCTACATCGGCTACGCGTTCGCAACTCAAGGCTGGATGATGTACGTGGTTGGGCTCACCACCTTCCTGTTCGCGCTCACCTATCCGTCCATGAATGCGCTCGCCTCGCAGCAGATTCCCGCGAACGCGCAGGGTGAGCTGCAGGGAGCGGTCGCTTCACTCGGCAGCCTGAGCGCCATCATCGGACCGCCCTTGATGACGCAGATCTTCAGCCGATTTTCCGACCCAACCGGCGCCGTGTATCTCCCCGGCGCCGCGTTTCTCGCGGCGGCGGTGCTCACGGTAGCGTGCGCGGCGCTGTTCCTGCGGGCGCTGCGGCTGACACCGCAGCTCATCACGACGCACGACGCGCGGGCGACCTCCGAGGCATAAATGCCCACGCGAGCGGCCGCGAGCTCAGCTGTGCTCCTCTCGCTCGGCCTCGCCGCCGCTGCTCAAGCCGCGGCGCCCCCCGATGTGCGCGCACCGCTCGGCGCGCGCGCGGTGCTGCCGCCCATCCGACACGTCTTCGTGCTGCTGCTCGAGAATCAGTCGTATGGCGTCAGCTTCGGCAGCCGCACGCCGGCATCGTATCTCGCGCGCACGCTCCCGGCACGCGGCGCACTGCTTGCGCACTACTACGCGATCGGACATGCAAGTCTCGGCAACTACATCGCACTCGTGAGCGGTCAGGCGCCCAACCTGGCGACGCAGCTCGACTGCCCGACCTACCAGGATTTCCGTCCGACTGTTCCGCGGCTCGATGAGCACGGCCAGCTGCCCGGAGCGGGTTGCGTCTACCCGCGCATCGTACGCTCGCTTCCCGACCAGCTCGAGGCCGCAGGTTTCACCTGGCGCGCGTACATGGAGGACATGGGTAAGAACCCTGCGCGCGAGTCATCCACCTGCGGGCACGTGCGGCTCGGCGCGCCGGAAAAAACCAACTCCGCCAGCAGAGGGGATCAGTACGCCGCCAAGCACAATCCCTTCGTTTACTTCCATGCGATCATCGATGACCAGGCGCGCTGCGACAGCCACGTCGTCAACCTCGAGCACTTGCCACAGGATCTCTCCAGTGCCGCCACCACTGCGAACTACAGCTTCATCACTCCAAACCTGTGCAGCGACGGCCACGATGTGCACTGCATCGATGGGCGCACCGGTGGACTGACGGCCATCGACGAGTTCCTCGGGCGGTGGGTGCCACTCATCGAGGCGGCGCCCGCGTTCTTGGCCGACGGCATGCTCATCATCACCTTCGATGAATCGGACGGCGCGGGGGCGGAGGGCTCGAGCGCCTGCTGCGGAGAGCAGCCGCTCCCCGGTGCGCGCTTCCCGCCGGGCTTCAGCGGTCCCGGCGGCGGACGCGTCGGAGCGATCGTCCTGTCGAAATTCGTGAAGCCCGGCACGGTTTCCACGGTGCCGTACAATCATTACTCGCTGCTGCGTACCGTGGAAGCCATTTTCGGTCTGCCTTATCTCGGTTACGCGGCCGAGCAGGAGCTGCGCGTATTCGGCGCCGATGTTTTCAGCGCCGTGCCACCACTGCCGTAGTGCTACTAATCCTCGCGCCGCTGCGCCGGGCCCGGCACGGTCCCCGCTCCGGCCAGCGCTGGCGCGTCGAGCTTCTCGCCCAGCAGGCGGCGCACCGCGACATAACACACCGGGATCATGAGCACCCCGAGCAGGGCTGCGCTCAGCATGCCGCCCACCACCCCCGTGCCGATGGCGTGGCGCGCGTTGGCGCCTGCCCCGCTCGAGACCACCATCGGGAATACCCCGAGGATGAAGGCGAATGAGGTCATGAGTATCGGCCGGAAGCGCAGCCGCGCCGCCTCCAGTACGCCCTCGTGAAGGCTCTTGCCCGCGTGCTGCGCGGTAACGGCGAACTCGACGATGAGGATCGCATTCTTGGCCGAGAGACCGATGATGGTGATGAGGCCCACTTTGAAGAACACGTCATTGGGCAGCCCGCGCAGCAGCGCGCCGAGCGCCGTGCCGATGAGCCCGACCGGCACCGCCATCAACACTGCTGCGGGAACGCTCCAGCTCTCGTAGAGCGCCGCGAGGCACAGGTACACCACCAGGATCGACAGGGCGAACAACATCGGCGCCTGCGCCCCGGAGATCAGCTCCTGCAGCGACTGCCCGGCCCAGTCGTTGCCGATGCCGCGCGGCAGACTCTCGCTGACGATCTTCTGCATCGCCTGCATGGCCTGCCCGGAGCTGCGCCCCGCGGCGTTGTTGCCGGTGACCTCCACCGCGGCGTAGCCGTTGAAGCGCGTGAGCGTGGGCGGGCCCATGACCCAGTCGGCGCGCACGAAGTTCGCGAGCGGGATCATGCTGCCGCCGCGGCCCGCCACGTAGAAGTGCCCGAGCGCCTCGGGCGTCATGCGCCAGGGGGCATCCGCCTGCAGCAGCACGCGCAGCACCCGTCCCTGGTAGATGAAGTCATTGGCATACACCGGCGCCAGCATCAGCTGCAGCGCGGTAAAGACATCGCTCGCCGAGAGTCCCATCGACTGCGCCTGCACCCGATCGACGGTGAGCTGCAGCTGCGGAGCCGGCGGCAGCAGGTTGGCCCGCACGCCACTGAGTGTGCTCTTGTCGGCGGCTGCCTTCTCGAGCAGCGTCTCCTGCGCGGCGGTCAACGCCTCGCGGCCGAGTCCGCCGCGATCCTCGAGGTAGAAGTCGAATCCGCCGAAAAAGCCCAGACCGCGCACGGTGGGCAGGTTGAGCACGTACACCCGCGCATCGTGGATCTCGCGCGACAGTGTGGAGTTCGCCCAGGCGATGAACTGTGCCGCGCTGTCGGGGCGGTGGTCCCAGGTCTTGAGGTGCACGAACGCGCGCCCGGCGTTCTCACCGGTACCGGTGAAACTCGAGCCGACGATCAGGAACGCATAATCCACGTCCGGGCTGCGCTCGATAATGGCGTTGATGTGTTGCATCACTTCACGCGTGCGCGGCAGGTTGGCGCCGGCCGGCAGCTGCACGTCGATGAGCGCGTAGCCCTGATCCTCCTCCGGCACGAAGCTCCCCGGAAGCTTGATGAACAGCAGCACCCCGACCGCGAGCATGACCGCGAAGGCCGCCATCCAGCGTGGTACGTGGCCGACAGACTGGTAGACGCGGTGCACATAGGCGCTGCGCGTGGTCTCGAATGCGCGGTTGAACCAGTTGAACACCACATTGCCGTGCAGATGCTCGGGCCGCAGGAGCGAGGCGCACAGCGCCGGAGTAAACGACAACGCCAGCAACGCCGAGAAGCCCATCGACAGCGCGATGGTGAGTGCAAACTGCCGGTAGATCACTCCGGTGCTGCCGCTCTGCAACGCGCTCGGAATGAATACCGCGGCGAGCACCGAGGTGATCGCTACGATGGCGCCGGTGATCTGGTGCATCGCCTTGCGTGTCGCCTCCTTTGGCGGCAGGTGTTCCTCCCGCATGATGCGATCGACCGCCTCCACCACCACGATGGCATCGTCGACGACGATGCCGATGGCGAGCACCATGGCAAACAGCGACAGCTGATTGATGGAGAATCCGACCGTGTACATGCCGATCAACGTGCCGAGCAGCGCCGAGGGCACCACCAGCGTCGGGATCAGGGTCGCGCGGAAGTTCTGCAGGAACACCAGCATCACCAGGAACACCAGCACTACCGCCTCGATGAGCGTGATGAGCACCTCGCGGATCGCCACCCGGATGAAGGGCGTCGAGTCCCAGGCCCACACCCACTTCACTCCCGCCGGAAAGCTGCCCTGTATGGCGTTCATTCTCTCGGTGACCGCGTGGGAGACCTCGAGCGCATTCGCCTCGGGAGCAAGCTGGATGCCGAAGGCCGCGATCGGCGTCGTGCCGATGCTGGTCTCGAAGCCGTACTGCGCGGCACCGAGTGAGATGCGCGCCACGTCCTTGAGGCGCACCGAGGCGCCGTTCGGCTCGGTGCGCAGCAGGATCTGCTCGAACTGCTCCGGCGAGCTGAAGCGCCCCTCCGCCGTCACGGTGGCCGTGGTGGTCTGCTCGTGCACCGCCGGCCATGCGCCGATGGAGCCGGAGGCGAACTGCGCGTTCTGGGCCTGCACGGCCGCCAGCACCGCAGACGCGGACAGGTTGTAGGCCTTGAGCTTGTCGGCATCGAGCCAGATGCGCATGGCGTACTCGGAGCCGAACTGCACCGCCGCACCGACTCCGGGGACGCGCTGGATGGTATCGAGCACGCGCGAGGCCACGATGTTGTTGAGCTCCTCGGCGCTCGGGCCGCCCGGCGCCGACACCAGGCCGATGCCGCCGAGGAACCCGGCGGCGACCTTGGCGATGCGGATTCCCTGCTGGTTCACCTCCGCCGGCAGACGCGGTTGAGCGAGCGATACGCGGTTCTGCGTCTGTACGGCCGCAATGTCCGGGTTGGTGCCGTTCTCGAACGTCAGCGTGATGGTGGAGGAGCCGTCGGAGGCGGATTGCGAGGTGAAGTAGAGGAGGTTGTCGATGCCGGTGAGCTGCTGCTCGATCACCTGTGTAACGGTCGTCTCCACCGTCGCGGCGTTCGCGCCAGGGTAAGAGGTAGTGATCGCGACCTGCGGTGGCGCGATGGCCGGATAGGCCTCGCTCGGCAGCCGCAGCAACGCGAGCAAGCCGCCGAGCGCGATGAGGATCGCCAGCACCCATGCAAACACCGGGCGATCGATGAAGAAATGCGGCATGAGGACTAACGCCCGGCCGCACCGGAGCGTGCGGCTATGTCCGTGGCCTCGGCCGCGCCCTCCGACGCCGCCGCGGCGGGGACCGCGGCCACCGTGGCGCCAGGCCGCGCGTTTTGCGTGCCGGAGACGATGACGCGATCACCGTCGGCGAGCCCCGCGGTCACGATCCAGTTCGCTCCCTCGAGTGTCTCGACGGTGACGCGCTTCTGCACCACCTTGTCGTCGGCCCCGGCGATCAGAGCGTACGCACCCTTGGCATCGCGCTGCAGCCCGGCCTGTGGCACAAGAAAAGCGCGCTTCACTTCGGCGGACCTGAGCCGTACACCGACGAACATTCCCGGCAGCAGCTGATGCTCGGGATTGGGAATGATTCCGCGCAGCGCGACTGCGCCGGTGGCGGGATCGACGCTCACATCGAGGAAGTCTAGCGTCCCGCCGTGCGCATAGGAGGTGGCGTCCGGGAGTGTGAGCTGCACCGTCACCTCTTTGCCGCGCGCGAGCGTGACATCGCCTGCTGCCTGCGCCCTGCGCAGCCGCTCGATGTCCACCGCGGGCTCATCGAAGTTGACGTAGATCGGGTCGATCTGCTCGACCGTGGTGAGCAGCGTCGCCGTGCCTTGTCCGACCAGCGCACCTTCGGTGACACCCTGCTGTCCGGCGCGCCCGGAGATCGGCGCGGTCACCGTGGCGTAGCCGAGATTGATGCGCGCGGTGCCGACGGCCGCCTTGGCCTGCTCTACCGCCGCCGCGCTCGAGCGCTCGGTAGCCTCCGCATTGTCGAGGTCCGAGCGCGACACCAGGCCGCTCGGCGCGAGCTCGCGGGTGCGCTGTGCGGCGATGTGCGCGTTGGTGGCGCTCGCCTGCGCCTGCGCGAGCGCGGCGAGGGCGCCATCGAGCGCCGCGCGCAGCGGTGCCGGATCGATCTGGAACAGCGGCTGTCCCGCCCTGACGTCCGAGCCCTCGACATACAGCCGTTTCAGCAGTACGCCAGCGACCCGCGCGCGCACATCCGCCGAACGCGTGGCCGAGAGGCGACCGACGAGATTGCGCGTCAGCGGCACCGGCTGCGCATGCACGACCACGACTCCGACCTGTGGCGGTGGCGGTGCGGGCGGCGGTCCCGAGCGTGCGCACGCACCGAGCAGCAGCAGGAGCGAGGCGCTGCTGAGCGCGTGAGGGGCCTGGCGCGTACGGCGCATCGAGCCCTGCGGCCGCCCCCGTGTAACTGGACAGATAGTTGCCAAGGCAGTATTATCGTCGGCAGTAATTCCCGCAGCAGTCATTAGGATAGCAAGCCGCGTCCATGAGCCGCAGGGCAGTCATCGCAGCTGAGCCGCGCATTGCTGCGCAACCCTCGGAAGAGGGATTGAGCGTCGGCATCGGCCAGCTCATGAGCTGCGCGCGCGCCTCACTTCTCAACAGTCTCGATGCGGAGCTCGAGCGCTTCGGCCTCAACAGCACTCATTTTCTGGTACTCAAGCACCTCGGTGAAGGCGCCGCGCGCAGCGCCGCCGACCTCTGCCGCCTCAACCGCTACGACACCGGCGCCATGACGCGCATTCTCGACCGGCTCGAGGAAAAGGGCCTGGTGCGCCGCGAGCGCGGCCGTGAGGATCGTCGCGTGGTGTTCCTGCGTCTCGCCCCCGCGGGTAGGGCGCTGCTGCCGCGCCTGCTGGCAGCGGGAACGCGCGTCATCGATGCGCACCTTGCCGGCTTCAGCGCCGCTGAGATCGAGGCGTTCAAGCACTACCTGTATCGGATGATCGATAACGGACAGTCGCAAGGAGGTAATCAAGCCTCGGGCGGAAAGCCATGAGCAGGCGCGCCGTGCTGCTGGGGCCGCTGGTGGCGTTGATACTGGCGAGCTGCGTCGACCGCGGCGGCTGGCAGCCGACCGCGCAGATCGCGCCGCAGAAGCTCGAGCTCGGGCGCACGCTCGGGGATGCGCAGCTCGCACCTTCGGCGTGGCCCGCGGATGGCTGGTGGCGAAGCTACGGCGATCCGCAGCTCGATGCATTGGTCGTTGAGGCGCTAGAGGGCAGCCCAAGTCTCGCGACCGCGCAGGCGCGATTGCGCGCTGCCGAAGGGCAAGCGGTCACGGCGCGCGCCGCCCGGCTGCCGACCACCACGGTGAGCGCGGAAGCCGATCGGCAGCGCTATCCCGAGGACTACCTGTTCCCGCCGCCCTTCGCTGGCGGGTATGTGAACAACGGCCGCGCAGCGCTCGACTTCAGCTGGGATCTGGACTTCTGGGGACGCAACCGCGCGCTGTTGGCCGCGGCGCGCTCTGGGGTTGCGGCAGCCGAGGCCGATCGTGCCGCGGCCCGCCTGGCGCTCGCGGTGGCGGTGGTGCAGGCCTATATCCAGCTCGATCTGCAGTATGCGCTGCTCGATGTCACGAACGACAACCTCAAGCAGCAGCAGTCCATCCTCGAGCTCACGCGGCAGCGCGTGAGCGCGGGGCTCGAGAACAACGCGCGCGTCAAGCAGTCGGAAGGCCAGGTGGCGTTGACGCGCGCCGCAGTTGCATATGTCGAGGCCGGGATCGAGCTGGCGCGCAACCAGCTCGCGGACCTGGCCGGGGCGGGCCCCGACCGCGGTGCACGGCTCGGGCGCCCGCAGCTGGCGCCGCCGGCTTCGATTGCGTTGCCGTCGGTACTGCCGGCGGACCTGCTCGGCAGGCGACCGGACGTGGCGGCAGCGCGCGCGCAGGTCGAGTCGGCGGGCTACGCGGTCAAGGCCGCCGAGGCGGACTTCTACCCGAACGTCAACCTCACCGCGTTCGCCGGTTTCCAGAGCATCGATCTCTCGCAGGTCTTCGAGCCGGCCAACCGCATCCTCGGCGCCGGCGCTGCGGTGTCGCTGCCGGTGTTCAACCGCGGCGCCCTGCGCGGAGCGCTGCTCGCGCGTCAGGCGCAGGTCGATCAGTCGGTGTCGCAGTACAACCAGACGCTGCTCGATGCGGTGCGTCAGGTGGCGGACGTGGTGACGAACTGGCGCGCGCTCGAGCGCGAGACGCACGAGCAGCAGAGCGCGCTGGAGGATGCGCAGCGCTCCTACGACCTGACCACCGAGCGCTACCGTGCCGGGCTCGACAATTACCTGAGCGTGCTCTCGAGCCAGAACCAGGTGCTCACCGCGCAAGGCCTGGGAGCGGAGCTGCAGGCGCGGCGGCTCACCTTCAGCGTCGACCTGGTGCGCGCACTCGGCGGCGGCTACGTACCGCCCGCAGGCTGAAGCGTGGATGTATCGGTCCACACCGCTCCGGCGCCGGTCGCGCGGCTGCTGCACGATCGGCGGCGCCGTTGGCTGCTCGCGCTCGGCGGTGCCGTCGCAATCATCGCGCTCCTGTGGCTCGCCTGGTGGCTGCTCTACGCCAGGTTCCACGAGAGCACCGACGACGCCTACGTGGCGGGCGACATGGTGAACGTCATGTCACAGGTGAGCGGGACGGTAGTGTCGATCGGCGCGGACGAGACCGACCTCGTCGAGGCAGGTCAGGAGTTGGTGCGGCTCGATGCCACGGACGCGCGCATCGCACTGCAGGACGCCGAGCAGCAGCTTGCGCGCACCGTGCGCCAGACCCGCACCGTGTTCGCGACGCGCGATCAGCTGCGCGCCGTGGTCGATCAGCGCCGCGCTGACCTTGCCCGCGCACAGTCCGATTTCGATCGCCGCCGCAACCTCGCCGCCAGTGGTGCGGTCTCCGGCGAGGAGCTGGGCCACGCGCAGGACGCCTTGAAGGCCGCGCGCGACGCACTGGTGGCCGCACAGAAGAATCTCGCTGCGAGCAGCGCACTCGTCGGTTCCACCGGAGTTGCGGACAACCCCGACGTGCGTGCCGCGGCCACGCAGGTGGAGCGCGCCTGGCTCGCCCTGGTACGCACCAGCGTGCGGGCGCCGGTAACCGGTTATGTGGCGCGGCGAACCGTGCAGCTCGGTGAGCGTATCGCGCCCGGTGCCCCGCTCATGGCCCTCGTGCCGCTCGGACGGCTCTGGCTGGAGGCCAATTTCCGCGAGGTGCAGCTGCGGCGCATGCGCATCGGCCAGCCCGCGACCGTGATCGCGGATCTCTATGGAGGCCAAGTCGCCTATCACGGCCGCGTGGCGGGGCTAGGCATGGGCACGGGCTCAGCGTTCGCGCTGCTGCCGGCGCAGAATGCCACCGGCAACTGGATCAAGGTGGTGCAGCGGGTGCCGGTGCGCATCGCACTCGATGCCGGCGAGCTTGCCGCGCACCCGCTGCGCATCGGCCTCTCGACCGTCGTCACGGTCGACATGCGCGACACCTCCGGCCCGCAGCTCGCGCCGACAGCGCGCGAGCAGCCGGTGCTTTCGACCCGTGCATTCGACATCGATCGCAGCGAGATCCGCGGCCGCATCCAACAGATCATCGCCGAGAATGCGGAAGGGGCCGCGCCGTGATTGCGGCGTATAGACCAGATATCGGACGCGATGGATTGCGGGCGCGCGGTGTGGCCGGAGGCTCAATCGGGCTTCAGGTAGCACAGCGGCAACGCGGTCGTGTATTTGAGCGTTTCCAGAGCGAAGCTCGCGCTCACATCCTGAAAATCCACCGCCGAGATCAGCCGTTTGTACACCACATCGTAAGCGTCGATGTCCGGCACGACGATACGGATGAGATAGTCGACATCGCCGCTCATGCGGTGAATCTCGGTCACCTCCGGGATGTCACGCACCGCGCGCACGAACTTCTCGAACCATGCCTGGCTGTGATTGCCAGTCTTAAGTGTCACGAACACCGTGGTGCCTACATTGAGTGCGCGCGCATCGAGCAGGCTCACCGTCTGCCGGATGACTCCCGCCTCGCGCAGTTTCTGGATACGCCGCCAGCAGGGCGCCTTGGAGAGCCCGATTCGGTCGGCAATCTCCGCCGCGGTGAGCTCACCGTTATTCTGGACCAGGTCCAGGATTTTCGCGTCCAGCCTGTCCATTGAAACAAAGACCCACGGAAGTTGATCAGTGCGCAACATTGTTGCGCACTTCGTTCCTCTTTGCCAAGCCTTTGCAACCGTGTAGCGCCGCGTGAGGACTAGATTTGATGCATGAGTTTGATCCGGGCCTTTACCGAGCACCCCGCCTCAGTCGGGGAGAGCTACGGCGAGCACCTGTTCAGGGCCATGTATTTCGGCACACGCATGGTGTTTGCCGGTCTGGCGTGCCTGCTGCACGGGGTACTGCCCTTTTTGTTCGTGCGCACCGGTAGCCGTGCGATCGCCGAGCTCAACGATCGCATGGTCGTCAACCGGCGCTTGAGACTGCACGAAATCTCTGGCGAGAAGCGGCTGCCGCTGTAGCCGTGAGGCTGCGGCGGGCGTTAGCTCCGAGCTGGATCGCGCTGCGCCAGGCGGCGCCGGGTTTCGCGCTCGCGGTAGCACTCGCCACGCTGGCCCGCCTGCTCGCGCAGGCGCTCGCAGCCGGGCTCGGCGGGCTGCCGAAATTTCCTCTGAGCCCGGTGATGTGCGCGGTGTTGCTCGGGATGCTGTGGCGGAACAGCATCGGCGTGCCCGGCTGGGCGATGCGCGGGCTCGCGTGGACGATGCACCGACTGCTGCGCGTAGGCATCGCGCTGGTGGGGCTGCGGCTCACGCTGGCCGGCGCGACCGCCATCGCCCTCACGGCACTGCCGGTTGCCCTGTCTTGCCTTGCGGTCGCGCTGCTCGCAGGCGCAGGGATTGCACGTGCGCTGGCGGTGCCGCGGCGGCTGGGGCTGCTGCTCGCGATCGGTACCGCCGTATGTGGATGCACTGCGGTGGTTGCCGTGTCGCCGGTCATCGGTGCGCGCCACGCCGAGACGGCCTTCGCCGTGACCTGCGTCGTACTCTTCGGCTGCATCGCCATGCTCGGCTATCCCTGGGTGGCCGGGCACTTCCTCGGCGCCTCGCCGACACACGCCGGGATCTTTCTCGGCACTGCCATTCACGATACCTCACAGGTTATCGGTGCGGCGCTCATCTACTCGCAACAGGCTTCCGCCCCCGCTGCACTCGCCGCTGCAAGCGTCGCGAAGCTTCTGCGCAACCTGTCGATCGCCGTGCTCGTTCCCGCCGCCGCCTGGTGGGCTCAGCGTCATGAGGATCCCGCCAGCGAGATCGAGGCGGCACACGGTCCTGCCGCCAACCATGGGACCGCAAAGCCCGCGCACATCCCGCTCGTGCCATTCTTCGTGCTCGCCTTCATGGGGTTCATCCTGGTGCGCACGGTCGGCGATGCCTTCACCGGCAGCGCACCGTCGGTTTGGCGCGCGCTCATCGAGACCGGCTACACAGCCTCCGACCTGTTCCTCACTTGCGGCATGACGGCAGTGGGCCTGTCGGTATCCTTCAGTGATATGTGGCGCATCGGTTGGCGTCCGCTCGCCTGCGGCTTCGCGGTGGCGACGCTGGTGGGTTCCTGCAGCCTGCTGCTCACCTGCGGCATGGTGCACTTCCTGACCTGAGCGGCAGTGCACGCTACACTCGCCCTGCGCGCCGGTGCGCGCCGGCTTGATGCAGCGCAGGCTGCGGGCGCAGCGGAGGGAGAGCAGGGCGATGGCGAGATCCAAGGGCAAAACATCACGACGCGCCGCCGAGCAGGCGGTGCGCACGCTGCTGAGTTGGGCGGGGGAGGATCCGGACCGAGAGGGGCTGCGCGATACGCCGCAACGGGTCGTCGATGCCTATCGCGACTGGTTCTCCGGTTACCAGATCGATCCCGCCGCCTATCTGCGGCGCACCTTCGAGGAGGTCGGCGGTTACGATGAGGTGATCGTGTTACGCGACATCTCCTTCGAGTCCCACTGCGAGCATCACATGGCACCTATCATCGGCCGCGTGCATATCGGTTACCTGCCGGCCGAGAAGGTCGTGGGCATCAGCAAGCTGGTGCGCGTGGTGGAAGGTTATGCCAGGCGCTTTCAGGTGCAGGAGAATCTCACCGCGCAGATCGCCGACTGCATCACTCAGGTACTGCGCCCGCGCGGTGTCGGGGTGGTAGTCGATGCCGTGCACGAGTGCATGACGACCCGCGGTGTACACAAGCGCGGGGTGTCCATGGTCACCAGTCGCATGACCGGCACCTTCCGCAGCGATGCGCGCACCCGCACGGAGTTTCTGAGCTTCATCGGCATCTCGCGCCCACACGAGGTGTAGCGGCCCATCAATACCAGCTGTTGGCGTTCTTCGGAAATCCGGGACGCTGCACGCGCACGACGCAGAAGCGCTGGCCGGTAGGGGCCTGCATGACCACCCAACGCGGCAGGCGCTCGGCCACTCTGGCGCCGAGCTTCTCCAGCCGCATCACCTCTGCCGGGATGTCGTCGGTCTCGATGTCCAAATGCGCGCGACTCTCGTGGTCCACCCGCTGAATCTGCACGATAGGCTCATCGGGTGGAGTCTCGAGCATGCGGTAATTGCCGCGCGTGCCGGGGTGCTCCGGGTCGAGGGGTCGACCCAACGCGGCTGCCCAGAAGCGCGCCGCCTCATCGATGTCGGCGGTCCTGCAGTCGATCAACAGAGCGCACAGGCGCGAACGGTGCATGGCGAGCCTCCGGTGTCAGACAACCTTCTCGAGCGGCGTCCACCGCGTCGCGCGCCGTGCGATGCGCTCAGGCACGCTCTCTGCGCCGTAGTCCGCGCGCGCTGCCGGCGGCAGCGCCGCGGGCAGCGGCGTCAGTGCCAGCGGCCCTCGAAGGTGCGCAGCGGGGAGGACATGGCGCTTTTACCCGGGCACCGCGAGCGCGTTGGAACCTACGCACTCGAAGTCGCGGCGGCTTCGCTGCGCGCCGCACGCTTGCGCGCCTGCTCGGTGAGGAAGCGCTTGCGGATGCGGATAGAGGCGGGCGTCACCTCGACCAGCTCATCATCGGCGATGAACTCGACTGCGTACTCGAGCGTCAGCGGGATCGGCGGCGTCAGGAGAATCGCATCGTCCTTGCCGGCGGCGCGGATGTTAGTCAGCTTCTTGGTCTTGATCGGGTTCACCACCAGGTCGTTGTCGCGGCTGTGAATGCCGATGATCATGCCCTCGTAGAGCCTCTCACCCGGACCGACGAACAGCCGGCCGCGCTCCTGCAGGTTGAACAGCGCATAGGCGACCGCCTCGCCGTGCTCGTTGCTCACCAGCACGCCGTTGTGCCGCTCGGGGATCGTGCCGGTCACTTTGGCGAAGCCATCGAAGACATGGCTCATGAGTCCGGTGCCGCGGGTGAGGGTGAGAAATTCCCCCTGAAAGCCGATCAGGCCGCGTGCCGGAACCCGATACTCGAGGCGCACGCGCTGCTGGGGGTCATGGCTCATGCCGATGAGCTCGGCGCGCCGCTCGCCGAGGGCAGCCATGACCGCACCCTGGTGAGTGTCCTCGACATCCACCGTCAGTGCCTCCCAGGGCTCATGCACCTCGCCATCCACCATGTGGGTGAGCACCTGGGGGCGCGAAACGGCGAGCTCGTAACCCTCGCGGCGCATGTTCTCGATCAAGATGGTGAGGTGCAGCTCGCCGCGGCCGGAAACGCGCAGTACATCGGTCTCCTCGGTATCCTCGACCCGCAGCGCCACGTTGCTCTGCAGCTCCCGGTAGAGCCGCTCGCGCAGCTGCCGGCTGGTGACGAACTTGCCTTCGCGACCGGCGAACGGCGAAGTATTCACCTGGAAGTTCATGGCGAGCGTCGGCTCATCGACACTGATGGGAGGCAGGCCCTCGGGATGCTCGGCATCGCAAAGCGTCAGCCCGATGTTCACCTCATCGATGCCGGTGACGGCGACGATGTCGCCCGCGGAGGCCTCGGCCACCGGCTGACGCTCGAGTCCGTGGAAGGTGAGCACCTGCCCGATGCGGGCCACGCCGCGTGCTTCATTGCCAAAGCGCAGCGCCACGTTCTCACCGGGCCGCAGGCTCCCGCAGCGGATGCGGCCGATGCCGATGCGGCCGACATAGGAGTTGTAATCGAGTGTCGAGATCTGCAGCTGCAGCGGCCGGTCCGCATGCGCCGCTGGCGGCGGCACGTGGGTGAGGATCGCCTCGAACAGCGCCGACATGTCCGGGCGGCGCTCGGTGTAGTCCGTGCTCGCCCAGCCCTGCAGCGCGGAGGCGTAGATGACCGGAAAATCCAGCTGCGCGTCACTCGCGCCGAGCTTGTCGAACAGGTCGAAGGTCCGATCGATCACCCAGCCGGGGCGGCTGCCGGGCCGGTCGATCTTGTTGACCACGACGATCGCCTTGAGCCCCTGTGCCAGAGCCTTGCGGGTGACGAAACGCGTCTGCGGCATGGGTCCCTCGACCGCATCCACCAGCAGCAGCACGGCATCGACCATCGACAGGACGCGCTCGACCTCGCCGCCGAAATCGGCGTGACCCGGTGTGTCAACGATGTTGATGCGCGTGCCGCCATATTCGATGGCGCAGTTCTTCGCGAGGATGGTGATGCCGCGCTCACGCTCGATATCGTTGGAATCCATGATGCGCTCGCCCAGGCGCTCGTGCGCGGCGAACGTGCCCGACTGCTTGAGCAGGCAGTCGACCAGTGTCGTTTTACCGTGGTCGACGTGCGCGATGATGGCGATGTTACGGATCGGTGGATTCATGAGTACGGTGACGACCCACGGCGCGGCTCACAGGCGCAGGCGCGGATACAGGGCACGTGGGGCCGCAAAAGGGTGCGCAGGGTAGCAGATTTCGGCCGCGACTGCCTGCTGGCGCCGCCCGCCGGTCCGGAGCGGCGCGCAGCAGTGCTCAGCTGCGGGCTATGCCGATGCGCAGCGCGGCTACCGCTATGCGTATCTCGATGAAGAAGGCGATATAGGCGGCACTCAGGCACACCATTGCGCCGGCGAACAGCAAGGCAATAAGCACAGCGAGCTCGGAGGCAAGGAATGCGTTGGCGAACAGCGCTACCACTACCAACGCCACCAGCAGCGCCGCGATCGTAGAGAGCGAGATGGCGATGTTGATGTAGTTCGCGCGCCGCGCGAGCACCGCGAGATCGCCGTGCAGCTGCGGCGCCCCGGCGGGATGGCGCGCGAGCTGCTCCTCGAGCACGCGCGCCCGATCGACGATGCGCGAGAGACGATTGGTCAGTACGCCGAGCGTTGCCGCCACTCCGCTCAACAGAAATACCGGCGCAACCGAGGACTGGATCAGATGGGCGATGTCTATCACGTGGCACCGTTGCTGTTTTAGACCGGCGCGGCTGCGCGCGCGCCCGTGGCGCGGCGCATTTTTTACCACAATTACGCGTCGCCCGGCGCCGCGCGCGCGTCACGGGCGCCGGCGACGCTATTGCGGCTGGCGCTCGTCTTGCTGTACGATCGTTCAACAAGGTCCACTCTGCCTGGATGCTCCCCGATGAACCCCGCCGCATTGCGCCGCATCGCACCTTCCGCGCCCGCCGAAGCGGACTCGCACAGCCTGCCCGCATGGATTTATCGTGATCCGGAATTCTTCGAGCGCGAGCGCCAGGCGATCTTCCGGCAGAGCTGGCAACTGGTTTGTCATGTGAGCGATGTGCCACGGCCCGGTGACTTCCATACCTTCGATTTTCTCGGCGAGTCGGTGGTGGTGGTACGCTCCGAAGCGGGCGTGCGCGCCTTCCACAATGTCTGCCGCCACCGCGCTGCACGGCTGCTCGATGGGCCGCGCGGGTCCTGCGGCCGGCGCATCACCTGTCCGTACCACGCGTGGACCTATGCGCTCGATGGGCGCCTGGTCGGTGTGCCGCAGCGTGAGGCATTCGCTGGCATCGACGCCTCACGGCACGGGCTCGCCACGCTCGAGCACGAAGTGTTCATGGGCTTCATTTTCGTGCGCTTCGCGCCGGGACTGCCGAGCGTACGCGAGATGGCGGCGCCGTACGCCTGCGAGATGGCCGCCTACCGCCTGGAGGAGCTGGTACCCTTCGGTCGCACCAGCCTGCGGCCGCGGGCGGTGAACTGGAAGAATGTCGCCGACAATTTCTCCGACGGGTTGCACATCAACGTGGCGCACCCGGGGCTCACGCGCCTCTTCGGCCGCGGTTACGGGATCGAGGCGCGGCCGTGGATCGACAAGATGTGGGGCATGATGCGCGAGGTCCCCTCGAGCAACTGGTCCGAGCGCGCGTATCAGCAGCTGCTTCCGTCCGTGCCACACCTGCCGCCCGAGCGGCAGCGGCTCTGGACCTATTTCAAGCTCTGGCCGAACATCGCGTTCGACATCTATCCTGATCAGGTCGACTTTATGCAGTTCCTGCCGGTCTCGCCGACCGAGACGGTCATCCGCGAGGTGGTGTACGTGCACCCCGATACGCGCCGCGAGATGCGCACCGCACGCTACCTCAATTGGCGCATCAATCGCCGCGTGAGCCTCGAGGACAAGAGGTTGATCGAGCGCGTGCAGGCGGGGATGGCCTCGAGCAGCTACGTCTCGGGTCCCTTGAGTGAGGGCGAGGTGTGTTTGCGCAGCTTCGCGCGGCGCATGCGTGCGCTCATTCCCGAGAGCGCCCTACCGCAGCCTCCGGCCTGGGGCTGGAGTCGTGGCTGAGGCCGCCGGCGAGCTCGGACGCTACGATGCGCTGATCATCGGCGGCGGTCACAACGGCCTCACCTGCGCGGCGTACCTCGCCGCGGCTGGGCTCAAAGTGATCGTACTCGAGCGGCGGGCCATCGTCGGCGGGGCAGCGGTCACCGAGGAGTTCCACCCCGGATTTCGTAACTCGGTCGCCTCCTACACCGTCTCGCTCCTCAATCCCAAGGTCATTCGCGAGCTGGAGCTGCCACGCCATGGGTTGCGCATCGTCGAGCGGCGCTGTGCGAACTTCCTGCCGACCTCCGACGGGCGCTATCTCATCACCGGCGGCGGCCGCACCGCGGAGGAGGTGGCGCGCTTCTGCGCGCGCGATGCCGCGCAGCTGCCCGAATACGGCGCGCGACTCGACGCCATCGCGGATGTGCTGCGCGACCTGGTGCTGACCACGCCCCCCAACGCACTCGAGGGAGGCTGGAGCGCGGCGCTCCCGGAGCTGCTGCGTGCCGCGCGCGTCGGCGGCCGACTGCGACGTCTCGACATGAGCCTGCGCCGGGAGCTGCTCGCGCTGTTTGCCATGTCAGCGGGCGACTACCTCGACAACTGGTTCGAGAGCGACCCGATCAAGGCCGCCTATGGGTTCGACGGCATCGTCGGCAACTACGCGAGTCCCTACTCGCCAGGCTCCGCTTACTATCTGCTGCACCACGTGTTCGGCGAAGTGAACGGCAAGCACGGAGCGTGGGGCCATGCCATCGGTGGCATGGGCGCCATCACCCAGGCCATGGCGCAGTCGGCGCGCGAGCGTGGCGCGATCATCCGCGTGGCGACGCCGGTGCGCGAGGTGCTGGTCGAAGGTGACCGCGCGGTTGGCGTGGTCACCGAGTCGGGCGAGACGCTGCGCGCCGCCGCAGTGATTTCCAATGTGAACCCGCGGCTGCTGTACCTCGATCTCATCGCGCCCGCGGCGCTGCCAGCGGAGGTGCGCGAGCACATGAGCCATTGGCGCTGCGGGTCAGGAACCTTCCGCATGAACGTGGCACTGGCGGAGCTGCCGGACTTCACCTGCCTGCCCGGCAAGACAGCCGCCGACCATCACACCGCCGGCATCATCATCGCGCCCACTCTCGGCTACATGGAGCAGGCGTACTTCGACGCGCGCTCCTTCGGCTGGTCGCGCCGACCGATCGTGGAGCTGCTCATTCCCTCGACCCTCGATGACACGCTTGCGCCTGCCGGACGGCACGTGGCGAGTCTGTTCTGCCAGCACGTCGCCCCTCAGCTTCCGGCCGGGGCGTCCTGGGACGCTCACCGCGAGGCGGTGGCGGATCTCATGATCGACACCGTGAATGCGTACGCACCGAACTTCAAGGCGGCAGTGCTCGGCCGTCAGATCATGAGCCCGCTCGATCTCGAGCGCACTTTCGGGCTCATCGGCGGCGATATCTCCCATGGAGCGATGAGCCTCGATCAGCTGTTCTCGGCACGTCCCATGCTCGGCTACGGCAACTATCGCGGTCCGCTCAAGGGCCTCTACATGTGCAGTGCCGGCACCCACCCCGGCGGCGGGGTGACGGGCGCGCCGGGGCACAACGCTGCCCGCGAGGTGCTCGCCGACTTTCGCCGCCGGCGCCTGCGGCGCGTGGCCTGACATGGCGCGAGCCGCGCCGAAACCGCGCTTCGCACGCCAGCCACCGCAGGTGCGGCGTCAGGCATTGATCGGCGCCACCATCGAATGTCTCAAACGGTACGGCCACGAAGGTCTCTCGATCCGTACCATCAGCGCCCAGGCGGGCGTGTCGGTCGGCCTCATCAACCATCATTTCCCGAACAAGGACGAGCTGGTCGCGGCGGCCTATCGCCACATCAACTCCGAGCTCGTCCTCGGCATGCAGGCAGCCGTGGCGCGCGCCGGAAGCTCCCCCCGGGCACGCATGCGAGCGTTCCTCGAAGCCTGGTTCTCGGCGCCGAGCCTCGATCCCGATGCGCTCGCGGTGTGGGTGGTGTTCTGGGGTCTCTATCGTCACTCGCGCCTCATCCAGCGCGCACACCGCGAGACCTATCAGGGCTACGTGAGCCTGTTGCGTGGCATGCTGGCGGAGCTCCTGCCGCAGCGACGTGCCTCGGTCAATGCGCGCGCGGGACGGCGCCCGCGCAGCGCCGGCACGGCGGCAGTCGATCTGCGCCTCGCCGCCATCGGTTTCAGCGCGCTGCTTGATGGCTTGTGGCTCGAATGGTGCCTCGAGCCAGGCACCTTTCGCCCCGCGGAGGCTGTGGAACTGTGCGAGGCTTGGATCGCCAGCTTGTCGCGCAGTGCACCGCAGGCGAGCCGCGCAGACTCGCAGGCGAGAGTGCGAAGGTCAGCCACTACTGGCAGTGAGCTCGCAGCCGCCATGACGGAGGCCGCCACGCACCATGGCGTACGACATACCAACCGAGCGCCGCTGAGGCGCACAGCGAGACGATGAGCGCAGGGAGCGAGGCTTCCGGGCCGAAGGCGCCCCCGGTCAGCCAGGCCGGCCCGGACAAGGAAGCGCCGATCAGACCCTGGTAGTGTCCGCCCGAGACCGCGGCGCCGAAGATGCCACCTTCGGTGAAATTCCAGCCGAAGTGCACGCCGATCGGCAGCCATAGACTGCGCGTGGCGGCATAGCAGATGCCGAGCAAGACCCCGCTCTCGAGCGCGATGGCAAGAGTCGATATCCAGCTCGCACCGGCGTTGCCGGCGTGCACCAGCCCAAAAATCGCCGCTGAGACGATGAGCGCGATGCCGGTTCCGAGCGCTCCCTCGAGCCGGCGAAACACCACCCCGCGGAACACGATCTCCTCACCGACCGCCGAGGCGATCGCCACTGCAAGCGCACGGCCAAGACCCGCGAATCCGTTGAGTGCTTCCCAGGTCGCTGCACCCGCTGCCCACAGGATCAGATAGACGAACGCAAACAGCGCCGTGCCCGCAAGCACACCCGCGGCGAGTTCGCGGGCAGCCCCCGCTCCGCGCAGCTCCTGAGCGGTGCGCTGCTCGAGCAGCTCGATGAGCGAGCGATAGGCGGCGATCATCGCCAGCGACAGCATGAGCGCCGCGAGCAGTCGGGCCGCATCGCCAAGTGGCGCGGGGGCCACGTGCACCAGGCGCGCTCCGAGCAGCTGACATGCAACATCGACGGCCGCGAGAATCACGAACAACAGCAGCAGCTGCACCGGCATGAAGCCGAGCACGGTTGGCAGGCGGCGCGGTGCAGGCGGGGCGACAGGAGTCGTATCAGTGCCGGGCACGTTGTTGTTTCTCCCTGGGGCGGCGCTGCGCAGGATTATGCGCGCTCGGGGCCCGCCAGCGGTGCCGCTGCGGTGGCCGCTCGGGCTTGCGGCCACCGATAATGGCCCCCACATCCCCAGTGTGTGCAAGTGGAGGACGTGTTGACCGAGACCCCTCGGAGGCGGGTCGTGATCGTCGGGTGCGGCTTCGGGGGCCGGTTCGCCGCCCGAGCGAAGGAGCACTGATGGCGACTGCCGTACACCCGCCGCGCGCGCGCGAGCGGGCGCCGGCTCCCGAGGGTCTGACCCTGCGCGGATTCTTCGGCGTCTTCCGCTACAGCCGCCGCGCGCTCGAGCTCGTATGGAGCACCAACCGCACGCTCACCGTGGCGCTCGCGCTGCTCACACTGCTCGCCGGCATCCTGCCGGCAACGGTCGCGTACGTGGGCGCACTCATCGTCGATGCAGTGCTGGCTGCGATTCGCGCTGGCGGCAGCGCCGCACACGTGGTGCGCCTGGTGGCGTTCGAGGGCGTACTGATCGCGACGATTGCCGCAGCGCAACGTGGCCTGTCGCTCTGCCAGTCGCTGTTGCGCGCACAGCTCGGACAACGCGTCAACGTCATGATTCTCGAGAAGGCGCTGACGCTCGAGCTGCAGCACTTCGAGGACTCGGAGTTCTACGACAAGCTGACGCAGGCGCGCCGCGAAGCCTCCACCCGGCCCCTGAGCCTCGTCACGCGCACCTTCGGATTGGTGCAGAACGGCGTCTCGCTCGCCAGCTACGGCGTGCTGCTCGCGCACTTCTCGCCCTGGGCAGTCGCCGTGCTGCTGCTCGCGGGCCTCCCGGCTTTCGTGGCAGAGGCGAAATTCTCCGGCGATGCATTCCGGCTCTTCCGCTGGCGATCGCCCGAGACTCGCATGCAGATCTACCTGGAGACGGTGATCGCGCGCGAGGATCACGCCAAGGAGGTCATGCTCTATCGCCTCGGCCCGCGCCTGCTCGAGCGCTACCGCGATATCTTCCGCCGCCTGTACGCGGAAGATCGAGCCCTGACCGTGCGGCGCGATCTGTGGGGCTTCGCGCTCGGCTCGATCGCTACGGCGGCGCTCTATGGTGCCTACGCCTGGATAGCGCTCACCACCGTGCGGCGGATGATCACGCTCGGTCAGATGACCATGTACGTGGCGCTCTTCCGGCAGGGACAGGCGGCGGTGTCCGCGATGCTCGCGGCAGTCGGTGGCATGTACGAGGACAATCTGTATCTTTCGACTCTGTACGAATACCTCGAGACGCACGTGCCGCTTCCCAAAGGCAATGTGCTGCGCGGTCCTCATCCCGAGGACGGCGTGCGCTTCGAGGACGTCAGCTTCAGCTATCCCGGGGCTGAGGAGCCCGCGCTCGAGCACATCAGCCTGCACCTCGCTCCCGGCAGCAGTCTGGCGCTGGTCGGCGAGAACGGTTCCGGGAAGACCACGCTGATCAAGCTGCTGACACGCCTGTACGCGCCCAGCTCAGGAAGAATCCGGCTCGATGGCCAGGACCTCGCCGAGTGGGATGAAGGTGCGCTGCGTGAGCGCATCGGCGTCATTTTCCAGGACTTTGCGCGTTACCAGATGCTGGTCGGGGAGAATGTCGGAGCAGGCGATGAGCGCTTCTTCGAGGACGAGGAGCGCTGGCGCATCGCCGCGCACAAGGGTCAGGCGAGCGAGTTCATCGACACCCTGCCGGCCGGCTATCACACGCAGCTGGGCAAATGGTTCCGCGACGGCCGCGAGCTCTCCGGAGGCCAATGGCAGAAGATCGCGCTGTCGCGCGCCTTCATGCGCACCCGTGCCGACATTCTCGTGCTCGATGAGCCGACGGCCGCGATGGATGCACAGGCGGAGGCAGAGGTATTCGAGCACTTCCGCCAGCTCGCGCACGACCGCATCACCATCCTCATCTCGCACCGCTTCTCGACCGTGCGCATGGCCGATCAGATCGTGGTGTTGAATCGCGGCCGCATCGTCGAGCGCGGCGGCCACGAGGAACTGATGCGCCTCAACGGGCGCTACGCGCACCTCTTCAGCCTGCAGGCGCGGGGCTATCGATGACTGCTGCCTGGCTCACCTCACCAGCCGAGCACTCCGCAGCGACCTCGGCGCACGGGCTATCGCTGAGCGGGTGGCTGCTGACCTTGCGAGCGCGCCTCGGCCCTCATGCGACCCACATCGAGCGGACGGATCTCGGCGATGGGGCATTGCCAACTGCCGCCGACGCCGCTATTCACCAGGATCGAATCGAGCCCCGCGAGCACCGTGCTGTTGGTGGAGGTAATGCCAATCGGACCGGTGGCGAAGCGCACATCGCACGGACCGGAGACCTTGAGAAGGTAGGCCTCGTTCGGTCTGGTGTAGACCAACAGCTGGTCCTTGCCGAGCGGCTCCCAGCTGTCGAAGCGGCCGAGCCAGTTGAAGGATTGGACTGGCGGACCGGCATAGGTTCGGTAACGCGCGAGCGCACGGTCCTGCGCCGTCGATGGTGCCGCATTGCTGCCAGCGTTCCCACCCGGAGCAGCGGCGGTTCCCCCGGCAGCGGGCCGGGGGCTGGCGCAAGCCGCGAGCAGAACCACTGCCGCGGTCCCCATACCGAGGCCGCGCAGCGCAAGGCGCAAGTCATCTCCTGCATCGATCATTCCGACTCCACACCAGTACCGCACCTGTCGAACGCAATTGCCCGGCCCGGAGTTTACCCAGCGCTCGCCGGCGCAACAGCCGCCTAGTCCTCGACGCTCAGCAGCGCCACCGGGAACCTTGCCAGCGCCTGCGCTGCAGCTATGCCGAGGGTGTTCCCCTCCATCTGGGGCTGCAGCTGGGTGCCATCGATTACATTACGCAGCGGCCGGCGTGAGCCGGAGTTTGCGGGCAGCTCGATGAACGTGTCCTCCCACACGGCGCTCCCGAGGGGCAGGCGCGCGGGATCATCGAGCAGCCGCCGGTATAGCCGCGGCGCGATCACGACCAGTGCGCGCCGCTCGCAGCGACGCGCGAAGGCACATACATGGTGCGCGCGGCTGCCGTGCACGCGCAGGCGGCGATAGTCGCCATGGCTGAACAGCCGCGGCTGCGCGAGGCGCAGTTGCAGCGTCCGCCAGGTGAGCAGCAGCTTGCAGCGGCCATCCTCCAGGTGCTCGAGCATTTCCGGCAGCAGGCGCCGCTCGGAGTCCTGTGCAAGCTCTGCCAGCAGCATGCCGCGCTTCCGGTAGTTGACCGGGCGGCGGTTGTCGGGATCCACGAGCGAGAAGTCCCACAGCTCGTTGCCCTGGTAGATGTCCGGCACCCCGGGCGCGGTGAGCTTGCAGAGCGTCTGCGACAGACTGTTGAGCAGCCCGAAGCGCGCCACCGGACGCCAGAAGGCGAGGAAGTCGGCGAGGAACAGATTGTTGTCGCGCGGCTCGATTGCGCTGCGCACGAACTGCAGCAGTGCCTCCTCGTACGCCGTGCCCGTCTCGGTCCAGCTGGTATGCACCTTGGCTTCGCGCACCGCCTTGATCATGTAAGCCTCGATGCGTGCGCGGTACTCGGCGAGGTCGGCGGCGTCCGGCTCGGGCAGCGGCCAGCTGCCGAGCAGTGTCTGGTAGAAGTGATATTCGTCGTTGCTGGACGGTGCGGGCGCACCGTCGACCTCGCGCTCGAGCCGGCGGTTGATGCGCACCCAGCGCCGCACGGCATCACGCCAGGGGGTAGTCATCTCCGATAGCACCGCAAGCCGCGCGCGCACGTCTTCGGAGCGTTTGGTGTCGTGGGTGGAGGTGGCGAGCATCTCATGCGGCCAGTGACGCGCCCGGTACTCGGCATCGGCATGGAAAGCGCGCACGCCCCCGCCGCCGTAGATCCCCGGCTCGCCCGCGACCTCATTCAGCGCGAGCAAGCGGTTGTAACGGAAGAGCGCGGTGTCCTCGATGCCCTTGGCGGTGATCGGCGCGGTGATCTGCTGGAATTTCATGGCGAAGGCGCGGTGCGCACGCAGCTGCGCTTCGGTGGCCGCCGGCAGCTGCAGCAGCAGGGCCGCGCGCACGAAGGCGAACACGGGCGCCTCGCTCGCGGCGCGCCGCCGACGCGCGGCGGCGATAGCCCATTCGATATAGCGCCGGTCGGTGTCGCTCACGCTCTCGGCCACATAGGTCCGGTAGACCGGAAAGCAGGCGATCACCTCGGCGAGCGCCTGGCGCAGGTTGTTGAAGGTGAAGTCGCGGGTGCTGCGGTCGGAGCGCGCGATGCGTGCCAGCTGGTTGGTGGCTACATTGAGCTCCGAGGCGAGCGAGCGGCGCAGGATGAGCTGCTGGCACTCGTAGGCCACATCGCGCCATTCCTGCGCCTCGCCGCTCAGGGCACGATAGACGCGATCCATGCGAGCGCGTGTCGCCGCATCGATGAGCATGCGGTTGACTATGTTGGCGAAGTGATAGCCGGTCTCACCGTGCACCGGCCAGTCATCGGGAAGGTGCTCGAACGACAGGCTGATCTTCTCCACCACCAGGTAGAGCGCGCGCGGCGAGTCCTTGCCGGTGAGCGCGCCGATGCGCTCCTGCAGGCGGCGCAGGTAGCCGGCGGGATCGTACAGGCCATCGACGTGATCGATGCGCAGGCCGTCGATCTTGCCGGCAGCGATGAGCTCGAGCACGCGCCGATGGGTCGCCTCGAACACCGCCTCATTGTCGACGCGCAGCGCCGCCAGATCATTGACGTCGAAGAAGCGGCGATAGTTGATGTCCTCGGACGCTACCCGCCAGTAGGCGAGATGGAACGCCTGCAGCTCGAGCAGCTCGTGCAACGCATCGAAGCTGGCGGGCTCGCCCGCAGTGCCGGTGAAGCTGCGTACCGCGGTGTCGAGCGCGCTCGCGACCGCGCTGTCGCTGGCTGCAAGTGCCGCCAGGCGCCGCTTGTGCAGCTCCTTCTCACGGCTGCGCTCGGCCACCTGCTCCGGGGTCGGTACGCCACGGTCGGGCAGCGCCGCGAGCGCACGGCGGATGTTCTCCAACTCGCTGCTCGAGACCAGTGCCGCCACACGGTCGAGAATGCGCGGGTAGGTGCGCGGGTCGAGCGGCATACGGTGCACGCCGTAAAACACCGCGAACGAGCCGGAATCGCGCTCGAATCGCAACTCGAGCTCGCCGCGCTCCAGCGCCGTCGCATACGGGTCGGCGAGCACCGGCACCAGGACCTTGTGGGCGCGGTCGGGGTTGGACGGCGCCCAGTCGATGTCGAAGAATTCGGCATATACCGAGGACTCGCCGTTCTCCAACAGATCCATCCACCAGGCGTTGTCGGTGCCGAGGATACCAACATGGTTTGGCACGATGTCGACGATGTGTCCCATGCCGTGCGCCCGCAGCGCTGCCACCAGGCGCTCGAAGTCGGCCTCGTCGCCGATCTCCGGATTGAAGGAGTTGTGATCGACCACGTCGTAGCCATGAGAGCTGCCGGAACGCGCGCGGAAATACGGCGAGCAGTAGAGATGGCTGACTCCGAGCGCCGCGAGATACGGCACGACCCCCAAGGCATCCCGGAATGAGAAGCCGGCGTTGAGCTGCAGGCGGTAGGTGACGCGCGGGATCACCGCACCGCCATCGCCCTCCTCAGGGCCGCGGCGCCGCACCGCGTTGGGCCGCTCAGGCGGATTCACCGTGCTGCTCCAGCAGCCACAGCACGCTCCACGCGGGGAGCTCGTTGCGCGCGAGCGTCGCGCGTACCCCGGGGTGGGTGGCAAAGACCACGCGACCGGCTGGGCGTACCGGCAGCGGCGCGGACGCTGCGGCGAGATTGGCTATGAGATGCAGGGTATGGTCGCGGCCGCTCCAGTCGACGGCAAACGCCACGCCGCCCTCCGCCAGTGTGCAGCGGCCGGCTCCAAGGAACGGCAGCAACGGCACGATGTCGCGTCGCCGGATAGTGAGCAGCCGGCGGTAGTGAGTGAGCACGCGGGCGTGCGCGCTCTGGCGCAGCAGACTCCAATCGAGCTGCGCCGCGGCCAAGGTGCTGGCCGCGCCCGGATCCGGCGCGCCGGGGATTTCGCGCGCGCGCTGCGCACGTACCCGCTCGAGCAGCTGCGGCTCGTAATCGCAGAACCAGGGAAAAGGCTGCGGGGTTGCCCACTCCTCGCCCATGAACAGCAGCGGCGGCTGCGGCGCAAGCAGCACCACCGCGCTCCCCGCCCGCAGCGCCGCCGGATCTTGCACCAGCTGCGCGAGCCGCTCGCCGCGCGCGCGGTTGCCGACCTGGTCGTGGTTTTGCAGAAAATTGATGAATGCACTCGGGGGCAGGTGTGCGCTGCGCTCGCCACGGGAGCTGCCCGCCAGGCGCGAGTGCTCCCCCTGATAGGCGAAGCCCTGCGCGAGTGCACGGCACAGCAGCGCGTGCGGCGTGTCGCTGAAATCGGTGTAGTACTCCTGGCTCTCGCCGGTGAGCAGCACGTGCAGACAGTGATGCACGTCATCGTTCCACTGCGCATCGCAGGTGTCGGGTGCGCCCTCCGCGCCCAGCAGTGCTGCGCTATTGTGCAAATTTTCGAGTGTCAGGTAGATGGTGCGGCTCTGGCCCGCGCCGCTGCGTGCAGCCCGGGCCAGTTGCCTGACGATGTGCGGTTCGCTGCGATCGTAGATGGCGTGCACCGCATCGAGACGCAGACCGTCGAGGTGGAATTCCTCGAGCCAATAAAGCGCATTGTGAATGAAGAACTCGCGCACCACGCGGCTGCCCTCGCCATCGAAGTTGATGGCTGCACCCCAGGGGGTGTGGCGCTGCCCATCGAAGAACTGCGGTGCGTAGAGGTGCAGGTAGTTACCTTCGGGCCCAAAGTGGTTGTAGACCACATCGAGAATCACCGCGAGTCCATGGCCATGGGCCGCGGCGATCAGCGCCTTGAGCTCCTCCGGGCGGCCATAGGAGGCTTGCGGGGCGTACGGCAGCACGCCGTCGTAGCCCCAGTTGCGCACCCCGGGGAAGGCAGCGACCGGCATGAGCTCGATGGCGGTTACCCCGAGCCGCTTGAGGTGGCCGAGGCGCGCGGCCACGGCGCTGTAGGTGCCAGGGGTGTTGAAGGTACCCACGTGCAACTCGTAGAGGATGGCTCCGTGCCAGGGGGGCGTACGCCAGGCACCGTCCCCCCAAGCGTAGGCCAGCGGATCGATCACCTCACTCGGGCCATGTACGCCCAGTGGATTGCAACGCGCGGCGGGGTCGGGCACCTCATGGACGCCATCGACGCGATAGCGGTACAGGCTCCCCACACCGGCGGCGCCGGTTGCCAGTGCGAACCAACCTTCATCGAGCCGCTCCATGGCGGCGCTGTGTACGGCGCTGCCCGCTGCATCGCACAGCACCAGCTCCACACTGCGCGCAGCCGGCGCCCACAGCCGAAAGCGCACCTCACCGCTCGCGCTCAGCTGCGCGCCGAAGGGCATCTCATGCCGGCGCCGAACCGGCGTTTCCCTCTCCAAGTCGATCCTCCTTGATCAAGGAGCGCGCTGCGCGCGCATCACCCGGAGAGCGCCGCCAGTGTCCGCAACGGCACTCCCACCCAATCGGGCCGGTTGAGCAAGGCCCGTTGCAGATCGGCACTGGCTGTTTCCAGCTCGAACAACCGCAGCAGCGGCATGACCTGCGTCAGCGACTCGTACAGGCCACTGCCGCCCGCGCTTTCATCGTAGGCATCGAGGAAAGCGCTGCGCGTCTGCTGCTCCCAGGCGTCGAGTTGCGGCTCCCAGCGGTCGCGGTCATTGGCCGAGATCAGCGAGCATTGTTGTAACGCCATGCGGCGTGCGTAAGCAAACGAACGCAGCATGGAGGCAACGTCGGCGAGGGGAGAGCAGCGGCGTCGCTGCCCGGCGACGCTCTGGCCCGCGGCACCAACATCCGTGATGATGAAGTCGTTGCGACGCAGCAGAGCCTGGCGCAGGTGAAAGTCACCGTGACAGCGTATCTTCAGGCCGCGCGGCACGGTGGTGCGGGGCACCGCGAGGCTACGCAGCAGTGCGGCGCGGCGCGCTACCACCGTGGCCGCGCTCGCCGCAGCGCCCGGTGCAAGCTGCGCGCTGTGCTCGGCCAACATCTTGAGCGCCGCGGTGAGAGCGGCATGCGCGACGCGCCGCCATGCCTCCAGATCCGTCGCCGTAATCGGCTCCGGCGCGAGTGTGGGCTCGGTCGCGGCCGCCAACACGGCGTGCAGCTGAGCGGTACGCTTCGCGAGCGTGCGCACCAGCGCCAGATACAACCCGTGCGCATCGGCGGGCCGTGCCGGCTGAGTGACGCGCTCCTCGAGAAAGCGCACCAGGTGGTTGACGGTATAGTCCCAACCGTCCCCCTGGTTGGAGACAAAGCCCTCCAGCAGCGCCAGCGTGCACGGCGTCTCGTCGCCGCGCTGGTACTCGATCACGCCCGCGAGCGGCGGGCTGTTGGGGAAATGTGCCACTTCGGTGAGATAACGCGCGAGATCCACCGCGCGGCTGCCGCCCGCGTGCAGCCGGCGGAAGATCTTGAGGAAGAACGCATCGCCGATGCGCACGGTGGAATTGGCCCCCTGCGGGCCTGCGGGCCCGAGCGACAGCTCGCCGGGATGCGCCGCGCGCAGCTCACCGAAGGCCGAGGTCGGCGTGCAGCGCATCCGCCCGAGGCGCGTGCCGAGCTCCCTGCCGGCACCGATGGCATCGATGACCGTGCGGCAGAAGTCCTCGTCCGCCGCTGCGTCCGCGAGCACTCCGGTGGCGGCATGCTGACGTACGCGCGCGAGCGCAGCCGGCAACAGCCGTCGATAGCGGGCCTCGTCGGCATCTTCCAGAGCAATGGTCAACGGCACGAAATAATGTCCGGCCTGCGCTCCGCTGCGGACTTCGAAGATCGCGACCAGCCAGCGCTCGAGATCCGGCTGCGGCACGCACCAGTCCTCGAGCGTGGCGCCGGCCGCTCCCGCACCACGCGCCGCCGGCATCTGACCGACTGCCATGCCGACCGGCGCCGCCCAGCGCTGGGTCGCGAGATACCCTGGGAGCACGCGCCCCTCGAGCTGCGCCCGCAGCGCGTTCGCGAGGTTGGTTCGCCAGGGCGCAACGCGCTCGGGAAAGAAGCTGCCCCAGCCCTCGATGAGCACGAGCACCGGCAGGTCTTCGCGTGCGCCGCGCTCATCGTGCCAGGGAGGCGCCTCGGCCGTGCGGCTCAGGCGAAACCAGTAGAAGGCATAGCCGGGCAACGTCAGCAGGTACGGGAGCTCGCCGATCGGCGGGAATGGCGAGCGGCCGAGCAGCTCGATGGGCACCGCGCCCTTGTGGTCGGCGAGATCGAGCTCGACCGGCTGCGCCGAGCGCGCGAGGTTCGCCACGCACAGGATGGTGTCGGCGCCGTGCTGGCGCAGGTAGACGAGCACACGGCGATTGCCAGGCCGGATGAAACGCAGCGTCCCGCGGCCGAACGCCTGGGAGCTGCGGCGCACCTGCAGCATGTGCTTCATCCAGTTGAGGAGCGATGAGCGGTCGCGGCTCTGCGCCTCCACGTTTACCGCCTCGTAGCCGTAGATCGGATCCATGATGGGGGGCAGGTAGAGCTGCTGTGGGTCGGCGCGCGAGAAACCGGCGTTGCGGTCCGGGCTCCACTGCATCGGGGTGCGCAGGCCATTGCGATCACCGAGGAACACGTTATCGCCCATGCCGATCTCATCGCCGTAGTAGATGATCGGCGCCCCGGGCATCGACAACAGCAGGCTGTTCATGAGCTTGATGCGCTCGGGATCGTTCTCGAGCAGCGGCGCGAGTCGGCGGCGGATGCCGAGGTTGAGCCGCGCGCGTGCATCCGCGGCGTACGCCTGGTACATGTAGTCGCGCTCGCGGCTGGTCACCATCTCGAGTGTCAGCTCGTCGTGATTGCGCAGGAAGATCGCCCACTGACAGGTGTCGGGAATGTCGGGGGTCTGCTCCATGATCTCGACGATCGGATGGCGGTCCTCCTGCGCGATGGCCATGTACATGCGCGGCATCAGAGGAAAGTGATACGCCATCTGGCATTCATCGCGGCCGTCGCCGAAGTAGTCGCGCACGTCCTCCGGCCACTGGTTGGCCTCCGCCAGCAGCATGCGATCTCCGAAGTGGCTGGAGATCGCGCGGCGGATGACGCGGATGATCTCGTGCGTCTCGCGCAGGTTCTCATTGATGGTGCCTTCGCGCTCGACCAGATACGGCACCGCGTCCAGGCGGAAACCATCGACGCCGAGCCGCAGCCAGAAGTCCATGACCCGCAACATCGCGCGCAGTACCTGCGGATTGTCGAAGTTCAGGTCCGGCTGGTGACTGAAGAAGCGGTGCCAGTAGTAGGCACGCGCCACCGGATCCCAGGCCCAGTTGGAAGTCTCGGTATCGCGGAAGATGATGCGCGTGCCGGAGTAGCGCTGCGGGCTGTCGCTCCAGACGTACCAGTCGCGTTTGCTCGAGCCGGGCGGAGCGAGCCGCGCCGCCTGAAACCAGGGGTGGGCGTCAGAAGTGTGGTTCAGCACCAGCTCGGTGATCACCCGCAGGTTGCGGCGGTGCGCCTCGCGCACGAACGCGCGAAACTGCGTGCGCGTGCCGTACTGCGGGTGGATGCTGTGATAGTCGGCGATGTCGTAGCCGTCGTCACGGCCGGGCGAGGGGTAGAACGGCAGCAACCAGATCGTGTTGACGCCAAGGTCCTGAATGTACTCGAGCTTGCGCGTCAGGCCGAGGAAATCGCCGACGCCATCGTCGTTGGCGTCGAAGAAGGCGCGCACGTGCACCTCGTAGATGACCGCGTCCTTGAACCACAGCGGATCACCGTCCGCAGCTTGCTGGGGTCGCACACTCATGGCTTCGGTGCGGCTACTGCGGCATCAGCACGACGACCGCGAGCGGCGGCAGTCGCACCCGCAGCGAGTGCGGATGGCCGTGCGCGGCGATGTCGTCGGCATCCACCGCGCCGAGGTTCCCCTGGCCGCTGCCGCCATAGTCGCTGGCATCGCTGTTGAGGCATTCGCGCCAGCGGCCTCCTTGCGGCACGCCGATCTGGTAATGCGCACGCGCTACCGGCGTGAAGTTACAGACCACGAGCACCGGCGGACCGCTGCTGCCCATGCGCAGGTAGGAGATCACGCTGATGTCGGCGTCGGCACAATCGACCCAGGCGAAGCCCGCCTCGGTGAAGTCAAGCTCGTGCAGCGCCGGGGTGAGCCGGTAGAGTCGGTTCAGATCAGCTACCCAGCGCTGTACACCGGCATGCAGTGGATGCTGCAGCACGTGCCACTCGAGGCTCTCGTCGTGGTGCCATTCGCGCCGCTGCGCGAACTCCCCGCCCATGAAAAGCAGTTTCTTGCCCGGGTGCGTCCACATGTAGCCGTACAGCAGCCGTAGCCCGGCAAACTGCTGCCACTCATCGCCGGGCATGCGGCCGATGAGCGAGCCTTTGCCGTGCACCACCTCATCGTGCGACAGCGGCAGCACGAAATTCTCACTGAAGGCGTACCAGATGCTGAAGGTGAGCCGGCTGTGGTGGTATTTGCGGTGCACAGGATCCTGCTGCAGGTACTTGAGCGTGTCGTGCATCCATCCCAGGTTCCACTTGAGGCCGAAGCCGAGTCCGCCGAGGTAGGTCGGACGCGACACCATCGGCCAGGCGGTGGATTCCTCGGCTATGGTCTGGGTATCGGGGTGATCGCGGTAGGCTGCGAGATTCAGCTGCCTGAGGAATTCGACCGCCTCGAGATTTTCGTGACCGCCGAAGCGGTTGGGAATCCACTCACCGGCACGACGGCCGTAATCGAGATACAGCATCGAGGCCACCGCATCGACGCGCAGTGCGTCGATGTGATACTTCTCCAGCCAGAAGAGCGCACTGCTCGCGAGGAAGTTGCGCACCTCGGCGCGCCCGTAGTTGAAGATCGAGCTGTTCCATTCGGGATGGAATCCCTGACGTGGATCGGCGTGCTCGTAGAGATGCGTGCCATCGAACAACGCCAGTCCGTGCTCATCGGCCGGGAAGTGCGAAGGTACCCAGTCGAGGATCACTCCGAGCCCGCGCTGGTGCAGATAGTCGATGAGATACATGAGGTCCTGCGGAGTGCCATAGCGCGCCGTCGGCGCGAAATAGCCGGTGACCTGATACCCCCAGGAGCCGTAGAACGGATGCTCCATTACCGGTAGCAGCTCGACGTGCGTGAAGCCGAGGTCGGTCGCGTAACCGGCAATCGCGTGGGCGAGCTCGCGGTAGCTCAGAAAGCGGTTGTGCTCCTCCGGCGCTCGCCGCCAGGAGCCGAGATGCAGCTCATAGATCGACCAGGGGCTGCCGAGGGCATTGGCGCCGGCGCGGCGCTGCATCCAGTGTGCATCCTGCCATGCGTAGGCGAGATCCCACACAACCGAGGCGGTGCGTGGCGGAAGCTCCGTGCGGAACGCGTATGGATCGCTCTTGTCGACGGCATGGCCGCCGCCGCTCGGGACGACGTGGTACTTGTAGAGCGCGCCCGGGCCAACACCTTCCAGCACGCCCTCCCAGATGCCCGAGGAATCCTCGCGCGGGCTCAGGGGCGCATGGCCGCGCCGCCAGTGATTGAAATCGCCGATGACAGATACGGCGCTGGCATTCGGTGCCCACACTGCAAAGCGGGTAGCGCGCGCTGGATCGGCGCGCGTCGCGGGGTGGGCACCAAGCTTCTCGTACGCCCGGAAATAAGTGCCCTCGCGGAAATGGTAGATGTCCTGCTCCGTCAACAGCACCGGGAAAGTCTACTGGGGTCCCCACGAAATTGCGCTCTCGATCGTGGATGCAGGTGCGCTGAACGTGGCGGGCGCAATTTCGTGGGGTGGGTTGACGGGGTTCGCAGGTAATTACGCTTCCCGAGGAGGGTTGACAACTCGCTGCAGCGGAGCGAGCACCAGCTCGTGGGTCGCTGGAGCGCGCGCCGAGCTCCAGCTCACAACCGCATGGGTTTTTGCGAGGCGGGCGGGGTGCCCGTCAGGTGACGCGGCGTCGCCCCGAGCTGCCGAGGTAGACGAGCGGATCTGCGCCCTCGCGGCGCCCCTGCTGCAGTGCCGTATCGAGAGCGAGCCGTGCCCGCGCGCCGGCGGCCTGCGCCTCGCGTAAGGTGGCTGATGCCTCCACAGGATGGGCGAGCAGGAAACCCTGCACGCCGATCGGGCCGCAGCGGGAGAGAAATTCCAGCTGCGCGGCGCGCTCGACGCCTTCAGCCACCACCTGCAGCCCGAGTCCATGGCACAGCGCAACGATGGAGCGCACGATGGCGCCCGAGCGCGCGTTGGTATCGACTCCCGCAATGAGCAGGCGGTCGAGCTTGACGCGGTTGATCGGCAGCTGCTCGAGCGAGGTGAGCGAGGAGTAGCCGATGCCGAAATCATCGAGTGCGATGGCGACGCCGAGGGAGCGCAGGCGCCGCAGAGACTCGATCGTGGTCGGTCCGGTCTGGAATACCGTCTCGGTGATCTCCAGCTCGAGCGCGCTTGCCGGCAGTCCGGTCATCTCCAGCGTGCGGCCGACGTGCTCGACGAAGTCACGCTCGAAGAACTGCGGGGCGGACACGTTGACGGCGACGCTCGCGCGCTGCCAGCCTTGCGTGCGCCATGCGGCCGCGGCCGCCGCGGCGTTGTGCAGTATCCAGTCGGTGAGGTCGTGGATGAGACCCGTCTTTTCGGCGACATGGATGAATTCCTGCGCGTTGGCAATACGCCCGTCGGGCCGTCGCCAGCGCAGTAGTGCCTCGACCTCGGTCGACTCGAACGAGCTCAGCGATACCTGCGGCTGGTACATGAGCAGCAGCTCACCGCCCTCGACCGCGCGCCGCAGCGACTGCTCGAGCCGGAAACGCTGTGCCGCGGCATCGTACAGCGCCGGACTGTAGAGCGCGAAGCGGTTGCGGCCGAGCTCCTTGGCACGAAACAGCGCTACGTCCGCCGCGCGCAACAGTCCTTCCGCATCCGCTGCGTGATCGGGATAAAGACTGGCACCCACACTGGCACTGGTGGTGAGTACGCGGCCATCGACCACGAGCGGCTGTTGGAGCGTCGCGACCAGCTGTGCGGCATGGTTCGCCACCTGATCCGGCGATTTGACATTCTCGAGCAGCACCGTGAACTCATCCCCGCCAAGGCGCGCGAGTAGTCCGGTGGTGCGCGTCGCGGCATGCAGTCGCTGTGCGATGTGCTGCAGCACGCGGTCGCCGAAGCTGTGGCCCAGGGTATCGTTGATCGACTTGAAGTTGTCGACATCGACAAACAGCAGTGCAAGGCGCTGGCGGCTGCCGGCGCGCGCGAGCGCTCCCTCGAGGTGCGCGGAGAGCTTGCGGCGGTTGGGCAGCTGAGTCAGCGGATCGTGATGGGCCAGATGGTGGAGCTGACGCGTGCGCTCGGCCACGTGGCGCTCGAGCTCCGCCTGATGCGCGCGCAGTTCGGCCTCCGCCGAGGCGATGCGGTCCGCCATGGTGTTGAAGGATTCGGCGAGCTCATCGATCTCCGCCGAACCGCCGCGGCGCGCGCGCGCAGCACGGTCGCCGCTCGCGAACTGGCGCGTCGCCGCGGTCAGGCGGCGCACCGGCAGACTGATGCTGCCGACGAGCAGCACGGACACGACCGCGAGCAAGGCCAGCACGGCGGCCCCGGTATCGCGCAGTGTGTGTTCGGCGCCCTCGGCGGCGGTGGCTGCATGCTGGGCGGCCTGCAGCAGCCCCGCGCGCGCCGGCCGCTGCAGCTGCTCCTGCACACCCTCGGTGAGAGCCGCGCTGTCCTCGAGCAGGCTGTGCCATTCTGCGCCGCTCTGCTCATCGTAGCGCTCGATCTGCAGCCGCAAGCGCGCGGCCGTCTGGAAGTCGTGACGCACGAGGCTGAGCCAGGCATGTCCGGGCGAGTTCTCGAACTCCACGACGTGCGCATCGAGCACCGCCATGAAATCGCGCTCGCGGCGTGCGATGACTGCCGAAGTGTCGAAGTTGCCGCGCACCGAGTTGATGGCGGACTCGAGCTCTGAGAGCGAGCGCCGCGCCACCACCTGCGTTCCATTGATGGCGAGTCCCGAGCCGCCGGCGGACGCGATGCGCTCGTACACGCGTGTCAGAGCCGCTTGACGCTCCTCGACCCACTGCAGACGCTGCGCCGAGCGGCTGGCGAGTTGACGCGCTACCGAGATGTGGCGGGTGAGCTGCGCGCGCAGTCCGGCGGCGGCTGATGGCACCGAAGCAGCGGGCGCGTTGTGGAAGTACGCCGCGACCGCGCTCTCGAGCGCCGCACCGGCGGCATTGATGGCGCTGAAGTCCGCGGCGCTGTGCGCCTGCACGTACTCGCCCACCGCACGGTCGTAGGCGACGAGCTTCTCGAGCACGAGGTTTGCCGCGCTGGCGAGAGGCTCGTGCTCGTTCTGCATGCTGCGCACGGCACCGAGCGCCTCGCGCGTGGTCCGCGTTGCCAGCACTTCGCCGGCGATCAGCACGGCGGCGACCGCCGTCAGACCAAGAATCAGCCGCCAGCCGATGCCTAAGCGGGGCCGGCCTCCCCAGGGCCAGGCATGCCGCGCGGGCGCGCGTGGGGCGCCGGTTGGCGGGGAGGCAGTTTCAGCCATGGCATCGGGCATGCGACATAAGCCCAGTCGGGCGGCCGGCACGGGTCCGTGTGAAATGATCGCCGGTCGCTTGTCGCCCTTCCGAGGTGGGCATCGCATATCGGCGAGGCTGCGATCGCGGAAGGTGCCGCGCGGTGCGCGGCATAGGGGCGCAGAAGCCGGAAATGGCTGGTCGCCAGGGTTCCCGCGCGCCGGGCGGGGTGGGTAGGACACCGGCCGCTTTGGCCTATACTACTGCTCATCGATGAGGGGCGACCGAACGCATGAGCGAGCTCGCGGACACCTTTGATGCGGCATTCTCCAAGGCGGTCGATCTGGGAAACCGGATTGCGGACAAGGACAAGGACGCCGATCTGTGGGATATCGCCGATGGGTTGCTGGCCGGCGCGATTCAGTACTGGCTGTACTCGCGGCAGCCCTGCGGTGATCCTCGTTGTCAGGACTGCATGCCGATCAGCACCGCGCAAGGGCGCATGGCGGAGCTGAACCGGTTGATCGGACAGCTCGCTTCCGAAAGCGAATATTTTCATACCCCGACCGACGCCAACGCCGGTCGCGCCTGAAAAACCACCCGCAAGGAATCAACCGGCCGCCTTCACCTTGACGCCACTCCCGGCCACTTCACCGAGCGCGACCTCGAACAGACGGAAGCCTTCCTTCAACAGCGCGTCGGGGATGGTGAGCGGCGCCAGGAAGCGGATGACGTTCGCGTACACCCCGCAGGAGAGGATGATGAGCCCGTGGCGACCTGCTGCCTGAACCAGCGCGCGGGTGAGTTCCGGGTCCGGGGCGTCCGCGCGACCGTTCTTCACCAGCTCGAGCGCCACCATCGCCCCGAGCGCGCGCACCTCGCCGATGCAGGGAAAGCTGACCGCGAGGCCCTTGAGGCGCGAGCTCATGAAGCGGCCGATCTCCTGCGCGCGTACCAGCAGTTGCTCCTCGCGCATCACCTCGAGCACGGCGAGTCCAGCCGCGCACGCGAGCGGTGATCCGGCGAAGGTGCCGCCGAGCCCGCCAGGCGCCGGAGCGTCCATGATCTCGGCCTTGCCGATGACCGCCGACAACGGCACCCCGCCGGCGACACTCTTGGCGATAGTGATCAGGTCGGGCTCCACGCCGCTGTGCTCGATGGCAAACATTCGTCCGGTGCGCCCGAACCCCGACTGGATCTCATCGACGATCAGCACGATGCCGTGAGCGTCACAGACGGCGCGCAGACGTCGCAGCAGCTCCGTGGGTGCGGCGTAGAAGCCGCCTTCACCGAGCACCGGCTCGATGATGATGGCGGCGACTCGTGCCGGATCCACGTCCGCCTTGAACAGCTGCTCGAGCGCCGCGAGCGCGTGCTCGGTCGTCACCCCGTGATAGGGCATCGGGTACGGCAGGTGATAGACCTCCGGCAGCATCGGCCCGAAGCCCGCCTTGTAGGGCTGTACCTTGCCGGTGAGACTGATGCAGGCGAGCGTGCGTCCGTGGAAGCCGCCGGAAAAAGCGATGACGGCAGAGCGGCGCGTATGAAAGCGCGCGATCTTGAGCGCATTCTCCACCGCCTCCGCGCCGGTGGTGAGGAAGATGGTCTTTTTCGGGCCGCTGCCCGGCGCCAGCAAATTGAGCGCCTCGGCGAGTGCGATATAACTCTCGTACGGTGTCACCTGGAAGCAGGTATGTGTCAGCTTCTCCAGCTGGCGCCCAATGGCCGCGCGTATCTTCGGGTGCACGTGACCGGTGTTGAGCACCGAAATACCGCTGGCGAAGTCGATGTAGCGGCGCCCTTCGACGTCCCACAGCTCGGCATTGGTGGCGCGCTCGGCATAGACCGCGAGCGAGTTGCTGATCCCGCGTGGCACGGCCTGCTGACGCCGCGCGTGTAGTTCCGTGTTGGATGGCAAGGTAGGGGTCCTCCGAGTAGTGGCGCGCGCTGCCCGCGTCAACCGCCGGCTTTGAGTGCCGCGGCGCGGTGAATGGCAGCGCGGATGCGCTGGTACGTGCCGCAGCGGCAGATATTGCCGGCCATGGCGGCATCGATGTCGGCATCGCTCGGCTGCGGAGTTTGTGTCAGCAGTGCGGCCGCCGACATGATCTGTCCGGACTGGCAGTAGCCACATTGCGGTACATCGAGCTCGATCCAGGCGCGTTGCACCGGGTGGCTGTTATCGGGCGAGAGTCCTTCGATGGTGGTGATGCGCTTGCCGCTTGCGGCGCTCACCGGCGTCACGCACGAGCGCACCGGCGCGCCCTCCAGGTGCACCGTACAGGCACCGCACAGTGCCATGCCGCAGCCGTATTTCGTACCGGTGAGTCCGAGGATGTCCCGCAGCACCCACAGGAGCGGCATCTCGCCCTCGACATCGAGCGTGGTGGTCCTGCCGTTGAGGTTGAGTGTGATCATCCGCTCCTCAGCCCGCGGTCTGCGGGCAATGCATACTATACGGTCGTACGCGCGCCGTGCAGCTGCGCGGCCTGTGGCAGCGCCCGAGCGCCACCGGCGCGGACCCTCTACAATGCGCTGCCGCCGTAAGTCCGTGAAAGTCATGCCTTGAGCCACAGCGTCGTCACTTCGTTCACTTCGCCGCCGATCACCACCGAGGTTGTCATCATCGGCGCAGGTCCGTGCGGCCTGTTCCAGGTATTCGAACTGGGCCTGCTCGGCATCGGCGCCCATGTGGTCGACTCGCTGAGCCATCCCGGAGGGCAGTGCGCCGAGCTCTACCCCGATAAGCCCATCTACGACATTCCCGGCCTACCGGTGTGCGGCGCGCAGGAGCTGGTCGACCGGTTGTTGCAGCAGATCAAGCCCTTCAAAGCGTCGCTGCATCTCGGCCACGAGGTGGTGGAGTTCACGCGGCGCGAGGACGGACGATTTCATCTGGCGACCGCGGGCGGTGTCAGGTTCGATGCGGGCGCGGTGGTGATCGCAGCCGGGCTCGGCTCATTTCAACCGCGGCGCATCGGCGTCGAAGGTGCGGAGGCGTTCGAGGGCGGTGCCATCCAGTACCGCGTGCGCAATGCCGCCGAGCTCGCCGGCAAACACCTGGTGATCTTCGGTGGCGGTGACTCGGCGCTCGACTGGACGCTCGAGCTGCTGACGAGCTCCGCCAGCCTGACACTGGTACATCGGCGCAGCGAGTTCCGTGCCGCGCCGGCCTCGGTGGCGCGCATGCGCGAGCTGGTCGCAGCCGGCCGGATGCGCTGCCTCGAGGCGCTGCCGCACTCGCTGATCGTGGCGGATGCAGCGCTGCGCGGAGTCAACGTCCGCAGCGCCGCTGGGGCCGTAACCGCGCTTTCCGCAGAGCAGCTGCTGGTGTTCTTCGGTCTGCACCCGAAACTTGGACCAATCGCCGAATGGGGACTGGCGTTGGAGAAGAAAGCGCTCAAGGTCGATCCCGAGAAATTTCAGACCAGCCTTGCGGGTGTCTTCGCCGTCGGGGACATCAACACCTATCCTGGCAAGAAAAAGCTCATCCTCTCGGGGTTTCACGAAGCCGCGCTGGCCGCATTTGCCATTCAGCACCACCTGTATCCACAGAAAAAGCAGTTTCTGCAGTACACCACCACGAGCCCGCTCATGCACCAACGCCTGGGGGTACCCGATTGATCGGCCAGATCTGCAGGAGGAAGGCCATCATGACCGTCGTGCGCACCATTGCCGCTGCTCCAGTGCTGCTCGCTGCGCTCGCTCTGCCGCGGTTCGCGCACGCCGCGGATCCGTGCCAGCTCGAGATCAGCGGCAACGACCAGATGCAGTACGACAAGCAGACGCTCAGCGTTCCCGCGAGTTGCACGCAGGTGACCCTCACGCTGCACCATGCCGGCAAGCTGCCGCGTGAGGCAATGGGGCACAACTGGGTGCTGGTGAATGCGGCCGACCTCAGCGTCGTCGCGAATGCAGGCATGGCAGCGGGACTCGCCGACGACTATGTCCAGCCCGGTGACAAGCGCGTGATCGCCCACACCAAGACCATCGGCGGCGGCCAGAGCACCAGCGTCACGTTTCCGACCTCCGCACTGAAGCCCGGCGGCGATTATCGCTACCTCTGCACCTTCCCGGGTCACAACGCTCTGATGCGCGGCACCTTCAAGTTCGGCTGAAGCCGGCGCCCATGGATCAGCGCCTGAAGGACCTGCTGCAGCTGCTCGAGCTCGAGCAGCTCGAGCTCAACCTGTTCCGCGGCGCGAGCCGCGACATCGGCAGCCCGCAGGTGTTCGGCGGACAGGTGCTCGGGCAGGCGTTGTCGGCCGCGGCAGCCACGGTGGAGGCGCGCGTGGTGCACTCGCTGCACGCCTATTTCCTGCGGCGCGGCGACTACAACGCACCAATCGTTTACGAGGTCGACCGCAGCCTCGATGGACACAGCTTTTCCAATCGCCGCGTGGTCGCCATTCAGCACGGCCAGCAGATCTTCAACATGGCCGCCTCTTTCCAGGCGGCGGAGAAGGGCTTCGATCATCAGATCGCCATACCCGAGGTGCCGCCGCCCGAGAGCCTGCCGGCTTCCGACAGCCCGCCAGCGGAGGTGCTGGAGCAGCTGCCCGAGCGCGTGCGGCGCTTCTTCCAGCAGCCGCGGCCGTTCGAGTTTCGCATGGTGCGGCCGATCGACTACCTGCGGCCGCGGCGCGAGGCACCGGCACGCGAGATCTGGTTTCGCGCGGTCGGGTCGCTGCCCGATGATGAGATGCTGCACCGGCGGCTGCTCGCCTACGTGTCGGATTTTTTCCTGCTGGACACCGCGACTCTGCCGCACGGCACCTCGCTCCTGCGACCGACGCTCGTGATGGCTAGCATCGATCACGCCATGTGGTTTCATCGCACGCTGCGCGTGGATGAGTGGCTGCTGTACGCGATGGACAGCCCGAGCGCTTCGGGCGCGCGTGGCTTTGCACGTGCCAGCGTGTTCGCACGCGACGGACGGCTGGTTGCGAGCGCCGCGCAGGAGGGGTTGGTGCGCAGCAAGGGCGGCTCCTGAAGGAGACGGCGCGGGGCTGAGGGGCAGATGCTTGCGCTTCCTGCTGCATTGATGGTCGCGGCCGCCGGCGCAGCGGAAGGCGGCGATGTCATGGCGCTCGAGCGCGCATGGTCGAGAGTGCGCGACTCGAGCGAGCAGGTGGTGATGAGTGTCGATCGCGGCGCCGCCCTCTGGCCACAGGCGAGTGAGCGCCGCGTACGCACCATCGTCGCACCTGTCAACGTCGCGTGGCTCGGGACCCAGGTGCTCTATCTCGAGGAGTTCATCGAGGACGATCCGCAGCAACCGCGGCGGCAGCTGCTGCTGCAGCTCGAGCCCGCCCCGGAGCCGCCGCACGCGGTGCGGGTGCATCTGTTCACCTTCGCGGACCCGGGGCGCTGGACGCACCTTAACTACCGCCCGCCGCTCGTCGCTGCCCTCACGCGGCGGGACATCACGGCTTCCGTGGGATGTGATTTGCTCCTCACGCGCGCCGGCGACCAGTTTCGCGGCGGCACCGTCGGGCGGCACTGTGTTGACTTCGGTTCCGGCAGCTCGCGTTACCTCGACTATCAGCTGGTGATCGGCGAGGACCTGTACTGGTACCGCCGCCGGCTGCTGCGGCAGAGCGATGGTGAACTGCAGCAGGAGGTGATCGGCTTCAACCGTTTCGAGCCCAACGAAGCACGGCTCTATGCCTGCCGCATCGCCTGGTCATCGAGCGGTAAGGCGCGCGACTTGCGCCCCTTCGTCACGCTCGATCTGTACGAAGCCGGTGGTCACGGGCGCTTCGTCACCCCCGATGGCCGCACCTTCGAGCTGACTTTGCACGGTCGTGACTGGCCCTTCGCCATCGATCGGGATGCGTTGCTGCTGCTGTTGCAGGAGCAGGGCGCCGCTAGCCCGCTCGCCACCGCTTGGGCACAGATGGATGAGCAGCAGATCAGCCTCGGGCTCGATTGGCTCGAGGTGCGCTGCGGCTCGATGGCACCCGATTCGGATGAGCTCACTCAGTGAGCGGCACGCTGCGTGATGGCCGCGAGGTCCTGCAGCAGCAGCGCGTTGAAGCGTGCGGGGTCTTCCAGCATGAGGAAGTGGCCGGTGTGATCGAGCACATCGAGATGGAAATCCGGCAATGAGCGGCGGATGCGCGCGGCATCGGTAGGCAGCAGATCGGAGTTGATCGCGTACACCGGCACGTGAATGGCCGGGAGCAGCCCGGCGAGATCCATCGACAGCAGCGAGCGCAGACTCGGCACCGCGACCGCGGGCGGGCGCAGTGACATGTTGTAGGCGACTTTCTGTACCAGCACCGCATCGGCGCCGCGGTCGAACAGGGAGGAGCTCACGAGCTTGCGCGTCGCGCCGACGAAGTCGGCCTCGAACGGCGCCACGCGCCGCTCGATGTCGCGCGCTGCGAGCGGCGGCTCCCCTACCGAGCGCAGCGCCTCGACGGCTACCACGCCGATGACCCGCTCTCCGATCAAGGGTGTCGCCGCAAGCACCACGGCCGCCCCCATCGAGTGCCCGACGAGCACCAGCTGGCGGTTGGGCAGCTGGCGGGCCACCGCCGCGACATCCTGCGCGTAATTGGCGATCGACCAGTCGTTGCGGTTAGCGCCGGAGGCGCCGTGTCCGGCAAGGTTGAGCGTCACCACGGTGTAGTGCGATTTGAGAGCATCGAGCTGCGCGTGCCAGTAGTTCTCATCGCACGCCCAGCCATGTACCAGCAGCACCGCCGGATCCCCGCCTCCGTAGACGTGGTACTCGATGTGCACATTGTCCGGTGACAGCGTGATGCGCGGACCTTCGCCGAGCCGCACCTCGGCAGCGGGGACGCTGGTCGCAGGGCGCGCTGGCGCTATCGCAACGCTGCCGTGACCGGCATCATGCGCGCCGCAGCCGACGAGCAGCAGCAGCAGGCCGAGCACGACCGGGCGATAAAGCTTCGGTGATTCCCTCATGAGGCGCGCAGCACTTTTCCGGGATTCATGATGCCGTGGGGATCGAACGCATGTTTCACGGCGCGCATCAGTTCGAGCTCCACCTGCGAGGCGTAGCGCTCGAGCTCTGCCACCTTGGTGCGCCCGACCCCATGCTCGGCGCTGAAGCTGCCGCCGGAGTCCCGCACCATGTCGTGTATCGCGCGGCGTATCTCCCCGGCGCGTGCCAGAAATCGCTCGCGATCGGCGCCCGGAAGCTGGCTGATGTTGAAGTGAAGGTTGCCATCGCCGACGTGCCCGTAGGCCACCAACCGCCCCTCGGGGACGTGCGCGGCGATCCAGCGGGCGGCGTGCGCCACGAAGTCCGGGAGCGTGGCGACCGGCAGCGAGATGTCGTGCTTGAGGCTCGCGCCTTCGTGACGCTGCGCCTCGGGAATGCTCTCGCGCAACTTCCACAGCGCGGTACGCTCGCGCTCGCTCTGCACGAGCGTCGCATCGAGGACGATGCCGCGCGCGAGTGCCGCGGCGAGCGCCTCCTCCAACACTGCATCGAGCGGCTCCCCGGCGCGCGATGAGGACAGCTCGCACAGCACATACCAGGGGTAGGGGGCGCCCAGCGGGTCACTTACCCCGGGTATGTGGCGGCTGGTGAGCTCGAGGCCGGCGCGCGGTATGAGCTCGAAGGAGCTGACGCGGTCGCCACTCGCGGCCCGCAGCTCGCCGAGCAGCGTCACCGCGGCGCGCACCTCGGGTATGGCTGCGAGCGCCGTGGCGCGCACGCGGATCTCGGGAAAGAGTTTGAAGCTCGCGGCGGTGATGACTCCGAGCGTGCCTTCGGCGCCGAGGAACAGCGACTTGATGTCGTATCCGGTGTTGTCCTTGCGCAGCGTCGTCAGTCCATCGAGCACGCGACCGCCGGCGAGTACCACCTCGAGACCGAGCACCAGGTCGCGCGTCATGCCGTAGCGCAGCACGTTGACGCCGCCCGCGTTGGTGGAGAGATTGCCGCCGATCTGACAGCTGCCCTGCGAGCCGATGCTCAGCGGGAAGAAGCGGCCCGCCGCTGCCGCCGCCGCCTGCACCTGGGCGAGGATGCAGCCGGCCTCCGCGACGAGCGAGTGATTGTCCGCATCGACGCTGCGGATGCGGTTGAGCCGCCGCAGCGAAAGCACGAGCTCGCGACCGGACTCATCGGGGATGGCACCACCGCAGTAGCTGGTGTTGCCGCCGTGCGGCACCACACCAATGCGCTCGGCCTCGCAGAATTCGAGGAGCTGCGTCACCTGCAGCACGGAGCGCGGTTGTGCCACCGCGAGTGCACTACCGCGGCAGCGGCCGAGGTGATCGACGAGAAACGGTGCGCAGTCCTGCGGCTCGCTCAGCAGCGCATCTGCGCCGAGCAGTGCGCGCAGCCGCTCGCGCAGAGCGCTGCTTTCCAGGGTCAATGTGTGCCGAGCGCCCGCAGCGCCGCGATGCGCTCATCGAGCGGCGGATGGCTCATGAAGAGCCGCGCCAGGCCGCTGCGAACGCCGCCATCGGCGATGCCGAAAGCCTGAAACTGCTGTGCGGGCAGCGGCTCGTGGCCGCGCTTGAGGTCCTCCAGGGCCGCGATCATGCTGCCGGTGCCGGCGAGCTGCGCCCCGCCGCGATCGGCGCGAAACTCGCGCTGGCGCGAAAACCACATGACGATGGGCGTCGCGAGCAGTCCAAATGCGATCTGCAGCGCGTAGAAGGTGAGCACCGAGGCGATGCCGCGGCCGTCCTCCGAGCGGAACACCGCCCGGTCGATGATGTTGCCGACGACGCGCGCGAGGAAGAGCACGAAGGTGTTGACGACGCCCTGGATCAGGGTAAGCGTCACCATGTCCCCGTTCGCGACGTGGGTCATCTCATGCCCGATCACCGCCTCGATTTCCGTGCGGTTCATGCGCTGCAGTAGCCCGGTGCTCACCGCCACGAGCGCGGAGTTACGGCTCGCACCGGTGGCGAAGGCGTTCGGTGCCGGGGAGTCGAATATCCCCACTTCGGGCATGCCCAATCCGAGGCTGCGCGCGTAACGCTCGACGACCGACACCAGCCACTGCGCGGTCGGGTCCGCCGAGTCGCCGATCACCTGCACGCCCATGAACATCTTGGCCTGCATCTTCGACATGGCGAGCGAGATGAACGCGCCGCCAAAACCGAACAGCGCGGCCCACACCAGGATGCCCTCGAAGCTCTCGCCGCGCGCGGCGAGCCAGGTGTCCAGTCCCAGCAGACGCGCCACGGCCGTCAGGACCAGCAGTACCGCGAGGTTGGTGGCGATGAACAACACGATGCGTTTCATGACGGAAAGCCTGCGTTGAGAGGAGGATGCGGGATACCCGCCGGGCGGCACTCTACCGTTACGGCGGTATGCCCGCCAGCATGGGGACCGGAGGGCAATTTTCAAGCCCCCCGCCGCACTGGCGCCGGAGGGCGCCTCAGCCGAGCGCCACCCCCACGGCGTGCCCCACTACATAGCTCACCGCGCCGGCTCCGCCGCCAATCAGCACCATGCGCAGAGCGCCGCGCACCGCATCACGGCCGGTGAACAGTGACAGCCCCAGCCCGACGGCAAACAGCGCGAGCAGCGTGATCACCACCGCTGCGATCACCGCCTGCGCAGCCTTGATGCGCCCGAGGAACGGCAGCAGCGGCACGGTGGCGCCGAGCGCGAACGCAACGAACGAGGAGGCCGCCGCCTGCCAGGGAGAGCCGAGGTCATCGGGATTCAGCCCGAGCTCCTCGCGCGCCAACACATCGAGCGCTGCCTGTGGACTCGCGAGCAGCGCGCGGCTCACCTCGCGCGCCTGCTCGAGCGCCATGCCCCGCGCCTGGTAAATGAGCGCGAGCTCTTCGGCTTCTTCCTCGGGGTACTCGGTGAGCTCCTCCCGCTCGAGCGCAATCTGATACTCGTACATCTCACGCTGCGAGCGTACCGAGACGTACTCCCCCGCGGCCATGGAGAGCGCCCCGGCCAGGAGCCCCGCGACACCGGCGGTGAGCACGTAGCCGCTCCCGGCGCCGGCTCCCGCGACACCGAGCACGAGGCTCACATTGGAGATCAGCCCGTCGTTTACTCCAAACACCGCAGCCCGCAGGCTCCCACCGAGGGCGCTGCGGTGGCGCGCGCCGACCTGCGCGAGCGAGGTCGGCATCGCATGGCCCGCCACCGCAAGCGGCGCGCTGTAGATCGACAGCCCGCGCAGCTTCATGGCGGCCAGTACCGGGCGCAGCGAGCGCGGATCGAAGCGTGCGAGCAGGCGCGCGACGATGCGCGCCCGCAGCGATGGCGTGAACAGCCGCGGTGGCCGGGGGCCGGCCGCGTCGCGCTGGGTGGCGAGCTGCCACTTGGTCGCCTGCTCCTCGGCAGCCGCCGCCAGCTTCAGAAACAGCGCGCTCTTGAGCGGGTCCGCCTCGGCAGCCGCCACCCGGCGGTAAAGCCAGGCGGACTCCTTCTCGTGATACCAGCTATCGACGCCGGCCGCGGTCAATACTGATCGCGCTCGTCGTCGACCGCGTCCTCGTCCTCGTCCCAGTCGTCGTCGTCTTCGTCCTCTTCCTCATCCTCGTCCCAGTCATCGTCGTCCTCGGCTTCATCGTCGTCGGACTCGGACCAGCCTTCGGGCTCCTCGACACGCTCGAGATCCATCTCGCGCCACGTCTCGAGGTCGATCTCCTCGATGTCGCCATCGAGATACTCGATCTCCAGACGCTCGGAGTCCTCATCCACCGACAGCACGCGGAAGGATTCTTCTTCTTCGACGTTTTCGTACCACTGACCAGGCACTGGCTCGTAATCTCTGCTCACCGCGAAAGCCACCCTGTGTTCATTTTCGCCGCCGACAAGTGTAGGGGGTGACGTCGGGTTGGGCAACGCGGGCCGGATGCGTATAGTTTTCCTTCATGGGCGACGAATTCGGTGTTTCAGCGGCGCCACTCGCACAGGCGCGGCGCGTCGTAGTGAAGGTGGGCTCTGCATTGCTGGTGGACGCGGAGAGCGCCCGTGTCAATCGCGCCTGGCTCGAGACCCTGGTCGAGGATCTGTTGCGGCTGCGCAAGCGTGGGCAGCGTGTCATCCTGGTGTCATCCGGGGCGATCGCTCTTGGCCGGCGGCGCCTCGGCCTCAAGCATGGAACGCTGCGGCTCGAGGAAAGCCAGGCGGCGGCGGCAGTGGGGCAGATCCGTCTCGCGCACGCCTACAAGGAGCTGCTCGAGAGCAATGACGTGACCGTTGCGCAGGTGCTGCTCACCCTCGAGGACAGCGAGCGCCGCCGCCGTTATCTCAACGCGCGTGCCACGCTCGAGTCACTGCTGGAGCTCGGTGCGCTTCCGGTCATCAACGAGAACGACACGGTGGCGACCGCCGAGATCCGCTACGGCGACAACGATCGCCTGGCGGCGCGCGTCGCACAGATGATAGGCGCCGATTGCCTCGTGCTGTTGTCGGATGTCGCCGGGCTGTTTAGTACGGACCCCAATCGCGACCCTAGCGCGCGCTTGATCCGTGAGGTCCGGCAGATCACTCCGGAGATCGAAGCCATGGCCGGGCGCGCCGCGTCCCAGCTCGGCTCCGGCGGGATGGCCGCCAAGATCGCCGCGGCCCGCATCGCGCTCGCAGCCGGCTGTCACATGTGCATCGCCGCGGGCGCACCGCGCCATGCGCTGCGCCGCATAGAAGAGGGCGCGGAATGCACCTGGTTCGTTCCCACGGCGACTCCCGCCGCGGCGCGCAAGCAGTGGATCGCCGGCACGCTGCGTCCCGCGGGCGCCATCACCATCGATGCCGGTGCGCTGCGCGCGTTGCTCGAAGGCAGTAGCCTGCTGCCGGCGGGTGTCACCGGGGCGCGCGGACGCTTCGACCGCGGCGACACGGTGAGCGTGCTCGCCGCCGATGGGGTCGAAGTGGCGCGCGGCATCATCGCTTATTCCGACGGTGATGCCGCGCGCATCCTGGGCCGCAAGACTTCGGAGATCGCCGAGATCCTCGGCTTCCGCGGCCGCGACGAGATGATCCACCGGGACGACATGGTGCTGCTGCGCCACGAGCCCGCCGCCGCAGCGGTGACGGCCGCCCCGCAGCCGGCTCGCTGAATCCGATGGACGTGGCAGGTATCGGCGAGCTGATGGAGGGACTGGGCCGCGCCGCGGTCGCGGCTGCGCAGGTGCTTGCGCTCGCCCCGAGCACGCAGAAGGATGCCGCGCTTGCTGCGGCCGCGGCGGCGATACGCGCGCGGACGGCCACTATCCTCGCCGCCAACGAACGCGATATGGCCGCCGCGCGTGCGCGGCACGTGAGTGGCCCGCGGCTCGAGCGGCTGCATCTCGATGAGCGGCGCATCGCAGCGATCGCGGCAGGTGTGGATGCGGTGGTCGCGCTTCCCGATCCCGTCGGCCGCATCGCTGCCGAGTGGGAGCGGCCGAACGGCCTGCGCATTCAGCGACTCACCGTGCCGCTTGGGGTCATCGGCATCATCTACGAGAGCCGGCCCAACGTCACCGCAGATGCCGGTGCGCTGTGCCTGAAATCCGGCAATGCCTGCATCCTGCGCGGCGGCTCGGAGAGCCAGTACTCGAGCCGTGCGCTGCACGAGTCGCTCGCGAGCGGTCTCAGCGCCGCAGATCTGCCGCCCGGTTGCATCCAGCTGGTACCGACCGCCGATCGGGCCGCGGTCGGCTACCTGCTCGCCGGCATGAGCGAGTACCTCGATGTCATCGTACCGCGCGGTGGCCGCAGCCTGGTCGAGCGCGTGCAGCAGGAAGCGCGCGTGCCGGTCATCGGACACCTCGAAGGCAACTGCCACGTATACATCGATCGGGACGCGGACGTGCGCATGGCACGCGCCATCGCGCTCAACGCCAAGATGCGCCGCACCGGCATCTGCGGCGCGGCCGAGACGCTGCTCATCGATGAGGCCTGCGCGGCGACGCATCTCGCGCCGGTCATTCACGATCTGCTCGCGGCCGGCTGCGAAGTGCGCGGCGACCCGGCCGTGCAGCTGGTCGATGCCCGCGTGCGAGCGGCGACCGAGGACGATTGGTACACCGAGTATCTGGACGCCATCATCGCGGCGCGAATGGTCGCGGGGGTTGATGCGGCCATCGCGCACATCGCCCGCTACGGATCGGCGCACACCGAATCGATCGTCACCGAAAACGCAGCGACCGCGGAGCGTTTTCTGCAGCGTGTCGACAGCGCGATTGTCCTGCACAACGCCTCGACACAGTTCGCCGACGGCGGCGAGTTTGGCATGGGCGCCGAGATCGGGATCTCTACCGAGCGCTTTCACGCGCGCGGCCCGGTGGGCGTGGAGCAGCTCACCAGTTACAAGTACGTAGTGCGTGGAACGGGGCAGGTGCGACCCTAAAGCGGCAGAGACGCAGTGCTGCCCGTCAGGCCGGGTCGTGGATATGCCGATGCGTCACAATCTCATCGGGTTCCGCGTGGCGCGGAGCCGTGGCGCAGCGCTCGCAGTTCACCCAGCCGGAGTCACCGTTCGAGTAGTGCTCCTTCTTCCAGATGGGCAGGCGGTGCTTGACTTCATCGATGATGTAACGGCAAGCGCGGAACGCCTCATCGCGGTGGGCGGCGCTGACACCCACCCAGACGGCGAGCTCGCCCACCGCGAGCGCGCCGATGCGATGGACGCAGGCCGCGTGCGCCACACCGAAGCGCGCGTGCGCCTCGGCGATGATGCGCTCACCTTCGCGGACGCCGAGCGCCTCGAAGGCTTCGTACTCGAGTGCGCGCACGCGCTGACCTTCGTTGCTGTCGCGCACCCAGCCTTCGAAAGCGGCGTAGCCGCCGCAGGCCGGGTCGGCAAGCGAGACTCGCAGCTGCTCGGTGGCGATGGGTGTACGTGTGAACTGGAACGCGGTCATGGTCCTGGCGCAGGACTCAGCCGCCGGCGACGGGCGGGATGAACACGACCGCATCGCCATCGGCGAGTGCCGCGGTCCACTCGCGGAACTCGGCATTGATCGCGACGCGCAGCACTCCCGGTGCGAGCGAGAAGGGGTAGCGCTGCGCGAGCTCCGCATAGAGCTCCGCCGCGGTGCGCGCGGTGGTCACCAACGCCTCATCGCGTCGCCCGGCCTGCTCGCGCAACAGGGCGTAGTACTGCACGGTGATGTGCTTGGGGTCGGAAGTCGTTTCCGGCAGCAGCGCGCTCATCGCCGACCTATACTCCTCGGGCGTGTTGACATTGTCGAGCGCCTCGGGGTTCGGCTCATCGAGCAGGCGCACGTCAGCATCGAGCAGGAAACGCCGCGGGCACTGCCGGCCCCGCGCCACATATGCCGCCAGCCGCGCGGCGCTGCGCGGCTCCCAGATGGCACACAGCGGCTCCGGCAACCCGTCGCGGCTCGAACGATACGCGGTCGCCGCGCTCTGCGGTGCGCGGCAGCGTACCAGGTGCGCGAGCGTCGCCGTATCGAGCAACGGCAGATCGCAGGCGAGCACGAGCCATGCAGCCTCCGGATGACGGGCCTGCGCGGCGAGCACGCCCGCGATCGGGCCGAGATTGTCGTGCATGTCGCGAATCTGCGGAAAGCGCGCGCGCAGCGCGTCCTCGGTCTGATCGGCGCGCACCGACACATAGGCACGTTGCACGTGAGGGGCAATGAGCTCCATGGCGCGCTCGAGCTGGTTGCGGCCGGCATACCGCAACGCTGCCTTGTCGGTGCGCATGCGAGTGCTGCGCCCGCCGGCGAGTACGAGCCCGAACAGCGGCGCGTCACCCGGGCAGCCGTTTCCCGATGGAGCGCTCACCGGCCTCGCTCCGCGCCGGTGCGCGCGAAGCCACGCCGGCCACCGGACTTCGCGAGCAGTCGCACGCTGCCGATCTCGATGTCGTGCGAAAGCGCCTTGCACATGTCGTAAATCGTCAGGGCCGCCACCGCCGCACCGGTGAGCGCCTCCATCTCCACGCCGGTACGGTGATGGACCGACACTTCGCAGCGCACCACGATCTCCTGCGCCCGCCGGTGCTCGATGCGCAGCTGACAGTTCTCGAGGCCGAGCGGATGGCAGAAGGGAATGAGCTCATGCGTGCGCTTGGCCGCCTGCACCCCGGCGACGATCGCCGTCTCGAACACCGGACCCTTGCTGGTGCGGTGCCCGGCGGCCCGCAGGGCGCGTGCCACACCGAGCGGCAAGCGCACGCGTGCCTCAGCGACGGCGACGCGATGCGTTACCTCTTTCGCTCCGACGTCCACCATTGCAGGCTGGTGACGCGAGTTGACGTGTGTGAGGCCGCGGCGCGCCATCAACCACCGATGTAGAACATCTCGACCTTGCGCTCATCGCTCGAGGCGCGGCGCAGGCTCGCGCGCTGCTCGCTATAACGGTCCGCACGGCCGAGCCAGACAGCGCGGATGAGCTCGAGCAGCTGATCGTCGCTGGCGCCGCCGCGCAGTGCATCGCGCAGACTGGTGCCGTGAGTGGCGAACAGGCAGCTATAGAGCACGCCATCGGATGACAGGCGGGCACGCGTACAATCACCGCAGAACGGCTGCGACACGGAGGAAATGAAGCCGACCTCGCCCTGGCCGTCGACGAATGCGTAGCGCCGCGCGACCTCGCCGCGGTAACTGGGATCGAGAGGTTGGAGCGGCCAGCGCTCCGCGATGCGCGCCAACAGTTCCCTCGCAGGCACCACCGCCGCCTCGCTCCAGTGGTTGCGGTTGCCCACGTCCATGTACTCGATGAAGCGCACGATGATCCCGGTGCCACGGAAGCGCTGCACCAGCTCGAGCACGGTGTGATCGTTGACGCCGCGCTGCACGACGGCATTGATCTTGATGGGCGTGAGCTCGGCGCGCCGTGCATGCTCGATGCCCTCGAGCACTTCCGCGACCCCGCCGAAGCCACCACTCATACGCGCGAACACCTGGGGATCGAGACTGTCGAGACTGACCGTCACGCGCTGAAGGCCCGCGGCTTTGAGCTCCGCGGCGTAACGCGACAGCAGCACGCCATTGGTGGTGAGCGCGACATCCTCGACCCCGGGGACGTCCGTAAGATCGCCGATCAGCTCCGCCAGGTTTGCGCGTAGCAATGGCTCACCGCCGGTCAGCCGCAGCTTACGTACGCCAAGTCGGGCGAACAGCCGTGCGAGGCGCACGATTTCATCGAACGACAGCCGCTCATGCGTACCAAGGAAGCGGTAGCGCTCGTGGTAAGTCTCGCGCGGCATGCAATAGGGGCAGCGGAAATTGCAACGGTCCATGACCGAGATGCGCAAGTCGCGCATCGGCCGGGAAAAGCGGTCCCGCGGCGCGCTCGCAGTCCGCAGGGGCACGATCACTTCACGATTGGACATGGGTCACGACAGTATGAGCACCGCTCGAGCCAAAGGCTAATTGCCCCTCCGGGTGCTTCCGCGATGGGTGGGGGCGGGATCGGCCGTTGCAACCCTCAGGACCAGCGGTACAGGCGGGTCACGAAACCCTTGGCGTAGGTATTCGGCCCCGGGGGCAACTCCACGAACCCTTCCGTCCCCGCCAGAGCGGTGAAATCACCGGAGCCGTTGGTGGGGGCCGGCACGGCCCAGTCACGACCCCAGTCGTCCTGCTCGAGCCTTACTGGGATGAAGTGCGTCAGCGGCGGCGTGACGGTCAGCGGGGCACTCAGCGCCATGCGCTCCGAGCGCTCGGGGCTCTGGCCGAGACTACCGCGCAGGGCCGGCAACACATAACGTGTCAGGCAGACGAGTGTCGACACCGGATTGCCGGGCAGGCCGAACACCGCGGCGCCGGAGGGAGCGACACCGAACCACATAGGCTTGCCGGGACGTTGCGCCACCTTGTGGAAGATCGTACGTACACCGAGCTCCCCGAGGACCTGCGGTACCAGGTCGAACCGGCCCATCGATACCCCACCGGAGAGCACGAGCACATCGTGTGTCTCGAGATGAAAGCGCAGTCGCGCGCGCAGCTCACCGGCATCATCGCGGATGTGGTCGTCCGCAACGCGCTGGAAGCCGTGCTCGCGCAGGGCGCTCACGATGGCGTAGGCGTTCGAGCGACGGACCTGGTGGGCCAGCACCGGTTCGCCCGGCTCGACCAGCTCGTTGCCCGTGGAGATGACGGCGAGCATCGGTTGGCTCGCGACGCGGATGCGCGCCATGCCGGCGGAGGCGGCAATGGCGATTTCCGGTGCGCGCAGCCGCTGTCCTGCGCGCAGCAGCAGTGCTCCCTGACGGGTGTCGCTGCCGCGGCGATGCACGTTCAGCCACGGCTCGACCCGCACGTCGATCGCCAGCTGCGCCTGGCCGCGCTCGATCGTCACTCGCTCGACCGGCACCACGCTGTCACAGCCTGATGGCAACACTGCGCCGGTCATCACCTCGATGCAGGCGGCGGCGGAGTCGAGCGTGAGCGGCGCATCGCCGGCCGCTTGCGTGGCCTGTATGCGGAAGTTACGCGAGCCTGCGCCGACCGCCTGGCTGTCGAGCGCGACCCCGTCCATGGCCACGCGGTGGTACGGGGGCTGGTCGCGCTCCGCGTAGATGTTCTCGCGCAGCACCGCGCCGGCGCACTGCGCCAGCGGTAGCGATTCGATCGGCAGGCACTGAAGATGCTGGCCGATCAGCTGGTCTGCGTCGGCCGGGGTGAGCACTCAGCCCTTCTTGTCGGCCGCCTTGGCCTTGTAGACCTTCACCTGTTCGTTGAAGCGGTCGGCGACGGACTGCAACTGGTCGACCGCAGCGTTGTGCTTCTGTGCCTCGACCTGCTGCATCTTCTTCTTATCGTCGGGCTTCAGCTTGTCGCCCCCCTTGGCGATCGCGTCTTCGAGCTCCTTGTCGATGCAAGCTGTGTAGTCGTTGATCGCTTTCTGGTACTCGCCGATGGCCTTCTGTCCGGCAACCATCTCCTCGAGCGTTGCGGTTGCACCGTCCGGAATCTTCGTCGGCGCCTGTGGGTAAGGGCAGTCTGCATACGCTGCTGCCGTCGCGGCAGCGAATGCCATCACGAAGAGAGCCTTCATAGCCAAGTCCTGGTGTTCGAAATCGGACCGCTATCTTAAGAGGCGCTCGGGATCTGACGCTACTGCTGGTGCGCCCGCAGGCGTACCGGCCGGCTAGGCCGTCGGGATCCAGCGCGGCCCGAACGTAGTGGCGGGCACAGGTAGCAATCGCGCGTATGGTCGTTCACGACTCCCACCGCCTGCAGGAAAGCATAAATGATGGTCGAGCCGACGAAGCGAAACCCACGCCGCGCCAAATCCTTCGAGAGGGCATCACTCAGTGCAGTGCGTGCCGGGACCTGTCCATGCCGCGGGCAATTGACGCGGGTGCGGCCGCCGGCGAAGGACCACAGGTAGCGATCGAAGGACCCAAACTCGCGCTGCACTGCCAGGAAGGCGCGGGCGTTAGTGACGGTGGAGTCGATCTTCAACCGGTTACGCACGATGGCGGCGTCATTCAGCAGCGCCGCCCGGCGGCGGGCATCGAAATGCGCCACACGGCGCACATTGAAGTTGGCGAAGGCACGGCGGTAACCGGCACGCTTGCGCAGGATGGTCGACCAGGAAAGTCCCGCCTGAGCCCCTTCGAGCGTGAGCATCTCGAACAGTCGACGGTCATCGTGCACCGGGCGCCCCCATTCCTCGTCGTGGTAGCGCACGTAGTCGGCGTCGGCCGTTTCTGCCCACCAGCAGCGCCGCCGGGCGGCGGCCCGCGCCGGCTGCCCGCGCGGAATCCTGCGTTCAGCAGCCATCGCTCAATCATGCCACGCGCGCCGCTCAGGCGGGCGAGGCGACGCGCGCCGGGGTGACCACGCGCACGTAACGTTCTGCCAGAACCGGCAACACCAGCAGGTTCAGCAGCGTCGAGGAGATCAGTCCGCCGAGCACGGTGACGGCCATCGGTCCCTCGATCTCCTGGCCGGGACGATTGAGGCCAAAGGCAAGCGGCGCGAGGCCGAGCGCGGTCACGGCCGCGGTCATGAGGATCGGGATCAGCCGCTCGTTGGCGCCACGCAGGACGAGCTCGGGAGTCCACGCCTCGCCCTCGACCTCGACCAGATGCTCGTAATGCGCGAGCTGCAGTATCGAGTTTCGGGCACTGACACCGAACACCGTCACGAGCCCGACGACGGTGCCGAGTGAAACGCCGAGGCCGGTCAGTGCGATGGCCAGCACACTGCCGATCAGGCTGAACGGTAAATTGGCGAGCACCAGCCAGGCGTTGATCCGCCAATGGAACGACACCATCAGGATGACGAGAATCAGCGCCAGCGCGAGCGCGGAATACAGCATCAGCTCGTTACGGGTCTGCTGCTCCGCCGCCGCGGCACCGGTGAAGTCCAGATACACGCCAGCAGGCAGCGCGACGGAGCTGGCGATGACCCGCTGGGCTTTCTGAACCACGCTCCGGAGCGAGGCCCCGCGAACGTTGAAGGTGACGCTGATGCGGCGCTGACCGCCGTCGTGCTCGATGCTGTAGCGATCCTGGCTCACATCGATGCGCGCAACCTGTGCCAGCGGCACCGGACCCAGGGGGCTGGCGATCAGCAGCCGTGCGAGCTGCGCGGGCTGATGGCGCGCTGCTTCCGGCAACAACACGTCGACATCGACGGCGCGGGTTCCACGGAAAGTCTGCCCGACGCGCGCACCCGCGTAAGCAGTCTCGATGGTGTCGAGAACGTCCTCGACCCTGAGACCGGTCGTGGCGAGAGCCTGCGGCGACAGCTCAATCGCGAGCGCCGGGGTGCCGCTCTGCCGCTTGAACTGCAGATCCACGATGCCCTTCACCTTGCCGAGGGCCGCGACCACCTTATCGCCGGTCGCATCGAGCGCGTCGAGATCGTCGCCGAACACTTTGATGGCGACCTGGGCGGTTTCGCCGCTCAAACTCTCGCTGATACGATCGCCGAGGAAAGTGACCACCTCGCTCTGCATACCGGGGTAGTGCTCGAGGATGCCGCGTAGCGCTTCCTGGGCCGTACCCTGGTCGACCTTCGCGTCGGGTTTCAGCTCGACGTGGAACTCGCTGCGGTGCGGCCCCCAGGTGTCCTCGCCCAGCTCGGCGCGCCCCACCTGCTGCTCGATGCTCTTCACGTACGGCAGTGCGAGAACCTCGGCGCTCACACGCTTGCCGAGGGCCAGCATCTCATCGAGCGAGGTCCCGGGGATCGAGCTCGACATCTGGATCACGAAATGTCCCTCGCGAAAGTCCGGCATGAAAGTGCCGCCGAGAAATGGCAGCGCACCCACTGCAACGACCGCCAGCCCGATCAGCACCAGCGTCGTGAGCTTCAGATGTGCGCCGACGCGCTGCACCGTGCGGCGTTGCCACCGCTTGAGGGTTTGCAGCCAACGCGCCTCGGGTCGCTGGTCGCGGCGGCGCAGCAGCAGGGCACACAACGCCGGCGTCGAGGTGAGCGCGACGAACAGCGAGGCGACCACCGCGAAGATGAAGGAGAGCGCGAGCGGGCCGACGAAGCGTCCCTGGACGCTCGAGGTGAACAGCACCGGCAGAAAGACCAAGATCACCACCGCGGTGGCGTAGATGACCGGGCCGCGCACTTCGAGCGAGGCGTCGCGAATGATCTCGAGCCGCGGCCTGGGAGCCTCCTGGCGAGCGTTCTCGCGCAGGCGCCGCATGATGTTCTCGATGCCGATGATGGCATCATCGACCAGCACGCCGAGCGCGACCGCGAAACCGCCGAGGGTCATGGTATTGAGCGTGAGACCCATACGGCTGAGCACAGCCACCGCGGCGAGCAGCGACAGCGGTATAGCGGTGAACGCGATGAGCGCCGCGCGCCAATCGCGCAGGAACAGATATAGCATGGCGAGAATGAGCATGGCGGCGAGCGTGAGCGATTTCTTGAGATTGCCGAGCGCGCGCTCGATGAAATTCGCCGGGCGCTGCAGCTCCGGATACACGGTAATGCCCTGAGCCTTGAGTGCCGGCTCGAGCGCGGCGAGTGCACGCTCGATCGCGAGTGTCACGTTGAGCGTGTTGGCTCCATATTGGCCGGCGAGCGAAAGGAATACCCCCGGCCTGCCCATGACGAGCGCGGCGCCGGAGCGCAGCGCCGGTGCCTGTTCCACCGTTGCGACATCACGCAGCAGCACGGGCGTGTCGTTGCGTACCGCGATCACTGCCTCGCCGAGCGCTGCTACGTCAGGCGCGGGCGTCGGGGACTTGATGAGCACGCGTTGTGCAGCGAGATCGATGAAGCCGGCGCCGCGCAACGACAACGCGCTACGCGCGGCATCCGCAACCTCGCTCATGGTGATGTTGTAGCTCGCGAGCTTGCGTGTATCCGGCAGAATCTGGATCTGCCGCACCTGGCCGCCAAACACGATGACGTGCGCGACCCCGGGGACCGCGAGCAGCCGGGGCTTGATCACCCAGTCCGCGGTGTCGCGCAACGTGTAGGCATCGACGTTGTCCGACAGCAGGCCGATTTTCAGCAGGTCCATGGTGCTCGACACCAGGGGCGAGAGCTTCGGGGAGCCGACGCCGGTGGGCAGTGTGCTGCCGAGCTCCGACAGGCGCTCCGAAATTCCCTGACGCGCGACGTGCACATCGACATCGCGGGTGAAGGTTATGGTCACCACCGACAGCCCCGGGATGGATTCGGAGCGCAGGGTCGCGAGTCCGGCGGCGCCATTCACGGCGTTTTCGATCGGCCGCGTGACCAGCTCCTCGACTTGTTGCGGGGCGAAGCCCGGAGCCTCGGTCTGCACAGTGACCTGGGATGGGACGAACTCCGGAAATACATCGAGCGGTGCTCGCAGAGCGCTCCACGAGCCCAGCACCAGGGCCACCACCGTCAGCGCAGTCACCGTGCCGAAATGCCGCACGCACCGTGCGACCAGTGCATGCATCATGGCTCAATCTGCCGCAGCGCTGGGCCTGGTTTCGCGCGCCAGCAGCTGGCCCGCTGACGTCGTGACGACTTGCGCACCCGCCTCGATACCCTGCTTGACGAAGTAGCCCGCATCCGTCGGCATGTTGGGGTCGATCTCGGTTCGTACGAACAGGCCCGGCTTCTCCTCCGCGTAGCACCAGTACTTGCCGGCGCTTATGACCACCGCCGAGTAGGGCACGACGACGCCATTTGCGGCAGAGCCGACCGTTGCGTGCGCGATGAGGCGCTCTCCTTCGCTGGTATCGCCGCCCTTCAGAGTCGCGTAGAAGCTCCGGCCAGGAATCGTGGCGTCGGCCGGTGCGCTCCACACGGCGAGCGTCTCGATGCTCTTCGAGCCCGGGACGTCCCCGATGTGTGTCAGGCGCAGCGTGGTGGGTACCGTGGACCCGAGCGCCCCCAGCGGAAAGGTGACGCGCGCCAGCTTAGTCTCACCGCGGGCGAGCGAACTCAACAAAGGGCTGTGGTAATTGTCCTTCCATGGAGCATTCTGACCATAGGTCGCCGACAGGCGCTGCTGCGCGAGTAGCAAGGCCGCATGGTCGACGGTCGCCTGACGCTCCGCGGCCTCCTGTGCTTCGATCGGCATGGCGCCGGGTGTCCCGGCGAGGCTGCGGGCGCGCGCGAGCGCCGAACGGCTCTGCCGCTCGACCGCGGCTGCGCTGCTGAGGTCCGCAACCGCCTGCGCGATCGTTTCGCGCGTGGCAACGAGCGCATAGCCCGTGCTCTCGGGCGCGTGACTGGAGGCAGCGAGTAGGGTGGTCTTGATGCCAGCCTTCTCGATCTCCTCGGGTTTGAGCGTCACGCCCTCGGTTTCGGGGGCAGCCTTCTCCGTCACCTCGGCGGCCGGCGGTTCCGCGGCGGAGGGCGCCTTGCGGCAGGCAGCGAGGGAGAGGGCAGCGCACGCCGCAACGATCAGCAGAATCGCCGTCGACTCCCTGGCGCGAGTCCGCGCGTGCAGGGTAGGGAGGGAGGCTCGGGCCAGGTTCAACTGTAGGGCTTTCACGCGCGCAGAGCGCAGCAGAAGACTATGGAGAGGCGGCATTGGAGGTGCTCCCAGCGGGTGCGATCTGCGGCCCGCGCGAGGCGGAGGAGGCATCCCAGCCGCCGCCAAGGGCCTTGCACAGCGCAACGAGCGCCTGCAGGCGCGCCAGGCGGTACAGCGCGAACTGGTCACGCGCGGCGTACAGAGTGCGCTGCGATTGCAGCAGCGTGAGAAAGTCGCCCGCTCCCCGCTGGTAGCGCAGCTTCGCTCCCTCGAAGGCGCGCTCGCTCTCGGCCACGCTGCCCTGTTGGTATTCGCGCACCGCGTCCAGATGCTGCACGGCGGCCAGCGCCTTCTCGACGTCGACCAGCGAGGCGATGATCGCCGCGCGATAGGTCGCCAGCAGCTCCTGCTCCTTCGCCGCCGCTTCGTCCCGCTGCGCCCGCAAACGCCCATGATCGAAGATCGGCTGCGTCAGGCTGGCGACTGCCGAGTACGAGGGACCGGCGCCCGGGATGGTGAGGACGATGGCTGGCAGCGCCGGATTCTGCACGCCGGCGCCTGCGGTGAGCGTGAGGCTCGGAAACAGCGCAGCGCGCGCCGCCGAAAGGTTGGCGTGCGCGGCGCGTAGATTCGCTTCGGCGACCGCCACATCGGGGCGGCGGGTCAACAGCTCCGACGGCAGCCCGGCGGCGACGACCGGCTCGCGGAGCGAATCGAGACTGTCTGCCCGAACCGCGAAGTTCTCCGGAGGATGTCCGAGGAGCACCGCGAGCGCGGCGCGCGCTTCCATCTCGAGCTGCTCCAGGTCGGATATGGCGATTTGCGCCGTGTACCAGGCGGCCTTCTGCGAGGCGAGCTCCGTGGGACCGGCGACTCCCGCGTCGAAGCGCGCCTGCACGGCTTCGAGTGTCTTCTGTGCCGCATCCCGGTTGGAGCGCGCGATCGCCAGGCGCTCGCGCAACGCCAACACCTGGAAATACTCGCTGGCAACGCCGCCGAGAAGGGTGAGTGCCACCGTGTCGCGCTCCACGCGCGAGGCTTCCGCCAGGAGTCGTGCCGCATTTGCGGTGGCGCGGTTCTTACCCCAGAAGTCCACTTCATAGCTGGCGGAGAGCATCGCGAACCAGTCGAACTCGTGACCGCTTCCCTGCTGTGAATGCCCCGACAGATAGGTGGCGTTTCCATCGACGCTGACCTTGGGCAGGATCGCGGCGCCCGCCTGGCGTGCGCGCGCGTCAGCCTGGGCGACACGCTCGCGCGCGCCCGCGAGATCGGTGTTGTCGCGCACGGCCTGATCGACCAGGGCGTTCAGCTCATCACTACCGAAGCCGCGGTACCAGTCCTGGGCCGGCCATGAGGCGCCCGCACGCGCAGCGCCGTGCTCGAAGTCGGCGGGCGTGACGCGCGGCGGCTGCGGCGGGCTCTCCGTAGCGCAGCCGCACCCGAGCGCAGCAGCCAACGCAGCTGCTGCCAGTGAGCGGCCGCATGCCGCACGTTTGCCCTCTGCAGGAGAACTCATCGCAAGCGCGCCCCGGCCGCGGTCACGCACGTGCTGCGCATGCCTACATGTTGCCTCGGGAGAGCTTTGGTTTCGCTTAAGACCGTGCGCGTCGAGCTAAACTGTGCGCATGAAGCTTCTGCTCGTCGAGGACTCCGCCCGTCTCTCCGCCGCACTCACGTCCGACTTTCGCCGGGAAGGATTCGTCGTGGATCATGCGGGCGACGGCCAGGCTGCCCTGCGGCAGATCGAGGCCCACGAGTATGACCTGATGATTCTCGATCTGATGCTGCCGCGGATTTCCGGGCTCGAGGTGCTGCGTGCTTTGCGAGCGTCTCGGGCACCCACGCGCGTGCTCGTTGTGTCGGCCCGTGACCAGATCGAGGACCGTGTCGCGGCGCTGAACCTTGGAGCGGACGATTATCTGGTGAAGCCCTTCGATCTCAGCGAGCTGAAAGCACGCACGCTTGCGCTGCTGCGCCGCCGCTATGGTGAAACCTCCGGCGTGCTGGCACACGGCGGGCTCACCCTCGATACCAATGCCCGCCTGGCGAGCGTGCTGGGATCGCCAGTGCCGCTCACTCCGAAGGAGTACGCACTTCTTGAGACCCTGCTGCGCCACCGTGGCAAGAGCTTCACGCGCGTGGCGCTCTTCGAGCGGCTCTATGACGGGCTGAGCGATGCCTCGGACCGCGTCATCGAGGTGATCATCAGCACGCTGCGCACGAAGCTCGCGAGCGCCGGCATCCACGCCCTCATCGAGACCCGCCGAGGCTTTGGCTATCGTGTTCCGTGAATGGGCCGGCCGCTCGCTGCAGCGGCGCCTGCTGCTCTCGCTGCTGCTCGGCGTGGGAGTGAGCCTGGCGGTTTTCCAGATCGTCGTTGACCGGCTCGTCGACCAGTACATCGAGCGCAGCTTCGCTGCCCAGGAGGATGTGGCGCAGCGCGATCGGCTGATGCGCGAGGTTGATCTCATCCTCCTGGGTGGTGTCATAACGGTTCTCGGCGTCTGCACGCTCGCCACCGTACTCTCGGTGCGCCGGGGTCTGAAGCCACTCGAGCGGCTGGCGAGCGCTGCCCAGGAGATCTCCATCGATCAGCCCGCCAGAGCCTTGCCGCTCAGCGGCGTGCCCGCAGAGATTCAGCCCCTCGGCGAGCGCTTCAATCAGCTCATCGAGCGCCTGAGCGATGCCCTCGAGCACGAGCGGCGGTTCGCCGCTGACCTCGCCCACGAGCTGCGCACACCGCTCGCCGAAATCCGCACCCTCGGCCAAGCCGGGCTCGCACGTCAGGATGTTGCAGGCCTGCACGATTTTCTGCGGCAGACGGCGGCTGCCGCCATAGGTATGCAGAGCGTGATCGAATCCCTGCTAGCGGTCGCGCGCGCCGATCGGGCGGCCGTGCAACAGGCTCTCGAACCCATGTCAGTGGGCGCAGCCGTGCGCGCTCGCATCGAGCGGCTGAGCGTCATCGCGCCCGAGGACTGCTCGCGGATCATCGCGCGCGTTCCACGGGGACTGTGGATCGAATCCGACCCGCGACTCTTCGATGCGATGCTGCTCAACCTGCTGGCGAACGCGATTCAGCACGGCGATCCGCGGGCGCCGATCGAAATCGACTGGCTGCAGGAAGCCAGTGGCGCACTACAGGTGCGCAACGCAGCGCCGCAGCTGGCCCGCGAGGACGTGCCGCGCCTGACGGATCGCTTCTGGCGCGGGGCCCCGCCGGGCAGGACGGCCGAGTCTCCGGGACTCGGCCTGGGACTATGGGTGGTCGCAAGCCTGTGCCGCGTGCTCGGGCTCACGCTCGCCCTTGATCTCGATGAGATGCGTCGGCTCACCGTGCGGCTCGCCGGATTTCGCGCGCTCTAGCGGCAGCTCGCACACCGGCGGCGTCGCTCGTGCGACTGATATGGGCTCACGCAGCGCACGTGGCCGGCGCCGTCGCCGAAGGCTTCCGCTCTGCCGTAGTAGAATCCGCGCTTCGCGCCCGTAGCTCAGTTGGATAGAGCATCAGGCTTCGAACCTGAGGGTCGGGAGTTCGAATCTCTCCGGGCGCGCAGGGTTTTAGGCCACTCACTGGATGACTGAGTCACCACTGAGTCACCAGACCCCAGTAATTTTTTCACGTGCCTGCGGACATCGGCCGAATACTGGCACGATCGCGCCGCCCTACGAAGGCGAATCCGGCGGCGCCGAGCGCAGCGCTGTGACTTCTTCGCATACCTCCTTCTTGTATCGATGCCGCACACGCAGCGACGTCGCGAGCATGACTATCGTGTGCCTCCCGGAACAAGTCTTGGCTGCGTGATGGGTCCGAATGTGGCTGTGGACCAAGCATCGAAACCGTCGTCGTGAAAAGCGGTCAGGGCGGATCCGAAGAACTGCTTGAACCTGCGCTCAGCAACGGAACTTCCCTGGAGTACGACGTCTATCTTGGGCTTCCTGCGCTTCCACCCCCCGAGCTGAGCGGTCTTGATGAGTTGTCGCAGCTCAAAGTCCGCCTCCGGCAGCGAGTAGCCGATGAACACCCACTCGTCCGCGGTGCGCAGGTGCCTCAGCGCTTGTTCCCAGACTCCTTGGAACTGGTAGAAGCCCAACGCCTTCTGGAAGCTGAAGGTTGCAACCCTGGCGGACAAGCGCACGCCGCAGTGAGGACATTCGGGCGGCTGTAGGGCGGCCTTCCAGTCATCCAGCGTTGTGAACCCGCTGATCCCTAGTGCACGGAAGTCCCGCTTCTCGAGAAACAGGCGGCGCTTGTACGCCCCCTTGCCCTCCTCTGCGGAGTTTGCGAACACCCGGCGACAGTCGTCGCAGTAGCACCAGTTAGCGGACCCGTGAAGCTTCAGGACCTCAAGCCCTGTGGCGTTCAGGGCAACCCCGTCCAGAGACTCCATCGGGATGCCGTACTGCCACGTCCCACCAGCCCTGTCCAAGTGTCGCTCAACCACGATGTCCCAGTTTGTGGACACGATGGCGTTCCGTTGGCCGTCAGCAAGTTCCTTCATCAGGCGCGCTATATGAGGGTTCGGGTTGAAGCGGACATCCAGTGTTTCGAAGACCCGGTGAAGGCTCAGGCGTCGAATCGCGCGCAGGCGAGCCGGGCTGTAGAACCATCCGATGTGGTGCCCGGTGTTGGCGGCGAGGTCGACCAAGGTGAAGTGGTCCTCAAAGGTCGGCGTGCATCCGGACGAGTCACGCCAGCCGAAGGCCATCTTCCAGAATTTCGTAAGCTGCCGGGATATCTCGGTTTGCAGTGCTGCAGCCGTGGTAGGAGTAGGGTCGCTCTGCGGAAAAGCATCGAGTAGTGCACTTGTGAGCGGAATGCCCGCGGCGGCAGAGAATCCGGCACCGACGATAACCACCGTGTTGTTCACGATGGCCTGCTCATGAGTAGCGCCTGCGAGTCAGACTGCGATTGGTGGACCGTTCGGCTAATGGCGACCTCACGGGCCGCGAACCTGCTGAAGGCCGCATCGGATCTCAAGCCGGTGCAGGTTAGTCCACTCGTGCGTTAGGATGGGTCCGCGAGTCGACTCCAGTAGTGCGAGTGCCGCACGGTTGGCATCCAACGCTTCATGGAAGTCGCGTCCCTGGCCCACGATGC
>DASQYM010000004.1:0-23364 GCA_035639195.1 Steroidobacteraceae bacterium
CTCGGCGTGCATCCGCGCTTGGCACACATGCTGCTGCAAGCAAGAGCGCTGGCGGCCGTACCGCTGGCAGCGCAACTGGCGGCACTGCTGTCCGAGCGGGATCTGCTGCGCGGCGCGGGCACGGCGCGCGATGCCGACATCCGCACAAGGCTCGATCTGCTGAGCGGCGTGGAGCGCAGCCCGCCTGCCGTGCGCGCTGCGCTCGAGCGCGCACGGCGCAGCGCGCGCGATCTCGAGCGCTCTCTCGCTCGCCACGATGATGAGGGTGGAGGAGGATGCATCGACCGCAGCGGGGCAGCTGGCGACGCGGACGCCGGGGCGGATGCCGGATTGCTGCTCGCGTTTGCTTATCCCGACCGCATCGGCCGGCGCCGTCCGGGACGTGACGGACGCTACACACTCGCCAATGGCCGCGGTGCGGTGTTTGGCGAGGCGCAGCCGCTCGCCCGGCACGAGCTCATCGTCGCTGTGGAGCTCGATGACCGCGAGCGGGATGCGCGCATCCTCCTCGCCGCGCCGCTCGAGCGGCAGCGCCTGCTCGAGCATTTTGCCGACCGCATACGTACGCAGCAGCGTGTCGAGTGGAGCGCACGCGATGCGGCGGTGCTCGCGCGCCGCACGCTCGAGCTCGATGGACTGGTGCTCGAGGAAAAGCCGCTCGCGGCGCCGCCCACGCCTGCGGCGCGTACCGCCATGCTCGAGGGACTGCGCGCGCTCGGCATCGTCGCACTGCCATGGGATCGGGACGCGCGCGACCTGCAGGCGCGCATCGAGTTCGTGCGCCGCGAGCTCGGCAGCACCGCGCAGGCTGCCGAGTGGCCGACGGTATCCGATGCGGCGTTGCTCGAGTCGCTTGAGAGCTGGCTGGCGCCCTGGCTCGAGGGCATCACACGCCGCGAGCAGCTCAAGGGCCTGCCGCTCGCCGATGCGCTGCGCGCCAGGCTCAGCTTCGAGCAGCAGCGCCAGCTCGCCGAATGGGCTCCCACACACCTCGTGCTCCCCGGGGGGACACGCGTGCGAGTCGGTTACCTCGATGACAATGCGCCGGTGGTCTCGGTGCGGCTGCAGGAGGTGTTCGGTCTCGCCGTGACGCCGCTCCTCGGCCGCAATCGCGTACCGGTCACCTTCCGCCTGCTGTCCCCGGCGCAGCGGCCGGTGCAGGTGACACGGGATCTGCAGAGCTTCTGGCGCGGCGCCTACGCGCAAGTGCGCAAAGACCTGCGCGGGCGGTATCCGAAGCATTATTGGCCTGAAAATCCGCTCGAGGCGTTACCCACGCGTGGCACCCGCCGCCCTCACTCGCAGCCGTAGCGCCGGACAACCGGCGCCGGCCGCACCGGTCCCGCGTCGGGTATATTTGCGCGCTCACGATCAGGGGAAACCATGGCGATGATTCGGGCGCGAGCCGCACTGGAGGCGCTGCGTGCAGGCAACCGCCGCTTCGTCAGCAAGCTTGGACTCGAGAGCGGGGCCGCGCTCGATGGAGGGGTTGGGCGTGCACCACGTCATGAACTGCCGATCGGCCGGCAGGAGCCGCTCGCGATCGTGCTCGGCTGCTCCGATGCACGCGTGCCGGCCGAGATCGTGTTCGACCAGGGCCTCGGGGACCTGTTCGTCATCCGCGTCGCGGGCAACGTCGTCGCACCTTCGCAGATCGGCAGCGTGGAGTTCGCCGCCTCGGCTTTCGGCACCCGACTCGTGGTGGTGCTCGGGCATTCCAATTGCGGTGCCGTGCACGCGACCCTCGAGCAGCTCGCGCGCCCCTCGCGCGAGCAATCGCGCAACCTGCGCTCGATCGTCGATCGTATCCGTCCGGCAGTGGCGAGCCTGCTCGAGCGCCGGCCACCACCGGATCCTGCAACGCTCGAACAGCAGGCCGTGCGTGCCAATATATGCATGGCGGTCGAGCAGCTGCGCCACGGATCGGAGGTGCTCGAGCAGCTCATCAGGGAAGAGGGCCTGCGCGTGGTCGGCGCGGAGTATTCGCTCGAGACGGGCGTAGTCGAATTCCTGGAGGATATTTGCGCCTGAGTCAGACGAGGGCCTGACCGTTCGACGCCGGCGCACCGGGTCGGACGCTGCCGCGCTCGTACCATCTCTGCAGCCACGCGTCGACCGAGACGATGCCCGGCCCGGCAATTGCCAGCCACAGAAACAGAGCGAGGTACTCGAACTCATCGAATCCGAGCAGGGTCTCGAGCGAATCGACATCGGCCCACTTGGCCGCGCGAATGGCCACGATCATGACGATGCCGAGTGCGCCGGCCGAGATGCGCGTCAGGAGTCCGAACAGCAGGAACAGTCCACCGAAGAATTCCACCCCCGATACGAACGGTGTCAGCAGGCGCGGATGCGGAACGCCCCAGCCGATGAAGTTCTCCGTGACCTGGGCAAGGTTGTGAAGCTTGCCCCAGCCGCTCAGCAGGAATACGTACCCGACGGTGATACGCGCGAACAGGGGCGCAAGCCAGGTCAGGTGCCCGGCGACGCGCCGGGGCCAGTCGATGAGCCAGTGCACGAGAAATCTCACGGGCGCTCCTGTTCTGTCATCCAGCGTGGCAACGGTCGGCCGAGAAGACCGGGCAGCTCGACGCGATATTGCCAGGGGCGCGGGCAGGGCGCGCGTATAATCGCGGCCTCGGTACGCCAGGCATGCGCAATCCCCAGCCCGAATCCCCGGTCTCCTCTATCAGTGAGCGGCTGTCCGAAGCGGACCCGCGCGCATCGATGACGCAGCTGTTCGAGTCGATGCGCCCGGACCTGCTGCGCTTTGCCCACTGGCTGGCACGCGACCGCTCGCTGGCGGAGGACATCGTGCAGGAGTCGCTGCTGCGTGCCTGGCGATCCCGCGACACCTTGAAGGACCGCGGCGCCGCGCGCGCATGGCTGCTCACCATCGTGCGGCGCGAGCATGCGCGGCTCTACGAGCGCAAGCGCCTCGAGCTGGTGTCGCTCGATGAGGCACTCGATACCCAGGCGGTCGAAAAGGCCGGGAGCGACGGCGACCTGTTCACTCTACGCAATGCGATCATGAGACTACCGATTGAGTACCGCGAGCCCCTGCTGTTGCAGACCCTTGGCGGCTTCTCCACCGAGGAGATCGCCCGTGAGCTCGCGTTATCCCCGACCGCGGTGCTGACCCGACTGTTCCGCGCTCGTAACAAGCTGCGCGCGATCTGCGGCATGACACCCGCTGCCGATGTATCCACGCGCGAGGCGGTGCCGTGAGCTGCGAGCAGCTGCGGCTGGAGATCGGCGCGGATCCCGCCGGGAGCGCTGCCGCACTCGAGGAACACGTGCGCGCATGCGCATCCTGCCGTCAGTTCCGTGAGGAGATGCGCACACTCGATGCCAACATCCGCCGCGCGCTCGAGCGACCGCCGGACTTGGTCGGCACGCCGCGCCTCACGGCGCCCTGGCGGCCGTGGGCGCTGGCGGCGAGTGTTCTGCTCGCCATGCTCGCGGTAATGGCGATGTGGCTGCTGCGCCCGAGCGACACACTGGCCCACGAGGTGGTGGCACACGTGCGCGAGGAGCCGGAGAGCTGGCTCGCGAGTCAGCGGCTCGACGCGCACAGCATCGACGAGGCGCTGCGCGGTGCGGGCGTCAGGCTCGACCTCACCTCCGATCGCATCAGCTACGCGCAAAGCTGCTGGTTTCGCGGCCACTACGTGCCCCACCTGGTGGTGCAGACCGCTCAGGGGCCCGTCACGGTGATGATCCTGCGCAATCAGCGCGCGACCGGCCGGCGCAGCTTCCACGAGTCGGGCATGACGGGCGTCATCGTGCCGGCGCCGCAGGGGAGCATCGCCGTGCTGGCGCGCGGGAACGCCAACCTCGAGGCGCTCGCCTCGCAGATGCAGCAGGACGTGCGCTGGCTACCGGATGCGCACTGACAGAACGCGCCGCGATCGCGGCACGCATTCATAACAGGAGTACGCGGGATGGGTGGCTTGAACCGCCGCGACGTTTTCCTGGGTCTTGCCGGTGTGTGCGCCGCGCCGCTCGCCCGGCGTGCACGGGCTGCAGCTGCTGCAGAGATTCCGCCCGCGCCGGTGGCACGTGTCGAGGTAGTGAAGGATAGCTACTTCGGCGAAACGCTCAGCGATCCCTACCGCTGGATGGAGAACGACAAGGACCCGGCGTGGCTGCCATTCCTCGAGGGGCAGGATGCGCACGCGCGCGCCGTGCTCGCGGCCATTCCGGGGCGGGAGCAGCTGCTGAAGCGCATCCAACAGCTCTCCGGCGATGCGGCGAGCACACGCCTCGCACGGCGTGTTGGCACGCGGTTGTTCTACGAGCAGCGTCCTGTGGGTGCAGACAATTACCAGCTCCTCATCAGGCAGAACGGCGTCGATCGTGTGCTCATCGACCCGACGTTGCTCAGCACTGCGGTCAGTCACCTGTCCCTCGACTGGTGGGAGCCCTCACCGGACGGCAGCCACCTCGTCTATGGTCTGTCGAAGGACGGCAGCGAGGACTCCTTGCTGCACGTCCTGGAGGTCGCCAATGGCCGCAATCTGCCCGAGCGCATCGCCAACACCCAGGCCGCCACCCCCCATTGGCTCGATGACGGCAGCGGCTTCTTCTACAACCAGCTCACCGGCGCCGTCGATACCCCGGATCGCTACCTCGACAGTCAGGCACGCTTCCACCGGCTTGGTACCGACCCGGCCCGCGATCCCATCCTGATGAAGCGCGGACTGGACGCGAACGTGACCTACGAGCGTATCCAGCTGCCGGTGATCCGCACCTTCTTTGGCTCCGAGCATGCGTTGTTGACGCTCGCGGATGTCCGTACCGAGTTTCGTGTGTTCATCGCTCCGGTTGCGGAGGCGGTCGCCAAGGGCGCCCGCTGGATGCCGGTCGCGGACTTCGCGGACGAGATCACCGATGTGGAGATCGACAACGACTCGCTCTGGCTGCTCGCCAATCGGAACCATCCACGCGGTCGCATCCTCAGGACGCCGCTGAGCTCAGCAGCCCTCGCCAACGCCAGCGAGGTCGTCCCGGAGGGCAAGGTGGTCATCCAGAGCCTGGGGCGTGCGAAGGATGGCTTGTATCTGGAGATGATGGATGGCGGGATCAGCGGGCTGCGCCGCCTGGATCGTGCCGGCCGGGTGAGCGAGATCGCGCTGCCGTTCGATGGAACATTGCGGGCACTGAGCTGCCAGGCGAGCGCGGAAGGAGCACTATTCTCCCTCACCGGCTGGCTGACTCCCGGGGACATATGGTCGGTGGATGCCGCGGGCAAGGTTGCGGCCACCGGACTCACGCCCAAACCACCGATCGATGTGAGCGCCTACGAGGCGCAGCGCGCCTTCGCCACGGCGCGCGATGGCACGAAGATTCCGTACACGCTCATTCATCGCAAGGGACTCAGGCGCGATGGACGTACACCCGCATGGATCTCAGCCTATGGCTCGTACGGCATTTCGGCCTATACGCCGAGTTTCGCCGGCAGGACGCTCGCGTTGGTGGATGCGGGCTTCATCGTCGGCTACGCCAACGTACGCGGCGGAGGTGAATACGGACGCGAGTGGCACAAGGCAGGGCAGCTCACCAACAAACCCAACACCTGGCGCGATCTCATCGACGTCTGTGAAGAGCTGTGCCGCGAGAACTACACTTCCGCTGCGCGGCTTGCGATCGGCGGCCGCTCGGCAGGCGGCATCACGGTCGGACGCGCACTCACCGAGCGCCCGGAGCTGTTCGCGGCAGTGATCGACGGAGTCGGCTGGTCCAATCCGCTGCGTTACGTGGCGGAGCCGAACGGCTATGGCGAGGAGCCCGAATGGGGCGCCATCGCCGAACCGGCGGGCTATCGCGCGCTGAAGAGCATCGACAGCTACCAACACGTTGGCGATGGCGTGGCCTATCCGGCTGTGTTGCTTACGACGGGCGTGACCGATCCGCGGGTCGGTCCCTTTCACGTGGCGAAAATGGCGGCGCGGCTGCAGGCGGCGAGCCGTTCCGGCAAGCCGATTCTGCTGCGTGTCGATTTCGATGCCGGTCACGGTATCGGCTCGACCCGCACACAGCAGGATCGCGAGGCGGCTGACACCTACGCATTCCTGCTGTGGCAGACGGGCGTGAAGGGCTACCAGCCCGCCTGAGGGGCTGCCGCCGCGCCGCTCTGCCGTCGGCCCCAGCGCAAGCCTGGCGGAAGGCTGCGCCGTTTTTCGAGGCAGCCATCGGCGCGCTGCTGCGATGCGGGATGTGCACCGCCAGCTGACTCAGACGGGCTCCGGCCGGTAGCCGCGTCCCCGGGCCGCCATCCTTTTGCCGACTGCCCGGATGATCCAGGGCGCAAAGCGCTCCAGCGCAATGAGCAGCCGGCCGTGGCCGGTGATGATGGCCTCGCGGCGCCCACGGGCTACGGCACGCAGGATCTGGCGAGCGGCTTTGCGTCGGCTCATCACGAGCCATGCCGGCATCGGCTCGGGCGCCTCGGCGTGGAGCACGCCACGATTGTCGACACGCCGGATGTTGCTCTCGACGAAGCCTGAGCTGACGAGCGTCAACGCAACGCCACAGCGGGCGAGCTCCGGTGTGATCGAGTTCGCGAGCGCCCGCACGGCGAACTTGCTCATGGCGTAGGCGGAGGTCCCCGGCGTTGCGACCCAGCCCGCGATGCTGCCGGTGATCACCAGATGGCCCCGGGCGGTTGCGACTTCAGGCAGCGCGGCGTAGAGCGTCCGCAGTACACCAAAGACATTGGTCTCGAATTGTCGTCGATAGTCTGCCACCGACAGCCTGGTAAAGAGTCCGGCCACACCGAAACCGGCATTGGCGAACACGATGTCGAGCTGCCCGCGCTCGCGCACGGTCTGCGCGACCGCACGCTCCACGTCGCCGTCGCGCGTGACGTCGCACTCGATCACGAGCGGTTTCGAGCCGGTGGCGTCCGCGATGCGCTGCGCGAGGCGCGCCAGCAACGCGGTACGTCGCGCGGCCACGCTCAGTAGTGCGCCTCGCTGCGCCAGCTGCTCCGCGAGCTCCTCGCCGATACCGGACGATGCACCCGTGATCAGAACCACCTTGCCACGAAAATCTCCCTGCCGGATCACTGCGCGGCTTTCCGTGGAATGCTCAGGCCACGGGCCACCGCGGGTCGCGCGAGGAACGTCTCGAGTGCCCGAGTGACGTGCGGGAAATCAACGATGCCGATGAGATTTCCGGCGCCGTAAAAGCCGATGAGATTGCGCACCCAGGGGAACACCGCCATGTCGGCGATGGTGTATTGCTCGCCCAGGAGCCACTCGCGCCTCTCGAGGCGCAGGTTCAGCACCCGCAGCAGGCGCTGTGTTTCGGCGACGTAGCGATCGCGTGGACGCTTGTCGTCGAATTCACGACCGGCAAATTTGTGGAAGAAGCCGACCTGACCAAACATCGGGCCAACAGCGCCGACCTGGAACATGAGCCATTGCAGAGACTGGTAGCGCGCTGACGGCGCAGATGGCAGGAACTGCCCGGTCTTGTCCGCAAGGTAGATGAGAATCGCGCCCGACTCGAACAGCGGCAGCGGCTCACCTCCCGGTCCCGCAGGATCGATGATGGCCGGGATCTTGCCGTAGGGGTTGAGTGAGCGGAACTCCGCCGACAACTGATCGTTGGTGTCGAAATCGACCAGGTGCGGCTCGTAGGGCAGCCCGGTTTCCTCGAGCATCACCGAGACTTTCACGCCGTTTGGTGTCGGCAGCGAGTACAGCTGCAGCCGATCGGGATGTTCCGCGGGCCACTTCCTGGTGATGGGGAATAGCGCCAGATCGGTCATGGCGCAATTCTAGCCCGCGCGCAGCGCCTCGGCTCAGCCGCCGCCGCTCAGTCACCGTCGCTTGTGTCGCTGGTACAGGAAGCATCCACCCCAGCAGATAACGTAAAGGCAAAGCAGAAGAAACAACCAGCGCGGCCAACGGGCGTTCGGCCAGTGCAAACCTGGCGTGACGTAGGCCGCGAATACACCGGCACCAATGAGTGCCACCGAAATGAGCGCCGTGTTCCAGGCTGCGCGCAGCGCAGCTTGGTGCTTGCGGCCGACGGCCGGGAGATCATCGCTCTTCATTGCTAGGCTCCGTGCGGCGATCAGGCTGCTTGCGCGCTACGTGCGGACCCCGGTCTCGTCGCTACGCCTGCGGACGCAACTTTGCGTAACTCAGGCTTCTGCTCGGCTCGCACTTGCTGGTCCATAGATCGCCAGCAGGCGCGCACACTCGGGCGCCTTGCCATGCCCCCTGCTAATGTCGACCCACCATACAGCTCGGCCAGCCAGGAAAATAGTGCATGGACGCACTTATGGCCGCTCGGGACTATGCGTGCGTCCGGGCGCTGGGTAAGCCTCTCAGGGGGTGAGTCGGCGCGCAGGCTCAATCGTGCAACTGTAGGTGCAAGTCAGCTAACCGCAGGCACAAAGCTCCATGCGTGCCACGAAAGGTACGGCGTTCAACAGAATCCAATTGGAGCTGCTCTGCAAGCTCCTGTGCGGCCTTGAGCGCGCGCCACGCGTTTCTGAGATTGCGAATGACGGGCTCCCCGTCAGCGGTGGTCTCCGCCAATGTGACCAGGGTGCTTGCCACCTCGAGCTCCGAGCGGAGGAAATCGAGCGCGATCTCGCGCGCTTGAGCTTTGACTCCTGATCCCCGCGCTCTCAGTTCAGCGCCTTCTTGATCTCGGCGGACCTCCATCCCCCAAGTCTATTCAGCCGAAATCCGCAATGGAGTCAGCCTGTTCCCCCCGTATGGGTGGCGATTTGCCGACAACGTCGCCCCGAAGGCCGCTCAAGCGGCTCTCGCGCTCAGGCGGATTCTTCCTCACCGCCGACGTTCAGCGGAAATTCAATAGGCCTCCCGCAAGATGTGACATATGCCTACCGAGCCAGTGCTACCAGAGGGCGAACTAAGGGTCCGAGTTGTGCAGCGCATCGAGACCGGACGATTACCGCTCGTGCTGTCCACCCACATCGATGCGAGCTACGGGACGGGAGCCCTCTGTGCCCTATGCGATCAACCGATCGCGACCGACAAGATCGAGTACGACGTCACCGACCCCGGCAGCGGAGAACTGCTGCGCTTTCACTTCGCCTGCCACTCAGCCTGGCAGCGTGAGTGCGCAACGCGGCTGCGAGATCTGCGTTCTGCCGCGGGGCGTCAGAAAACCAGAGCGTAACAGCACCCACGCACGGGCGATGCGGGGTGGCTACCAGTAGCAGGCTCGGCGCCGCTCTCTGAGCGCGTCGATGAGCCACGCGCGCAGACCTGCCTTGTCCAGCAGATCAGTGGCCACCAAGTTGCGATACCGGTTGAGGATGACGAATCCATCATGGCCAACGGCGCGCCGGGCAATCCAACCCAATCGCAAGGCCCGTGCACGCAACGCCTTCAGGGACAATTCTTCAACCGGCATGCGCGATTACACCTCGTGGGCGAATTGCGCACGAACGTACGTTTGCCAGGCGCGGCTGGCTATCGGGAAACCAATCGCCCTCGTGTAGGTGGCTACCGACGCGCTGACGATTACGTCGGCCCAGGCCGGCGTAGTATCAATGAAAACAGGCGCCGGCCCGGTAGCAGACGGCGCCTTTACGTGCCACCACAGATATCCTGTCGCGATCGGTGCGCTGATCTCAGCGAAGCGTGCCCAAAGGAACTAGGTCACTCCGACATCTCAGTCGGTGCCCTCGTGTGCTGGGGCGTCGCCAAAGTGCCAGCACTGGCTTCACGCCAAAAACTCGACCCGCCCGCCGACCAGGTGATACATCGAGCCCACCATTCTTACCTTTCCATCCTTCTCCAAGCCAGAGAGCAGGTTGCTGCGGGCACGTATGTTGCCAAGGGTCTGCAGCACATTGGACTTGGCCACCGCGTCCACGAACGCCCCGTTCTTGCTACTCCGCTCTCCGGAATAGGCGGTCGCCGCAACCGCAGGCTTGATTTTGTTTAACAGCCCCGTCAGGTATCCGAGCTCGACCCCGTCGATCGCACCCTTCACCGCTCCGCAAGCAGTATGACCCATTACCAGGATCACCTTGGCACCTGCCGCCGCGCATGCAAACTCCAAGCTGCCGAGCAAGTCGTCGTTGGCGATGTTGCCGGCGATGCGCGCGTTGAAGAGATCCCCGATCCGGGCGTCGAAGATGATTTCAGCGGGCGCGCGTGAATCGATGCAGCTGAGGATCACGGCAGCGGGATATTGGCCGGCTGCAGTGGCCTGTTTCTGGGCAACGTAATCGTGTACCTGCGGCTTACGACTGCGAAAGCGCTCATTGCCTGCCTTCATTTCATCGATCACCTGATCGGGTGTCAGTTTGTCGCGCTCTTCCTTGGTCAAGGCCTGGCCGTACACTGGCTCGGTAGACGCGAGCGATGCAAGGCCACCGAGCGCGGCGATCCCTAGCGCTGCCAAGGGGGATTTGAGCAGAACACGGCGGGTGTGGTTGTGGCCGTTGTTCGATGAGCAGCACGCTGAATTGGTCTTCACTGGAGCTCCACGCTTCAGGTAGATGGGCCGGGCGTATATGGCAACGGACGTCACGAAGGCGTCAAGCACCGGAGCGCGGCAGGGTGATGAAGTTGATTTGGGCCCGGTAGGATTCGAACCTACGACCAAGGGATTCACTCTGCCCCGATGTTTCCACCGGGAGTGGACTATCTCTTCACCCGTGCACCAGGCGAGGCACCCCGCGAAATCTCGCGGAGGCCCACCCGGTGCGTGTGGGTGCGGGATGCTCCAAGCCTGTTATCAAGGGCACTCGAGCCCTCAGGTAGTCTCTGCACCTTCCGCCGGTGTACCGGCGGCTCGGCTCAGGGTTGCCATGGCTTGCTCCGACCGAAGGTTTCCCTGAATTCATCCCGTCCACTTCGCGCGTTTCCGCGCGAAGGCACCTCATCGATGAGTCCCCTGCACTAACCGCTGTGCTACAGGCCCAACGGCCGGCGATTGTAGCAGCGACGCCGAAGTCAGAAACGAAGCAGCGTACGACGCGGGTGGACCTCGGAGCAGCCGCGGCGCGAGAATGCCTCGTCGATCGTGCCCTGGAACCAGGCGATCTCGCCAACGCTGTGGTGCACATCGCTTCGGGATGCGGAATCCGCTGATGGATGCGCGGCGCCTTCGTGCGTAGTGTGCTTGGGACGAGGCGACCTCCAGTGCATGTCTGACTGCGCAGGCCCTGGACCGCCCGGTAGATCCGGGCAGCCGCTCAGCACGAGAACCAGGGCGCCCGCGGTCAAGGTGATCAAAACTGCCTTCATCACCTTACCCTCTTGCCATCGCTGGATGTGACGTTAGCATGGCCGTCCCCCTCGGCGGCATAGGTGAGTCCGCGGCTGTGGCCTGCGGACCCGGGAAGGAGACCCGACATGAAGCTTTATTATTTCGCTGGCGCCTGCTCGCTGGCTTCGAATATCTCGCTGCGAGAGGCCGGACTGCAATTTCAGCTCGTCAAGGTCGATCGTCGCACCCGCAAGGCGGATGGCGTCGACTTCAACGAGGTGAACCCCAAGGGCTACGTTCCGGCACTGGCACTCGACAACGGCGAGGTTCTGACTGAGAACATCGCGGTACTGCAATACATCGCGGACCGCAACCCTGCTGCCAAGCTCGCGCCGCCCGCCGGGACGATGGAACGCTACCGCCTGGTGGAGTGGCTGGCGTTCATCAGCACGGAAATCCACAAGAGCTTCTCGCCGCTGTTTCGCGAGGAGCTGCATGCCGAGGTCAAGCAGCATGCGCGCAAGAACCTCGCCGGTCGCCTCGATTACCTGAATCGTGCCATCGGCAGCAGGCCATTCCTCATGGGCGAGCAGTTCACGGTAGCGGATGCCTATCTTTTCACGGTCCTCGGTTGGGGAAGGCACCTCAATATCGACAACGCTCAGTGGCCGCAGCTTCAGCGTCACGCTGAGCGTGTCGGGGCGCGCCCGCACGTTGTCGAGGCCCTGAAGTCGGAGGGGCTGCTCAAGTAGTGCCCACGCCCACGCCCGGCGCCGGCTCTAGCCACTGCCGGGTGCCGGTTTGCTGCTAACATCCTCCTTACGTGCAGCGTTTCCGCGAGAGGACGCAATGACTACCAAGCTTAGTAAGCAACTGAAGCGCGAGATCGAGGTGGACGGCCGTCCCTACATGATCACGCTCTCGCCCGATGGAGTGAAACTCACTGAAAAGGGCAAGCGACTCGGGCGCGAGCACAGCTGGAAGGAGCTGATCGGCACGGGGGCTGGCGCAACCACCGCCTCAACGGCCCCGGACGCATCGTTCGGACCTGCGGGTTAACCGACACCACATCGGGATGGCCGAGGAGAGCCTGCGGGAGCTGCTCGCCCGGCTGCACCAGCAGCTGGGAGCGAGCGGCCGCGCTCTCGATGGCGAGTCGCGTCAGCTGCTGACGACGGTAATGCGCGACATCGAGCGGACGCTCGAGCCCGCGAGCCTGGAGGAGGGCGGCGCTGCTGCTGCAGCGCACACTCCCCGGCTGGAATCACTCGCGGTACGTTTCGAGGCGGGCCATCCGGCGCTCGCTGAGGCGCTGCGCGAGTTGGTTGACGCGCTGGTCAAGGCGGGTATCTAGGACCCTACCGCCTCAATCTTCCATCAGGAAACTGCGCAATTGTTCGCTGCGGCTAGGGTGGCGCAGCTTGCGCAGCGCCTTCGCTTCGATCTGGCGAATGCGCTCGCGCGTGACGTCGAACTGCTTGCCGACCTCCTCGAGGGTGTGGTCGGTATTCATATCGATGCCGAAGCGCATGCGCAGCACCTTCGCCTCGCGCGGCGTCAGCTGCGCGAGCACCGCGTGAGTCGTCTCCCGCAGCGACTCCATGGTCGCCTGGTCGATCGGTGAGGCGACGGAGGTGTCCTCTATGAAATCGCCCAGATGCGAATCCTCGTCATCGCCAATGGGCGTCTCCATCGAGATCGGCTCCTTGGCGATCTTCAGCACCTTGCGCACCTTGTCCTCGGGCATCTCCATGCGCACTGCAAGCTCTTCGGGGGTCGGCTCGCGGCCCATCTCCTGCAGCATCTGCCGGGAGATGCGATTGAGTTTGTTGATCGTCTCGATCATGTGCACCGGGATACGGATGGTACGTGCCTGGTCGGCGATCGAGCGGGTGATCGCCTGGCGTATCCACCAGGTGGCATAAGTGCTGAACTTGTAGCCACGGCGATATTCGAACTTGTCGACCGCCTTCATCAGGCCGATGTTGCCCTCCTGAATCAGGTCGAGAAACTGTAACCCGCGGTTGGTGTACTTCTTCGCAATGGAGATCACCAGGCGCAGATTCGCTTCGACCATCTCCTTCTTGGCGCGGCGCGCCTTGGCCTCGCCGATCGACACCTCGCGGTTCACTTCCTTGATGTCGTTGATGCTGAGGTGGTACTGCACCTCGAGCTGCTCGAGCTTCTTCTGCCGCCGCTCGATCTCGTCCTTGAACTTCGCGAGCGGCGCCGAATACTTCTTGCCGCTCTTGACGTGCTTGCCGAGCCAGCGCGGGTTGGTCTCGTTCTTCGGGAACGATGCGATGAAGTCCTTGCGCGGCATCCCGGCATCGCGCACGGCGATGACCATGATCTCCTTCTCGAGCTGGCGGACCTCCGCCACGTGCGTGCGCAGGTTGAGGATCAGCGCGTCGAACATGCGCGGCGAGAGGCGCAGTTCCATGAATTCATCCGCCAGCTTCTTGCGCTGACGCAGCGTCTTCGTATCGCGTGCACCGAGCTTCGCGATCGAGCCCAGCACCTGGGCATGCACCTTTGCTATCGACGCGAAGCGGGCTGCCGCCTCGACCGGATCGGGACCGGTGTCGACCGCCTCTTCTTCTTCCCCGTCGCCGTTTTCCTCCGCCTCCTCGTCCTCCTCGAGCTTCTCCTCCGCGGCAACCACTTCCACCTTGGTGGGGTTCTGCGGCTGCGCGATGACGTCCGGCGCATTCGGATCGATGAAGCCGACGATCAGGTCGACCAGACGCCCCTGGCCGGCCTTCACCGGCTCGTAGGCTCTGAGCAGAAAATCGTAGGTCGGCGGATACAGGGCGAGTGCACTGCGCACCGCGTCCAGCCCCTCCTCGATGCGCTTGGCGATACGGATTTCGCCTTCGCGCGTCAGCAGCTCCACCGTTCCCATCTCGCGCATGTACATGCGCACCGGGTCGGTGGTACGACCGAGCTCGGCATCGAGCGCGGCGAGCGCTGCGGCTGCCTCCTCGATCGCCTCTTCATCCGCGGGTGCAGAGGGCTCGGTGGCGAGCAACGACTCGGTGTCCGGTGCCTTCTCGTACACCGGAATGCCCATGTCGTTGATGGTGTTGACGATGTCTTCGATCTGCTCCGGATCGACGATCTCGGAGGGCAGATGATCGTTCACCTGCGCGTAGGTGAGATAACCCTGCTCCTTGCCGCGGGCGATCAGCAGTTTCAGCTGCGACTGGCGATCTTCGGGCATCACCGGCACGCGCCGCTCGAGGCCGAGCGGTCGCTTGTCGACGTTGAGCTTGCCGCCAGGTGTCTTGCCGTCGGCGGGACGGCCGACCTCGTTCACTTTCGGACTCGACACCGCCGAACGGCCTGCGAGCGCCGCAGCGGCCTTGCGCGCCACCACCGCCGGATGTTTCGCGCGATCCTTGTCGCGCACTCCGGCCACGGCAACGACCGCCTTCTCCGCAGCCGCCTTCACGGGTCTGCTATTCGGCGCTACTGGTCGCTTCTTATGCGAATTCTGGGGCTTGTGCTTGCGTGTCATGTGTGGCGGCGGGGGTTACGGCCCGGGTTTCCCCTATGTGCTGCCCGGACTGGGCTGGCTCAAGGGGGCCAAAGGCAAAGCCCGCAATTTTATTTGACGCCAGGTGAATCGCCAAATTCTTTATCCGCCGCGGGCATCGCGGTGACTCAGCCTCTCTATAAGCCTTTGAAATTCCAACAATTCATCTCCTGCGAGGCTCCCGGCTCGGCTCTTGGCCTCGAGCGTCTGGAGGCGCATTCCGGCCGCCTGATCGGCGAGTTTCACGAGCGCGGACCGGAGCTCTCCTGCCGCAGCGGCCGCCCCGGTAATGACCTCTTCGCGTGCCAGGAGTTTCTGCAGCGTCTCACCGTCCTTATGTCCCACCCACCGCTGGATCACCTGAGCGGGAATCTGCGCGGGCTGCTCGCGCAGACTGTCCAGCAGCTCCCGCAGCAGGGCGATCCCGGGTTCCTCGCTCGCATCGAGGCCGGCCCGCTCGGCCGCGTTGACCTCGAGAGCAATCGCCGGGTAATGCAGGAGCCGAATCACTGCCTGGCGCACGAGGCTCCCGCGCCCGGCTGCGCGGGCCGGACGTGGCGGTGCCGAGCGGTGGGGGGAAGAGGGTGAGGTTGTCTTCGCCGCCACGCCGTTTGTGCCGGCCGTCCACAGCGCCTCGAGTCGCTCGGCGGACAGACCGATGACCTGCGCAAGCCGCCCGAGCAGCAGCTCGCGATAGACACCCTCCGGCACCCGCGCGAAGAGCGGCCGAGCCTGCTCCGCAAAGCGCGCTCGCCCGTCCGCCGAGCCCAGCTCGCTTTGCTCGGAAAGCTCGCGCACCAGATATTCCGACAACGGCACCGCTGCGGCGAGGCGCTGCTCGAATGCCGCGTGGCCCTCGGCAAGGATGAGCGTATCCGGATCGTGACCCTGCGGCAGGAACAGGAAGCGAATCTCGCGCCCCTCGCGTGTCTCGGGCAGTACCTGCTGCAAGGCGCGCCATGCGGCCGCGCGCCCGGCACGATCCCCGTCAAAGGCAAATACTACCGTCGGCACGAGGCGGAAGATGCGCCGGAAGTGCTCGGCGGTCGTCGCGGTGCCGAGCGTCGCAACGGCGTAATCGATGCCCGCCTGATGGAGGCTCACTGCATCCATGTAGCCCTCGACGATGACGAGTCTGTCGAGAGTGCGGCGCGCACGGCGCGTCTCATAGAGACCGTACAGCTCGCGTCCCTTGTGGAACAGCACCGTTTCGGGTGAGTTGAGATACTTCGGCTCACCGCCGTCGATGACACGTCCCCCGAAGGCGATCACGCGCCCGCGGGCATCGCGGATGGGGAACATCACCCGATCGCGGAAGCGGTCGTAGTAGCGCTCACCTTCGCGGTCGCCAGCACGCTCGCGCTCGATGAGAAGTCCGGCCTCCACCAGGCGTCTGCGCTCGGGATCGCCGGTGCCGAAGTGGCGCACGAGCTCGTTCCAGGAGTTCGGTGCGTAGCCGATCGCGAAACGCTCCAGCGTCGCGTCGGTGAGCCCGCGCTTCGCCAGATAGTCACGCGCCCGCGGCTCGCGCCCGAGTTGCTCGCTGTAGAAGCGGGCAACGTGCGCCATCAGCTCGTACAGCGGCTCATCGGCAGACCGCGCGCCGCGCTGGGCGCCCCCTTCGTGCGGCACCTCCACTCCGAGGCGCGTCGCGAGCTCCTCCACCGCCTCGGGGAATGCCAGGTGATCGTGATCCATGAGGAAGCCGAGCACCGTGCCGTGCTTACCGCAGCCGAAGCAGTGATAGAACTGCTTGTCGGGACTTACCCAGAAGGAGGGAGTCTTCTCGGCGTGAAACGGACAACAGGCCTTGTATTCCCGACCGGACTTCTTCAAGGGCACGCGCGCGCCGATGAGCTCCACGATATCGGTGCGCGCGAGGAGCTCGTCGATGAAGTGCTGCGGGATGCGTCCCAAGTGCCGCTTCCGGCGACGCGGCGAGTCAGCCGAGTTTCTGCTTGATCCGCGCGCTGAGCGCGCCCATGTCAGTGCGGCCCTGGGCCTTCGGTTTCACGAAACCCATGACCTTGCCCATATCCTTGATGGATGCGGCTCCGGTTGCAGTAATCGCTTCGCTGATGAGCGCATCGAGCTCGGCTGCTGTCAGCTGCGCAGGAAGATACGCCTGCAGTACAACGATCTCGGCGCTCTCCTTGGCCACCAGGTCGCTGCGCCCGCCGCTTGCAAACTGAGTGATGGCTTCACGACGCTGCTTGATCATCTTTTCGATGACCGCGAGCACTTGGCCGTCATCGAGTGTGATGCGCTCGTCCACCTCGCGCTGCTTGATCGCCGCGAGCAGCAGACGGACCGTGGCGAGCCGCTCCTTGTCAGCGGCTCGCATCGCCGTCTTCATGTCTTCGGTGATGCGGTCCCTGAGCGCCATGGCGCCAGTAGGGTCTCTTATCGCGAGTTTCGCACGCCGTCGCGCGAGACACGCTTCATGTGGCGCTTGATGGCTGCCGCCTTCTTGCGCTTGCGCTCCTGCGTCGGCTTCTCGTAGAACTCGCGCCGGCGTAGCTCGGTGAGAATCCCCGCCTTCTCGCATGCCCGTTTGAAACGGCGCAAGGCGGCATCGAAGTATTCATTCTCACGGACACGAACGCTCGGCATTTAAACCTCAAGTCGTTGATCGAACAGGGAATCTTAAGTTCGCGGCCGAAGGCGGCACGATCGTGCCGGCCACTCCGGGGGCGGAGGATTCTAAAGGAGCGCCCCTGCAAAGGCAAAAGCGGCGCACGTTTCCCTGGAGGCGCTCAACGGCACGCGCACACCGCAGTCCTTTGGCAAGACGCCCCGCCACTCGGGCATTCCTCGCCAACTCTGCAGGCCTGTCGCCGCGCTCGCTGCTCGCAGCCGCTCTTGCGGTCCCCCGAGTCTCAAGTAATGCCGTACTTGGCCGCAGTGGTCGCGATTTTAGGCTGCAGCGCCGTGGCAGAGCCGATATCGGCCTGCGCATCGGCCATCATTGCCTTGTGCTGCTTGGCAAGGCCGCGGCCGTAAAGCGACCAGGCGCTCTTCGGCTGCAGGTGTAATGCAGCGTCGTAATCCGCGATCGCCCTGTCGTAGTTCTTTTGTCGCAGGTACACGAGCCCACGGCTGTCGAGGAACGCGGCGGTGTTGGGTCTCATCCGCAGCGCGGCGTTGCAGTCTGCAAGAGCGAGGTCCAGTGCTTGCCCGGTCAGTGCCCGCGCCCAGCAGCGCGAGTTGAGTGCTCCGGCCATGCGCACATCCTCCTGCGGGTGCGAGTCGATCCACTTCGTGTACTGCACCACGGCGGCAGCCGGCTGCCCGGCATCGTCGTACAGGTGGCCGAGACGCAGGTGTGCGTCGGCTTCCTTCGGCAGCGCGGGATCCGCCGCGTCGAGATCTGCCGCGATGACCTCAGGGGCGTCCCCTCGGCTCGCGCGCAGCGAGGCTCGCGCCAGGAGTGCGTCGGTGTCATCGGGCTTGAGGCGGATCGCCTGATCGAAATCGGCCAGCGCGAGGTCCGCGCGTTTTCTCCCCCAGTGCGCCATGCCACGCTGGTAGAAATAATCCGGCTGCGCCGGAGCGAGCTCGCACGCCCGGGTGAGATCCGCAATGGCGGCGTCATAGTCGTGGCGCGCGGCGGAAGCCGCGCCGCGGCGGGCATAACCGGCGGCATCAGTGGGCCGGTCGAGCCGGGCGTCGATATCCGCCTTGGGCTCCGCAGCGACCGGTGCCGCCGGCGCGGCTCCCGTCTCGCCCGCGCCCCCCGGAGCACGCATGGCCGCGAGATCGAATACTGGACCACCGTTGTAGGTGAAATAAAGCTTCCTCTGGCTGCTGGCCACGTAGATTCGATGCGAGAGAAAGAAGTCCGCCCCGATCAGCATGTCGGCTCCGAGCAGGGATATGTCGCCAAACCGTAATTTTGCGTGATCGATTTCCTCGTCTCCGAGCTTGAAACTCGGAAAGCGCGCGATCCAGGTCATAGTCACCTTGTGACCGATGCCCGAAGCTGAGCCCCCCTCAACCACCCCGGGGCTGCCCGGCGTCATCCCGGCATGTCTGGCCGCGGCGAGAGTCAGAATAGAGACCGGCGAGCCCGTATCGAACAACACCTCGATCTTGGTGCCGTTGAGATAGGCGACTGACTTCGTGTGGGGTTGGCGCGCATCCGCGAGTGCAATGTCGATGACAGAGTAGGGCTTGTTCGCCTCTGCCGCCCAGTAGGCCAGGGAGCTCTCCTTACAGTCCTTCGGGCGCACCAGGCGGATGACACCGTTCGCCAGGTCGTATTCCACGTCTGCGACGCGGAACAGGTTCTGCCCGAGAAGACCCACCGCGCCGCCGAACCCGCTGCCCGCCACCACGAACGGCACGTCCGCTACCGTCATGCCGGCGATCGTGAATGACTTGGCCCAGGCGACCTGCGCTCGCTCGACACCTCCAACTCCCTGAATCTGGCCCTGCAGGGAATTGTCCACGCGCAGCTTGAACTCCCGAACCGCCGCGGGCGTGACAAATTGCACCAAGGCGCCGCTATCGGCGACAAACAGGGCATCCACGCCATTGATCTGCGCGTGCACGGTCGGCAGCAGGCCCTGCATCGTGACTGGGATGTCCGGCAGCCGCTCGAGCCTGCAGGTCACCGCCTGTGCGGGACGCGTCGCGGACAACATCAGGGCGAGGACCACGGAGCCGAGCGCGGGCAGCGAGCGCGTCATGGTTGAGCGCATGTGGCGGATCTCAATCCCGGCGCGCGGAGTTTGGCCAGTACCCCCGGCGACCAGGTCGTCTTGAGCGCAGACTATACCTCGCTGCGGTACCACCCAGGTAAGCGTGGCGACCGCATATCTCAACTGCGCTAGAGTCATTTGATGCGGGTGCTGGCGATCGAATCATCCTGTGACGAGAGTGCCGCCGCCGTGCTCGATGCACGTGCGGGACTGCTCGCGCACGAGCTCTTCAGCCAGGCCGAGCTGCACCGCGCCTATGGCGGCGTGGTGCCGGAGCTCGCTTCCCGCGACCACGTGCGGCGGCTGCTGCCCCTGGTGGAGCGCGCGCTCGAGCGCGCCGCCACGGACGCGCGCGAACTGCACGGTGTGGCCTATACGGCTGGACCCGGCTTGATCGGGGCGCTGCTCACAGGCGCCTCGCTAGCGCGCAGCCTGGCGTATGCATGGGGGTTGCCCGCGATCGGTGTGCATCATCTCGAGGGGCACCTGCTGGTACCCCTGCTCGAGTCCGAGCCGCCGCCCTTTCCACACCTGGCCCTGCTGGTTTCCGGAGGCCATACACTGCTCATCGAGGTCATGGGGATCGGAAGTTATCGAGTGCTGGGAGCGAGCCGCGACGATGCAGCGGGGGAGGCGTTCGATAAGAGCGCGAAGCTCCTGGGACTCCCGTACCCGGGCGGACCGCAGCTGGCGCGGATCGCCGCCGAGGGCACTGCCGGCGCGTTCACTTTCCCGCGGCCGATGCTCGATCGGGCGGGCCTCGAGTTCAGCTTCTCGGGACTGAAGACGGCGGTGCGACACGCCCTGCAAGGCCGCGAGCTCACGCCGCGGCTGCGCGCAGACGTGGCGCGCGCAGTGCAGGAGGCGATCGTCGATACCCTCGTGGCCAAATCGCTGCGTGCGCTTGAGTACACCGGCCTGACGGCGCTCGTGGTGTCCGGGGGGGTGAGCGCGAATCGGCTGCTGCGCGAGCGGCTCAGCGCGGCCGCGGTGGCGGCCGGTGCCCGCGTGTACTATCCGCGCATCGAGTTCTCTACCGACAACGCGGCGATGATCGCAGTGGCCGGGCTCAAGCGCCTCGAGGCGGGCCAGCGCGATAGCCTCGCCATCCAGGCACGCGCCCAGTGGCCGCTCGAATCGCTGTCGCCGGCGGCCGTATGAGTACCCCGCCCGCTGGTGACCGCATCTTCCTGCACGGCCTCACCACCGAGTGCATCATCGGCTTCATCGACTGGGAGCGCCGCGTCAGGCAGACGGTGGTGCTCGACATCGAGCTGCCGGTCGACTGCCGCCGTGCCTCGCTCAGCGACGAGGTGGTCGATACGCTCGATTACAAGAAAGTCGCTAAGCGCGTGCTGGCTTATGTCGCGGCTTCCGAGTTCAAGCTCGTCGAGACGCTCGCTCATCGCGTGGCGCTCCTGATTCTCGAGGAGTTCCCCGTGGAGTGGGTGCGCATTTCGCTCAACAAGCCGGGCGCCATCCGCGACTCGCGTGATGTCGGGGTCGTGATCGAGCGCATCCGCGCAGACCTGCCCGCGGCCGTTGCCGCGCGTGGCTCCGGCGGAAGCTGAGACTGTGCCCGAGGTCTTCGTCGGCGCCGGCAGCAACGTGGCGCCCGAGCGCAACCTGGCGCGCGCAGTGCTACAGCTGGCCCAGGACTTCCCGGGAGCGCGCTTCTCACCCTGGTATCGCAATCGGGCAGTCGGGTTCGCGGGCGAGGATTTCATAAATTTGGTCGCAGGCTTCCAGACTGACGCGCCGCTCCGCACGGTGCTGGCGCGACTCCATGCCATCGAAATGCTGTGCGGTCGCGAGCGCGATGCGCCGCGCTGGGCGCCGCGCTCGATGGATCTCGATGTGCTGTTGTACGGTGATCTGATCTGCGACGAGCCGGGACTGAAGCTGCCGCGGCCCGATCTGCTGAAGCGCGCCTACATGCTGGGCCCGCTCGCCGCGCTTGCTCCCGAGGTCGTGCATCCTACCGAGGGGCTCACGATCGGAGAGCTTTGGGAGCGCTTCGACCGCTGGGCGCATCCTCTCGAGCCGCTGCCCGCAGCGCCGCCGAAGCTGCCGTGACACGCGGCAGTCTCAGCCTCACCAGCCGATGCTGCGGCCCCCGTCGACGGCGAGGATCTGCCCGGTGACATACGGTGCGCCGGTGGCGAAGAACAGGCAGGCGCGCGCGACGTCGTCGGCCGATCCGGGGCGCTTGAGCGCGGTGCGCTGCGTGATCTTTTCCTGCAGGGCCTTGTCGACGCCGCCTTCCGGCCACATGACCGGGCCCGGCGCCACTGCATTCACGCGCACATGCGGTCCGAGCTCGCGCGCGAGCGAGCGAGTCAGCATGATAAGCGCCGCCTTGGCGATGCTGTACACGGGATAACGCCGCAGCGGTTTCATTCCATGGATGTCGGCCAGGTTGACGATGAGTCCCTGCGCCTCGCGCAGGCGCGCTGCCGCCGCCTGCGCGAGGAAGAGGGGCGCCTTGAGGTTAGTGCCGATGAGATCGTCCCAATCCATCTCGGTGATGTCCCCGAGCGGTGTCGGATAGAAGGTCGAGGCATTGTTCACGAGGACGTCGAGTCCGCCGAACTGCGCAGCCGCCGTCTCGATGAGCGTCGGCAGCTGCGCTGTCTCCAGCAGATCGCATTCGGCCAGCGCCGCGGAGGCGGGGCGCAGCGCGTTGAGCTCCCGGGCCAATGTCGTTGCGTCGTCCGCGGAACTGCGATAGTGCAGCACGAGATTGGCTCCGGCTGCATGCAGTGTGCGGGCGATCACCGCGCCCACGCGCCGTGCAGCCCCCGTGACCAGCACCGTCTTGCCCTGCAGGGGGTCCGGCCCTGCACCCGCAACTGTTTCCTGCGCCATGGGGGCCGATTATGACGGCATCCGCGCGGCGCTCAATCCTGCCGGCGCTCACGGCCGCAGAGCAGGCGCACAGCCTGCGCCTCGCCAGGCACATCCGCGAAGCGCTCGTTGCCGCGGGGGGCTGGCTGTCGTTCGAGCACTTCATGGAGCTCGCGCTGTATGCGCCGGGCCTCGGCTATTACAGCGCGGGCAGCGCGAAGCTCGGACCGGGTGGGGACTTCGTCACCGCCCCTGAGGTTTCCGATCTTTTCTCGCGCTGCATCGCGCGGCAATGCGCTGCGGTGCTCGTCCGCACCCGCGGCGAGATCCTCGAGCTCGGCGCGGGCAGCGGAAAGATGGCAGCGGCTGTGCTGACCGAGCTCGCTGCGCTGCATGCGTTGCCCGAGCGTTACGCGATTCTCGAAGTGAGTGCGGATCTCGCCGAGCGCCAGCGCGAGCGGCTCGCGCAGCTGCCGCAGACCCTCCGTGACCGGGTGGTGTGGCTCCAGCGACTGCCGGAGAGGTTACAGGGTGTGATACTGGCCAACGAGGTTGCCGATGCTCTGCCGTGCCGTCGTTTCAGGTGCGAGGCGGACGGTGTGCGCGAGCTCGGCGTGGTGCTCGATACCGCGAGCGCGGAGCCTGCGACAGTCGGCACCCCGATGCGGTTCGGTGAGCACGCCATTGCCGCGAGCCTGGATCTCGAGCGCGCCTGCGATGAGATCTTCGCGGCGGTGCCCGAGGGGCTGCCTTCCGGTTACACCTCGGAGCTGTGTACGCGCATTGCACCGTGGATCGCCACACTGAGTGAGTGTCTCGCGCGCGGAATGCTGCTGCTGTGTGACTACGGGTTGCCGCGCCGACATTATTACCATCGCCAACGCGTGACCGGCACGCTGCGCTGTCACTATAAGGGCCTCGCACACGAGAATCCCTACATCAACCTGGGCGTGCAGGACATCAGCGCCTGGGTGGACTTCACCCGCGTGGCGGATGCAGCGCTCATGGCGGGTCTGCAGGTGCAAGGGTTTGCGACCCAGGCCGCTTTTCTCCTCGGGTGCGGGA
>DASQYM010000005.1:0-12007 GCA_035639195.1 Steroidobacteraceae bacterium
TGCGCCCGCGCACGGTTCATATGGCGGTGGCGGCGGCAGCTCGAGCGGCGCGCCACCGCGGCGCCAGGTGCGCACGAACGCGCGCTGCCAGTCGGCGACCACCGGTCCCTCGATGCGCACCATGACCTCGCGCCACGCCGCGCGCCCGCCGCCGGGAGCGAACTCATCGGTGAGCCCCGTGCCGCCGACGAAAGCGGTGCAGCCATCGACGATGAGAAGCTTGCGGTGATCGCGCAGCAGGTTGCCGATGCGCTTGCGCAGCTCGAGCGGATTGAAGAAGCGCAGCTCCACGCCGCCCTCCAGCAGGCGCCGGCGGTCGGCGCGCGCGAGTCCGAGCGATCCGAAGGCATCGAACATCACACACACGCGCGCGCCGCGCCCCGCCGCGGCCGTCAGCGCGGCGATGAACGCGTTGACGATGACACCCGAGCGCACCAGGTACATCTCCAGCAGCACCGCAGCGCGTGCCGCATCGATCGCAGCGAGCAATTCCGGAAAGAACTCACCGCCCCCATCGAGCAGCCGGAACGAGTTCCCGGTTCGCCACGGCCAACCCGTTGTCGTAAATTCCTCGCCCTCGTATCGCGCCATTGGCTAACAATGACTGAGCCGCGCCAGAGTTGCCATAGAGTCCCGAGGCTGCTGCTCGCGCTGCTCGCGCTGCTCGCTCCCGCTTGGGCTTGCGCCGATGTCATCGACTCGGTGAACGCGGTGCGTAACGTCGGCTGCGACGGCCGCCATCCCGCGCTGCAGCCGCTGCGCGCCAATACCCGCCTCGACCAGGCTGCACGCCGGCTCTCGCAGGGCACGGACCTGCGCACGGCGCTGCAGGCGGCTGGCTATCACGAGGTGAGCTCGTTTTCGGTGAGCATCTCCAACGTCCCGCCGAACGGTGACGTCGAGCGCACGCTCGCGCAGCAGTTCTGTCGGCAGGTGACCGATCCCGCCTTCCGCGAGCTCGGCACCTGGCGCAGCGGCGAGCGCGTCTGGATCGCGCTCGCCGCCCCCTTTACACCGCCTGCGCCCAAGGATCAGCAGCAGGTCGCGCGCCGCGTGCTCGCGCTCACCAACGAGGCGCGCGCTCATCCGCGGCGCTGCGGTGCGACCGCGTACGCCGCCGCGCCGCCGCTCGCGGCGAGCGCCCGACTCGCGCGTGTCGCACTCGCCTACGCGCATGACATGGCCACCTTCGGCTACATGCAGCACACCGGCCGCGACGGCAGCTCGCCCGCCGAGCGCATCACGCGCAGTGGTTACCGATGGAGCGAGGTCGGTGAGAATCTCGCGAGCGGCGTCATGACTCCCGAGGAGGTGGTGGCCGGCTGGCTGGCGAGCCCCGAGCATTGTGCGAACCTGATGGGCCCGGTGTACCGCGAGATGGGCGTGGCGTTCGCCGTGAATCCACACGACCAACGCGGCGTTTACTGGGCCATGGAGTTCGGCACGCCGCACTGAACCGGGCCTCTCGTCGAGCGCCGATAGGGCCACCCCTGGTCCGTCAGCCGCGCGCGCCGGGCAGCTGCGGCGCGTCGTGCTCGAGAGTGAGTACGACGCCCGCGGTGAGGTACAGCGCCGCAAACCACTTGAGTGCATCGGTGCAGAAGAGGTCGAGCGTGTGATAGACACTGGGCATGTGCTCGAATAGCTCCAGCGCCTGCACGCCGCCGATCAGCACTGCGGCCGTCGCGACCAGCAGCAGCACCGGACCTGCCGCGGAGCGCGGCGTGCCCTCGGCTGCGCCCACCAGCGGAGCGGGCAGACGGTCGTACCACAGCACCAGCACGCACAGCCCGACGATCGAGCTCAGATACTGCAGCGCGTGGTACACCGTGCTGTGGTAAGGCCCCATGGTGAGCGACGCACTGAGCGCCGGCACGCGCTGCACGATCCAGCCTTCCGGGTGGGTAAAGGAATCCCACATCAGATGCGTCCAAATCCCGAGCAGAATCGCCGGTCCCGCCCAAAACCATGTGGAAGGCCGCCGCAGCGGCTCGAGGGCGTGCAGGCATAAGGCGCGCGCACGCGGCCACAGCAGCGCGGTGAGCGGGTGCTGCAGCAGAAATATGCCGCCGAGGGCGAGGTAACCGAGCAGCAGGTCGATGGTGAAGGAGTGCGCGAACACGTGTGTGACGCGCGCGTAGCGATGGAGACCGCCGGGCAGGAAGGCCGGCAGATCGGGAATCATCGCGCCGATCATGAGCGGCGCGGTGCGCAAGCGCGCCACGCCGCGCAGGGGCAGGACGGCGGCCGGATGCGCCAGAGTGAAGGGCATGCGCAGTCAATCCGGCTGCAGCGTGCGCGGCACGACCTGCACGCGGAAATCCTGCTCGACCCAACCCGCATCGGTGCGGTAGGTGAAATCGATGCAGCGTCCGGCACCCAGCCGCTGCGCATCGATCGCGAGCAGGTGCAGGCCGAGCGGGTTAACGCGCGTGCTCTGCTCGCGCACGTCCTGCCAGCCATCGACTCCCCAGCGCACCGTGCCGGCCTCGCGCAGCGCCAAAGTGAGCGCACAGCCCTCGGGCAGCATGTCCGCCGGCGCCTGCTCCGTCCAGAACACGTGTGTCAGGGGCGGCCGCTTCCCTGCGTAGCGCTGCCAGACTGAATCGGGCCGGTCGAACGGGCGGCGCAGTTTCCGCGAGGCGACCAGCTTCAGGTACTCCGCGTGCGCCCACACCAGCGGCATAGCCGACCCCGTCGGACGACCCGGCTCGAGACCACGGGAGGGAATCGGCGCTGCATCCCACACCTGCTCCGGAACCATGCCACCCGCGGAGGCCATGCGCGTCATGGTGCGCAGAAAGGGCAGCGGATCGTGCCCGAGGCACAGCTCGTAGTGTCCGCGCTCGCCGGTGAGCAACGGCCAGCCGCGCCCGCGGCCGGTTCCGTTGTACGCACTGCCATCGTCGTGCTCGCCGTACCCATCGTGGTTGTAGCGGTGCCAGACGGGCCCCGAAGGGGTATCCACCTTCAACAGCGCATCGACCACCTTCACGGTGGCGACGACCAGCGGGTCATCGGCGCGGCGCAGGCCATAGCGCACGAGTTGCAGGAAGTCGACCCCCACCTGAACACCGACCGGCAGCTGTGGATCAACCTGCTGGTTGCGGAGCGGGAGCACGCCCTCGGGCCGCAGGGTGAGAAGCGTCTGCGCGGGCGCGACACGTATGTAATAGCCGGGGACGCCGTACTGGTGCGCAAGCGGTCCATCCTCGCCCACCGAGGTCCAGCTCTCCAGGCGCGCATTCCAGTAATCACCGATCGCGAGCGCCAGCTCCCGCCCCTCTGCGGGGAGATAGGCGGCGCCGGCGACGAGCGCCGAAATGCACACTGCGAGCGTGAAGGTGTTCAGCCCCGCATTCTCCTCCCAGCGATCCTCCTGGCTCACCGGCCCGTTACGGATCAAAAACGACAGTGCGCGCTCGATCATTTCACGTACCTCGGTACCCTCGAGCGCGTTGCGCTCATCGAGCGCCACCGCGAGCAATACCGGGAAGGCCGTCTCATCGAGCTGCAGTCCCTCCCAGTAAGCCGTGCCGCCGAGCCACTGGTTCTGGCTCCAGTGCCCGTCCGCGTGCTGCGTGGCCTGCAGGTAGCGCAGCGTGTTGCGCGCTTCCTCGAGCGCGCCCACCGCGAGCAGCGCACCGGCGCTCTCGACCAGGTCGCGCGGCCACACCAGGTGATAGCCGGGCCGCTCCTCGCTGGTGTTGCCCCAGGGAACACTGAGCGAGGCCACGATGGCGCCCGGGTAGGTGCGATCCTGGTGTACGCGCAGCACCATCGTGGAGAGGCGCACCTGGTCGGCACACTCTGGGGGCAAGCCCATGCACAACACATCGTGCGCACAGCGCGTGTGCCAGCTCGTCCAGGCGGTGAGCTGGCGCTGCCAGGAGATCGTGAAGGGTTCCGAAAGCGCGGTGAGCGCGAGCGTCGCGGCGGAATCGGGGCTGCTGCCGAACCCGAGCGCCAACACCGCCTGCGGCGGCAGCTCGCCGATCAGCGCGACGTTGCCCGGTCCCGCGTCCTCATATTCCCAGGTGAGCCTGCCGTTGCGGGCAAAATCCTGCCACCCATCGCTCGCTCCGACGAAACCAGCGCTCGCGCGTCCGAACGCCTCCTGCTGCTGTAAAGTGACGGCCGCCAGCGCCAGCGCGAATGGACCTTGCTGCGCCCACAGCAAGCGTCGCCCACGGTGGGTGACGACCTCGGCGTGATTGCCCAAACCACTGCCACCCAGGTGGGGAGCGAGCAGTACGTACGGCTTGAGTGTCTGATCACCGCTCAGGCTCACCTCGATGAGCAGTACATCGCGGCTCGCGCACGGCGTGACGCGCAGCGTGAGCTCGAAACGCTCGTGATGATGCACGATGCGTACCGCCGGAGCACCCGGCGCGGCGAGCTGCACGGAGTGCTGCCAGAGCCGCTTCACCTCGACCCAGAAGGCCGCGCCATCGCCGACGAGGAAACCGAGATCACGGATCTGAGGAGTGTCGACGCGCGGAAAGTAGACCTCGTTGATGATGCCGCCACCGATGGTGAACCACAGCCTGGATGTGCCGAGTGCGCAGCCGACCATCTCCTTGTTGCTGCTGCACCAGGTTGGTGAGAGTCCGGGAGCCCCGGGCGCCTCGCTCATCGCCGCGCGCGCGCCGCACGCACCGCGGTGGAGGGTGATGTGACGATGCCGAAGCCCGGATCCCACAGCCGCAACCCGCCGATAAACGCGTGGAGATTGCTCCCGAGGCGCACACCGCGCGGCAGCTTCTTCAGCCGCTTCGCGTTGCCGCCGCCCAGCACGATGTAGTCGGCTTCGAACGCGGTAGAGAAATCCGCGATCACCTTGCACACCGTCTTGCGCCAGTGACGGTTGCCGAGACGCTTGCGGCCGCGCTCGCCGAGGTAGTCCTCGTAGGTGCGGCCGTGCTTGTAGGGCATATGGCCGACCTCGGTCGGCTCGACTATTCCATCGATGATGAGCGTGGCACCGAGCCCGGTCCCCAGCCCGAGAAAGAGCATGCGACCGCCGTGATAGCTGCCGATGGCCTGCATAGCCGCGTCGTTGATGAGCCGTACCGGCCGGCCGAGCGCGGCGGCAAAGTCATACCCCACCCAGCCCTTTCCGAGGTTGTGCGGCTCGGCGACGATGCGCCCATGGAACACGAGCCCCGGATAGCCGGCGGATACCGCATCGTAGCGTTGCTCTCCGAGTAGCTCGCACAGGCGACGGGTCATGCGCGCCGGGGTCATCTTCGGACCGGAATCGAACTTGTGGATTGCGCCGTGCGCGCCGATGCGGAATTTCACGTGCGTGCCGCCGATATCGATCACCAGAATGTAGCGGCGCTGCGGGGCGCTTGGTCCTTTTCTTTTTGCGGGCATCGCGCGATTCTCTCCGGATTCCGTGAACCTTCATACCCCGAATGCTTGCGCCAGCACTGCACGCGCGGCCCTGCCCGCCCCGAGCTCGTAGCAGTTCACGATGGCCAGGCGGAAACCTCCCGGCGGCATGGCGTGCGTCGCCGCCGGACGGTCGGCATGAAATGTGATCTGCACGCTGCTCACCTGCGGCATGCGGCGGACCTGCTCGACGAGCTCCCCGGGCGGATGCTGGTACTCGCGCCCATGGGGGCCGAAGAGCGCCACGCTGTAGCCATCAGTGCGCTGCGGCTCATCAAAAGCCCATGAGCCGTGCTGGTACAGGAACACCACCGCCTCCAGCCAGCTGCGGCCGTAGAGATCCGGCCACTGATCCGCAAAGCGCAGGTGCGCATCGATGATACGGCCCTCGATCGACTCGAAGTTCATCATCCCGGTGTAGGAGCGGATGTTCTGCGCCAGCCAGTCAGCGAGATATCCCTCGAGCTCCGGCCGGCGCCTCGCCTCGATCGTCCAGTAATCGAAAGTGCCCCGCCCCGCGGGCGTGCCGCAGGCGTGACGCATCCACGACGCCCTGCCCCCCACGACCGCCACATCCGTGCTGACGTGCTCACCCTCCAGGCGCGACATCCAGAAGTGTCCCGCCGTCAGGTGGCGGCGGTAGTCCGCGCGCGTGCCCAGCACCCGGCTGCCGACGCCCATGCCGCGCAGATTCGTGATCGGCTTGCTGAACACCGGGAAATGCGGCGGCTCCACCCCGTGCGGCGCGCAGACGATGCCCTGCGAGGCGCACAGCCGCAGCTTGTCGTATACCCAGCGGTGCTCGGGATACCACTCGTAGGCATCCGGATCCTCGGTGGTTATGCGCACCTCGGGCGGACACGAGACGCCCTCGAAGTACTGCAGCCGCCACGGGTCGGCCTCGCAGAATGGCACCGGCTGCTTCCCCGGGTTCAGGTACAGCCGTGCCTAGAAGAGTCCAGTGATGCGTCCGTCGCTGTCGACATCGATATTGTTTGCCGCCGGCACCTTCGGCAGGCCGGGCATGGTCATGATGTCGCCGCAGATCATGATGACGAACTCGGCCCCGGCAGCGAGCCGCACCTCACGAACGTTGACTACGTGGTGTGCCGGCGCACCACGTAGCTTCGCGTCGGTGGAGAATGAGTACTGCGTCTTCGCGACGCACACCGGGTAGTGGCCGTAACCGCCCTCCTGCAGCTGACGGATCTGCGCCCGTACCTTGGTGTCGGCGGTGATATCGCTCGCGTGATAGATCTCGGTGGCGATGGCCTTCATCTTGTCCCACAAGGTCGCATCGTCGGAGTAGACGAAGCGGAAACGGTTTGGTTGCTCGGTGAGGCGCACTACCTCGCGCGCCAGCTCCACTGCCCCGCGACCGCCCTCGGCGAAATGCGTCGCCGGGACCACCCGTACCCCGTGCGCGCCGATGCGCTCGATCAGCAGTTCGATCTCGCGCTGGCTGTCTTCGGCACGGCGATTGATCGCCACTACGCACGGCAACCCGTAGCGGTTGACGACGTTGTCGATGTGCCGCTCGAGATTCACGACGCCCCGATCGAGCGCCTCGGTATTCTCTGACTTGAGGTCGGCAAGCTCCACGCCGCCGTGATACTTGAGCGCCCGTACCGTCGCGACCACCACCGCCGCGGCCGGCTTGAGGCCGGCTTTGCGGCACTTGATGTCGACGAACTTCTCCGCACCGAGATCGGCACCGAAGCCCGCCTCGGTCACCACGTAGTCGGCCAGCTTCAGCGCGCTGCGCGTGGCGATCACCGAGTTGCAGCCGTGCGCGATGTTGGCGAACGGGCCGCCGTGCACGAACGCGGGGTTATTGGCGAGCGTCTGTACGAGATTTGGCGCCAGCGCCGACTTCAGCAGCGCTGTCATGGCGCCGTGCGCCTTGAGGTCGCGCGCCCGGATCGGCTCGCCGCTCGCACGGTAACCGGCCACGATGCGGCCGAGACGCTCCTTGAGGTCGGCGAGCGAGCTCGCCAGACACAGTATGGCCATGACCTCCGATGCCACGACGATGTCGAAACCGTCCTCGCGCGGCACCCCATTGGCAGTACCGCCGAGTCCGACGACGATCTCGCGCAGTGCGCGGTCGTTGATGTCGACCACGCGCCGCCAGGCGACGCGCCGCACATCGAAGCCGAGCTGATTTCCCTGATAGATGTGATTGTCTATGAGCGCCGCCAGCAGGTTGTTGGCGAGCGCGACGGCGGCAAAGTCGCCGGTGAAGTGCAGGTTGATGTCCTCCATCGGCACCACCTGCGAGTACCCGCCGCCCGCAGCACCCCCTTTCATGCCGAACACCGGCCCGAGCGCCGGTTCGCGCAGACACATGATCGCGCGTTTGCCGAGGAGGTTCAGGGCATCGCCGAGCCCGACGGTGGTCGTGGTCTTGCCCTCCCCCGCGGGGGTCGGCGAGATCGCGGTGACGAGCACCAGCTTGCCCTCGGGGCGGTCGGCCAGCTGCGCGAGGTAATCGAGCGAAACCTTCGCCTTGTAACGACCGTAGGGCTCGAGGCTCTCCTCGGGGATCCCCAGGCGTTCCCGCGCCAGCGGGACGATCGGCCGCAGCTGCGCGCGCTGCGCAATCTCGATGTTGCTCGGAAAGGGCGTAGCTGGAGAGGCCGTGTTGTCAGGCATGGTGGGTGGAGCGAGGTGGTGGAAAGAGCGTGATGCTACCCTACAATCGCCGGCCATGCTGTGGCTGAAGGCCTTGCACGTCGTGTTCGTCGTCACCTGGTTTGCGGGGCTGTTCTACCTGCCGCGCCTGTATGTGTACCACGCGGTCACCACCGACGCCCCGGGCCTCGCCCGCTTCGTGGTGATGGAGCGGCGGCTTTTCTTCCTCATGAGTGTCGGGGCGCTGCTCGCCGTGCTCTTCGGCCTGGCGATGATCATCGCCTCCCCCGCTTATCTTGCCCAAGGCTGGTTGCGGCTGAAGCTGGTGCTCGTGGCGCTCCTCGTCGGCTACCACTTCTGGTGCTACCGGCTGATGCTGGCACTGCGCCTCGGTGCGAAGCCGCACTCGCAGCGCTGGTACCGCTGGTTCAATGAGCTGCCCTCGCTCTTGCTGATCGCCATCGTGATATTGGCGGTGGTGAAGCCGTGATCGCGGCCGCGTGCCGGATTACCAGATCCTGACCCGATCCGCGGGCCTGATGTAGAGCTTGTCCCCGGGCTGCACGCTGAACGCGCTGTACCATTCATCGATATTCGGCAGCGGCCCATTGACACGGAACTTCGAAGGACTGTGCTCGTTCGACATCACGATCTCGCGCAGCGCGCCCTCGCGATACTTTTCCCGCCACACCTGCGCGTATGCGAGGAAGAAGCGCTGATCGCCGCTCAGCCCATCGAGCACCGCGGCCGGCTGCCCCTTGAGCGAGATCCGGTATGCCTCGTGCGCCATGTTGAGCCCGCCCAGATCGCCGATGTTCTCCCCCACCGTGTTGGCGCCGTTCACCTTCAGTCCGGGCAGGGCCTCGAAATCCGAGAACTGCTTGATCAGGCGAGCGGTGCGCGCCGTGAACACCTGCGCATCCGCGGCCGTCCACCAGTCGCGCATCGCGCCGTCCGGCCCGAACTTGCGCCCCTGGTCGTCGAACCCATGCCCCATCTCGTGCCCGATGACCGCGCCGATCGCGCCGAAGTTGACCGCAGGGTCGGCATTGGGATCGAAGAATGGCGGCTGCAGGATCGCGGCCGGAAACACGATCTCGTTGTTCGAGGGGTTGTAGTAGGCGTTGATCTCCTGCGGAGTCATCTGCCACTCGGAGCGGTCCACCGGCTTGTCGAGCCGCTCCACCTGGTAGTTCCATTGCCACTCGGCGGCGCGGCGTACGTTACCGAGCAGGTCATCGCGCCGCACGCTGAGCTTCGAGTAATCCTTCCACTTGTCCGGGTAGCCGATCTTCGGCGTGAAGGCGGCGAGTTTCTCATGGGCCCGCGTCTTGGTCTGCGGCGTCATCCAGTCGAGGGCGTCGATTCGCTCGCTGAGTGCCGCCTCGAGGTCTGCGACCAGCTGCTGCATCTTCGCCTTGGATTCGGGCGGAAAGTATTGCGCCACGTACAGCCGGCCGACCGCCTCCCCGAGGGAGTCATCGACCGCATCGACCGCGCGTTTCCAGCGCTCGCGTTGCTGCGGCTGTCCGCGCATGGTCTGGCCGTAGAAGGCGAAACGCGCTTCATCGAAGCGCTTCGGCAGATATGACGCGTGGCTGTTGAGGTAGTGGAAGGTCAGGAAGTCCTTGAGAGTCACGACATTGGTGCGCCCGAAGAGCGCGGCGAGGTCGCGGATCGCGGTGAGCTCGCCCAGCACTACCTGCTCGCGGACGTTAAGCTGCTGGGCATCGAGGAACGGCTGCCAGGGGAAGCCCGGCGCGTAAGCGAGTAGCTGCGTCTTGCTGCGCGGGTTGTAGATCGCATCGACATCGCGGCGCTTCTCGAGCGGCCATTGCACCTTCGAGGCCTCGGTCTCGAATGCCATGATCTCGCGCGCCTTCGCCGCCGCGTCGGCTACGCCGCCGAGTGTCAGCATCTGCTCGATGTAGCCGACGTACTTGGCCCGCAACTCCTTCAGCGCAGGATCGTCCTTCAGATAGTAGTCGCGGTCGGGAAGACCGAGAGTCGATTCGCTGATGAACACGCTGTAGCGATCGGGATTCTTGAAGTCCGGCGGCAGCTGCACGTCGAAGAGCGTGGCGAAGCCCGGCTCGCCGAAAAGATGAGCCACCTCCTCGCGCGTGCGCACCGCCGCGATGCGCTGCAGGTCCTGCCGGGCGGGAGCGAGGCCGTTGGCCTCGATCGCGGCCTGGTCCATGTAGGCAGCGTAGTAGTCGCCGATCTGCTGCGCGGGGGTGCCGGCCGGGGCGTGTGCCGCCGCGGCTTTCTCGATGATCGTGCGCACACGCTCCTTGGAAAGCTCATCGAGCCGGTCGAACGGACCGAAGCTCGATTTGTCCTCCGGTATGGTGAAGCGCTCGTACCAGCCGCCATTGGCGTAGGCGAAGAAATCATCGCCCGGTCGCACGGTCCCGTCGATGGCGCTCAGGTCGAGGCCGAAATCACCGATGGCCGCCTTCGCTCCGCGCGCTGCAGCGCCCGCCGGGGGACTGGTCGCGGCAATGGCGCTGGCCGTGGGCGCGGCGGATGCGGTGTTGGCGGGCACGGACTTCTCCTCGCTCTGCTTGGTGGCGCACGCCACGAGGGCCAGGAGCGCAGCTATCCACAGTGTTCTCATGGTGTCGGAAAACCTTCGATTCACACGGGGCGCGCAATGATACGGGAGTGGCGTGGCGGGTGGTGCACGGGTGGACGCGCCGGAGCTGCGGGCGGACGCGCCGCGGACGCATCACGCCACAGCGCTCCTCGGCTCATCGTGTCAGCCGGGCAGCTCCCTCACCCGATCGCGCCACTCGGTGCGTGCAGCGGGCGCGCGCTCGCCGCTTTCGGTGCCGAGGTACAGGAAACCGACGATCGCATCCCCAGCCTCGAGTCCGAGCGCCTGCTTGACCGTGGCATCGTAGGCCGCGGCACCTGTCTTCCACATGGCATTGAAGCCGAGTGCGAATGCCGCGAGCATCATGGCATGCGCGGCCGCACCCGCAGAGAGCGTCTGCTCGATGACCGGTATCTTCGCGGTTGGCTCGCAGTGCGCCGCAACGACGACGATGAGCGGCGCCCGGAAGGCCTTGAGCCGCTCGCGTTGCGCGGTCTCCGCCACGGTTTGTGGGTGGGTACGGCGAAGTTGATCGGCGAGCAGCGCACCGAAGCGCTCGCGCGCCGCCCCCCGCACCACCACGAAGCGCCACGGCCGCAACCTGCCGTGATCCGGGGCGCGCGCGGCGGCGGCAAATATGAGCTCGAGTGCGCCGCTATCGGGCGCCGGATCGGTGAGCGCGCGCGCCGAGCGGCGCCTCAACAGGAGATCTATGGCTTGCATGAGCGGATTGTCGCAGACTCGCGGAAGTATCAACATGTTGATACCCCTGCGTATCAACATATTTATATGCTCATCGGGTCGGAAACATGCGAGCGCAATAAGGGACCGATCCTCGCCGTACTGCGACAGGAGCTCGGCGCCTGCACGCGGGTGCTCGAGGTCGGCAGCGGCACCGGGCAGCACGCCGTGTATTTCGCGGCCGCCCTGGCGCAGCTCAGCTGGCAGCCGAGCGAGCTGGCGGAGAACCTGCCCGCGCTCGATGAGCGCATACGGCTCGAGGGCAGCGCGAATCTGCTCGCGCCAGTGGAGCTCGACGTGCACGCCAATCCCTGGCCGATCGCACCGGTCGATGCCGTCTTCAGCGCCAACACCCTGCACATCATGGCGTGGAGCGGCGTATGCGAGTTCTTCCGCGGCGCAGCCGGCGCGCTGAGGCGGCCCGGTGTGCTGTGCGTCTACGGGCCGTTCCGCCTCGACGGACGCCATACCAGCGAGAGCAACGCCGCCTTCGATCACTATCTCAGACAGCGCGATCCCGCGAGTGGCGTGCGGGATTTCGAGGCGCTCGATCGACTCGCACAGCAGCAGGGACTCACCTTCACGGCCAACCATGCGATGCCGGCCAACAACCGCATACTCGTGTGGTGGATGGCG
>DASQYM010000006.1:0-7416 GCA_035639195.1 Steroidobacteraceae bacterium
GAGCGTGGTACTGGCCTGTGGATCACGGCTCTCGGGGACGTGGCGCAGCGTGATCCACAGCGCAGGCACCGCGAGCACGGGATTGATGAGAAAAATGGCTCGCCAGGAAGCGTGGTCCACCAGTGCGCCGCCCAACAGCGGACCTGCGCCGGCGGCGATGGCGGCGGCACCTGACCAGATGCCGATAGCGGCGCCGCGCTCCTTCTCATCATAGGCGGCGGCGATCAGGGCGAGCGAGCAGGGCACGAGCAGTGCTGCGCCCATGCCCTCGAGCGTGCGTGCCGCGATCAGCGTGCGCACATCCGGTGCCAACCCACAGCCGAGCGAGCCGGCGGCGAACACCACGATGCCGATCACGAATACGCGCCGGCGCCCGAACTGATCGGCGGCTGCGCCGCCGATCAGCAGCAGTGCGGACATGCACAGCGTGTAGGCGTTGATCACCCACTGCATGGCCGAGAGCGTCGCGTGCAGATCGCTCTCGAGGGTCGGCAGGGCCACGTTGACCACGGACTCATCGACGTACGCCAGCGTCGATCCGAGGACCGCTGCGACGAGCACCCAGGTGCGGCGCGCGGCGCAGGCGGGCACGCTGGCGGCGGCGCGAATGACGCCGCCGTCGCAGGGCAGGATCCGCGGATTAGCCATGGAGTGTGCGAGCGAGCCTCAGCCGGTGCTCTGCAGACCCTGAGCGATGCCGCCAACACTCGCGAGCAGCGCGGCGAACAGCTCTCGATCTTCGCGGCCGCCGGCACGCCAGCGTTGTAGCAGGTCGACCTGCATGAGATTCATCGGGTCGATGTACGGATTCCGCAGACGGATGGAGCGCTGCATGGTCGGATCGAAGTCGAGCAGCTCGCGGCTGTCGCGTATCGTGAGTACCTGCGTACACGCGCGCGCGTATTCTTCGCGCAGCTGCGGGGAGAAGCGCCGCAGCTCCTGCGGGGCGAGCGCGTCGTAGTAGTGGGCGATTTCCAGGTCGGCGCGCGCGAGCAGCGTCTCGATGTCATCGAGGAGGTTGCGCAGGAAGGACCACGAGCTACAGGCTTCCCGTACCTGCTGCAGGCCGAATTTGCCGACGATGGCGGCAAGCCCGGTGCCGGCGCCATACCAGCCGGGGAGCATGTAGCGTGTCTGCGCCCACGCAAACACCCAAGGTACCGGCAACAGCGCTTCCAGTCCTCCCTCCTCGGAGCGATGCACCGAGCGCGCGCCGATCTGCATGCGCTCGATCACATCGATCGGTGTGACCGCCTCGAAGAAGCGGTAGAACTGCGGCTCGCCGTAGACCAGCCGCCGGTAAGCTGCACGGCTTTCGGCGGCGAGATGGGCAGCGATCTCCAGGTGCGCGGCGCTGTCCGGGGCGAGCTCGCCGCGGCGCAGTGCGGCACTCACGAGGCTCACGGCGTTGAAAGCGCGCTCGAGCGTGCGCATGGCGATCGGCCGCAGGCCGTAGCCCTGCTTCACGGTCGCGCCCTGCTCGCGCACGCGCAGCACACCGTCCACGGCGCCGGCGGGCCCGCCTTTGACGATCGCTTCGATGCGCGCGCCGCCGCGCGCGAGGCTGCCACCGCGAGCGTGGAACAGCACCGGTTGCTCGCCCGCCAGGCGCAGCACTTCGGCGATATCGTGCTGCGCCTGGTGAATGGTGAGGCGCGAGGCGCACATCCCGATTTCCTTGTTGCTGTCGGAGTAACCGATGAGCACGCACTGTTTGCGGCTGTGGGCCTCGAGATAACGGCGGTACAGGGGGTCGGCCAGCAGCTCCCGCATGGTGTTGCCGCAGGTGGCGAGCGCGGCGCTGGTCTCGAACTGCGGGGCGATGTCGAGTGCGATTTCGCCGGTGCGCTTGTCGTAGACCTCCGCCCAGCGCGCGAGCAGGAGCGCCGCGAGCATGTCATCGGCGCCCTCGGCGCCGCTAACGATGAAGTAGCCGATGGCCTCGGGGCCGTAGCGATGCCGTGCCTGCACGATCGCATCGAAAACCGCGAGCGTGCGCCGCCCGAGTGCGCCGAGCTCGGCCACCGGTCCACGGTCTTTCTCGAGCGCCTGCACCAGCAAACTGCGGCGCTCGCTCGGGTCACGGCCGAGCCACTGCGGATCATCGAAGCCCTGGGCGATGACCGCGTGCAGCACGCTGGCATGCTGCCGCACATCGAGCGTCGCCAGATGGAAGCCGAAGGTCTCGATCCGTCGCAGCAACCGCTCGACGTAGAACAGTCCCGCGTGCGCACCCTTGTGGGCGCGGAGGCTGAGGGCGATGAGCGCGATGTCCTCGCGGAACTGGTGCGCATTCTCGTAACCGTTCGCACGCCCTTCACGCGCGCTGCGCAAGCGCTCGCCGATCTGTACCAGGAACACCCGGTACGGCATGCGGTCGTGCCGCGCCGGGGTGATGGCGCGCGCGCCCGGCAGCAGCCGCACGTACTCCTCGACGCGTTTGTCGAGCTCGGCGGAGGCGGCAACGCGGCTCTCGCTCTGCGACAGCCGCTGCGCGAGCTCGTGACACTCGATGGAGTAGCAGTGCAGGATCACCTGGTGGTGCCGTGCGAGCGTCTCGCGGATCGTCTTGGCGTGCACATCCGGATTGCCGTCCATGTCGCCGCCGGCCCAGGAGCCGAAGTGCAGGATGGAGGGCAGGCGCGCCGCACCCCCACGAGCGCCGTAGAGCTTCTCGAGCGCCTGGGCGATCTCCTCGTAGAACGCGGGTACGACCCGGTAAAGGATCTCCACCAGATAGAACAGGATCTGCTCGCGCTCATCCGCAACCGTGAGTCGCTCGCGCGGCAGCTCTTCGGTCTGCCATGCCGCGGTGAGCTCCATGCGGATGTTGCTCCAGATGCTGCGCGACTCGTTGGGCGTCAGGCTCGGGTCGAGACGCTCGAGCAGCCGCTGTGCGATGCGCTGCTGCTTGCGCAACAGCGTGCGGCGGCTCGCCTCGGTGGAGTGCGGGGCAAACACCGGCTGGATCGAGAGCGTACCGATCAGCTCGAGCACCTGCTCATAGCTCCAGCCTCTGGCCTTGAGCGTGGCGATGGCATCCTCGACTCCGCCGGGTTGCGGTCGCTGGCTCTCCTTGAGGAAGTAGTCGCGGCGGCGGCGAATGCGGTGCACCTGCTCGGCAAGATTCACCGTCTGGAACCAGGTCGCAAAAGCACGCACCAGGTCACGGGCGAGCTCCGGGGGGCGGTCGCGTACGCATGCGGCGAGCTCGGCGCGCGCCTCTTGCGAGCCCGCGCGGCCGCGGATGGCGGCGACGCGATCGAGCTCGACCAGCTCGAACAGCTGCTCGCCACCCTGCTCGCGCAGTATCTCGCCGACGAGTGCGCCGAGCGCGTGCACGTCATCGCGCAGCGGCTCGTGCTTGGGCGGGAAGTAGATCGCGTCGCGATTCAACTCAGTCCTTCCAGCTGTTGGCTTTGGCGGCGAAGTCCGGGCGCTGCGGGCGCACCACGCAGAAGCGCTGGCCGGTCGGCGCCTCCATCACGTACCAGCTCTTCACCATGCCGATGCGTCGCGCGCCGAGCCCCTCCAGGCGCCGCACCTCCGCCTCGATGTCATCGCTCTCGATGTCCAGATGTACGCGGCTTTCGTGACTTACCTGCTGCACCTCGAGGTGCACCTGATCGGGGGCGGTTTCCAGAATGCGGTAAAGCGGCTCCTGGTTCGCCGCGGGTCGCACCGGCAGATTCAGCGCCGCGGACCAGAACGTGGCGGCCGCATCGAGCTCGTCGGTGCGGCAGTCGATGATGAATCCGGCGAGGCGGCTCTTGTGCATGGCTTGATCCTTTACCGGCGGTTGGCAGTGTTGGCGCAGCCGGCGCAGAGGCGCTCATTCTAGCGGTTTCCGGTGGTTCACCCGGCCAGCAGCACCGCCTCGGCGCGCTCGAGCTCATCCGGCTGGCCATAGATCACCACGATATCGCCATCGCGCAGCACCGTGTCCTCCGCGGGCTGGCGACCGAGGATGCCGTGGCGGCGCACTCCGGTGAAGGTTACGGCGACGCCGCGGTTGCGCACCTCACCGAGACTGCGCCCCACCGCCCAGGCTCCCGGCGGCACGACCACCGACTTGATTTCCTCGTGCTGCTCGCTCGTCTCATCCACGACGCGCGAATCGCCGCGGCGCACGATGTTGCGCAGCACGGCGTAGCGACCGTTGCGGATCTCTCCGAGCGTGCGCACCACGCGCGTCACCGGCACGTGCAGCAGCATCAGCACGTGCGACACCAGCATCAGGCTCGCCTCGAAGGTCTCGGGCACGACATCCGTCGCGCCCGCATCCTGCAGCTCCTTGAGCCGGCTGTCGTCCGCGGTGCGCACGAGCACCGGCAGGTCCGGATGCATGCGCCGCACGCTGCGCAGGATGCCGAGCGCGGTGGCGGGGTCCGAGAAGCTGATGACCAACGCACTCGCGTGCGCGATGCCCGCCTTGGCGAGCATCTCCTCATCCGCCGAGTCACCGAACATCACCGGGTCGCCCGCCTGGCGTGCGGCGCGGATGCGCGCCGGGTCGAGATCGAGCGCGATGTACTCGAACCCGTGCGACTCGAGTACGCGCGCGACGTTCTGGCCGACGCGGCCGAAGCCGCACAGGATGACGTGCTCGCGCTGCGCGATCTCCTGGGTCGCCTCCTCCTCGCGCTCCGCAGCGGTGAGCAGCGGCGCGTGCTCGTGCAGCAGTAAGCGGGCCACGCGCTTGTTGTGGTTGAGAATGACGGGGCTCAGCACCATCGACAGCACGATCGCCACCAGCAGCGGCTCGCCGAGTCCTTCGGGCACGAGTCCGGCCTGCAGCAGCACGGTGCACAGTGCGATGCCAAACTCCCCGCCGATCGACATCACGATGCCGGTGCGCAGTGCCTTGAAGCGCGAGTGCGTGAAGGGCCAGGTGACGAGCGCCGCAATCACCGCTTTCAGCACCACGAGCGTCACCAGCATGGCGAGCGCGATTGCGAGCTCACTTGCGCGCCCGAGCAGGTGCAGGTTGAGCAGCATTCCCACCGAAATGAAGAACAGCCCGAGCAGCAGGTCACGAAATGGCCGGATCGCCGCATCGATCTGGTAGCGGTACTCGGTCTCCGCCAGCATCATGCCGGCGAGAAATGCACCGAGGGCGAAGGAGAGACCTGAAAGGTGCGACGCCCAGGCGGAAGAAAGCACCACCAGGAGCACCGTGAGGGTGAACAGCTCGCGCAGGCGGCTGTGCGAGATCTCGTGAAACAACGGTCGCAGCAGCCAGCGGCCTGCAGCGAGCACGCCGACGAGGGCGAGCACCGCGCTCCCGAGCGCCTCGAGACTCTCGCTGACCGCAAAGCGCTCGCGCCCTGCGCTCAGCATCGCGCCGAGCGCGAAGAAAGGTACGAACGCCAGGTCCTGGAACAGCAGCATGGCGAATGCCAGGCGGCCATGCGTGCGATTGAGCTCGGCCCGCTCGGTGAGCTGCTGCAGCAGCATGGCCGTCGAGCTCATCGCCACTGCCCCACCGAGCACGATCGATATGAGCCAGCGGATGCCGAGCAGGTGGCCGATCACGGTAAACACTGCCGCGGTGGCGACTACCTGCAGCGCGCCGAGCCCGAAAACCTCGCGCCGCATTGCCAGCATGCGCGGCAGTGAGAAATCCAGCCCGAGCGTGAAGAGCAGAAACGCCACGCCGAGCTCCGCCAGCAGCCGTGTCGTGCCCGAGTCGGATACCACCCCGAGGGCGTGCGGGCCGAGCACGAGTCCCACCAGCAGGTACGCGAGGCTGGTCGGCAGCGACAGCCGCCGCACCAGCGTGATCAGGAAAACTGAGCCCGCCAGCAGAATGAGCGCTTGAGCGAGAGGAGCGAACATGTCATGAACTTAGACCGCGTGCGTGCGCACGCGCAACGCTGCAGCGCGGGGTGAGCACGGGGCGGCGCTGGCTCGCGGCGCGCCTCGCCCAGGACGGCTGCTGTCGTACTTATCCCTGTCGCACTGATGCCTGTCGCAGCGACGCCTGTCTGAGTGATGCTGACGAATGACGCGAGCTAACGAGCCGCGCACCGGCGGCGCGCAGGGCGGGTACGGGCGTCGGGGCGGTCAGATCCCCGACTGCCAGGTGCTGGGCATTCCGGCCTTGCCGATCGCGTCCTCGATCAGGAGGCACGCGTCACGGGCCTCCGGCTGCGCGCGCAGACTTCTCGCGATCGAGTTGAGGAACCGGCACATGAGTGCCAGGTTCGGATGATTCAAATGGAGTTGCTCTTCGACGCGATCGATGGCTTCGATCAGATCGTCCTGATCGCAGCTCGGGAAGGTCATGCTCGTAACGGCAAGTTGAACGGAAACCAGCGCCTGATGTATTGCGGCCTGTTGTGCCCCATCCATGGATGGAAATTTGAACCGGTTTGGCAAAAGCCGCAAGCCCCAAAAGTAAAAGCCCCGCCTGGGGCGGGGCTTTCACAACGCCAGTCGGCTGACCGTTACTTGGCGGGAGCGGTCGATGACGCGTCGGTCGTCGACTTCTTGTGTTTGCTGCTGCTATGGCTCTTCTTGTGATGCTTGGACGAAGCCGTGCTCGACTGATCGGAGGGCGTGGTGGCCGGTGCATCGGCTGCAAAGACCGGACCCGCGAGCAGGGCGAGAGCAATGACTGGGACGAGCTTCTTGAACATCGATATGGTCTCCAAAAGTAAGGGATGCACTGCCTTGGTGTGTCAGTTGGAGCGGCTCCCCCCGTGCCAAGGCGCGACTATTATGACCGGAATATCCACCCCGAAACGGCATATGACCGCAACGTAATGTTGGCCGTAATCTGCGCGTAACTCTCTGAAAGGAAATGCAATTCCGAACGTGACGGCGCCAGCGTGCCCGGCAGCTAGTGTCCGTGAAAGGCAACAAGTGTGCGCACCGGCACACTGAGCGCCGCGAGGCGCCCGGAGCCACCGAGGTCGGGCAGGTCGATGATGAAACACGCAGCCAGAATGCTTGCGCCGAGTGAGCGCAGCAGTTTCACCGCCGCTTCCGCTGTGCCGCCGGTCGCAATCAGATCGTCCACCAGCACGATGCGCTCGCCGGGCGAGACCGCATCCTGGTGCATCTCCATCTCATCCAGCCCGTACTCGAGCGAGTAGGCGACGCGGACCGTGGTGTGCGGCAGCTTGCCCTTCTTGCGGATCGGCACGAAGCCGGCCTGCAGCTGATGGGCGATTGCGCCGCCGAGAATGAAACCGCGCGCCTCGATACCTGCGACATGGTCGATGTGTGCGTTGCGCCAGGGGTGGGCGAGCTCCTCCACCACTTGGTGAAAAACATGCGCGTTGCCAAGGAGCGTGGTGATGTCACGGAACATCACCCCGGGCCTGGGGTAATCGGGGATGGTGCGAATCGCCTCGCGGATGGCGCGCAGCGCCTCGGGATCCATGGACAAACTCTACGCCATCCGCCACA
>DASQYM010000007.1:0-8644 GCA_035639195.1 Steroidobacteraceae bacterium
GCCGCAAGGTCCTCGACGTGGATGTAATCACGTACGCCGGTGCCGTCTGGGGTGGGGTAATCGGTGCCGAAGATATCGAGCTGCGCACGTTTGCCCGCCGCGACCTCGCAGGCCACCTTGACGAGCAGCGTCGCGTTGGGTGTCGCCTGGCCGATGCGGCCGGCGCTATCGGAGCCCGCGACGTTGAAATAGCGCAGCGCCGCATATTTCAGCGCCGAGGCCTGGGCGACGCTCGCGAGCATCCACTCCGCCATCAGCTTGGAAGTGCCGTAGGGGTTGATCGGGACTGTTGGCGTATCCTCCGCCGCTACCCCGGAGGCCGGAATCCCATATACGGCGGCGGTGGAGGAGAACACGAAGTAACGCACACCGGCCGCCACGCAGCACTCGAGCAGGGCACCGGTCGCACAGGTGTTGTTGCCGTAGTACTTCAATGGGTCCCGCACGGACTCCGGCACGATGGTGAAGGCGGCGAAATGCATCACCGTGTCGACCGCGTGCTCCTTGAGGAGCGCGCTCACCGTGGCGCGGTCGCCAACGTGGCCGGTCACGAGCGGGGCATTGAGTACCGCCTGACGGAATCCGCGCGACAGGTCATCGAGCACCACGACGCGCTCGCCGCGCTCACGCAGCAGCAGCACCACGTGGCTGCCGATGTAGCCTGCGCCTCCGGTCACTAATATGCTCGGCTGCTTCATGGGGCAGCGATGATAAACAAAAGGCACGCCAGCGAGCTGCGACCTTTTTCCGGATTGACGCCGGAGGTGGTGCTCGATGCCGCGGCGGCCTTCGGGCTCGAGCCCGATGGCCGGCTGTTTGCGCTCAATAGTTACGAGAACCGCGTGTACCAGCTGGGCGCCGGCGAGGGTCAACTGGTGCTCAAGTTCTACCGCCCCTCGCGCTGGAGTGATGCGCAGATTGCCGAGGAGCACCAGTTCAGCGCCGAGCTCGCCGCCGTCGAGCTGCCGGTGGCCGCGCCGCTGTCGATTGGCGGTGCATCGCTGCTGCGCTATCGGGACTTCCGCTTCGCCGCATTCCGCTGGCTGCACGGCCGGGCGCCCGAGCTCGATGCGCCGGAGGCCCGGCAGCTCCTCGGACGCAGCATTGCAAGACTCCATCAGATCGGCGCGACGCGGCCATTCAGGGCGCGGCCGACGATCGGCGTGCAGCGCCTCGGATGGGAGGCGCGCGCGCAGGTGCTCGCGAGCGAACTCTTGCCTGAGGCGCTGCGCGAGCGCTACTCCTCGGTGAGCGGTGCGCTGCTCGAGCGGGTGACTGCCGCGTTCGCGGCGGCCGGGCCGCTGCAGAGCATCCGCCTGCACGGCGACTGCCATCTTGGCAACCTGCTGTGGGATGAACACGGGCCGATCTTCGTCGACCTGGACGATTGTGCGATGGGACCTCGTGTGCAGGACCTGTGGATGACGCTCGCGGGCTCGCCCGCCGAGCAGCAGGGCCAGTGGCAGGACCTCCTCGATGGATACCAGCAATTCGCGGACTTTGATTTCCGCGAGGTGACCGTCATCGAGCCACTGCGGGCGCTGCGCATGCTGCACCACGCCGGCTGGGTGGTGTCGCGCTGGGCCGACCCCGCCTTCCCGCGCGCTTTTCCGTGGGCAGCCGAGCCGCGCTACTGGGAGGGGTACCTGAACGATCTGCTCGAGCAGCACGCGACCATCGATGAGCCGCCACTGCTACAGCGTTGAGGCGCATTTCGGCGAAATGCCGATTGCGCACGTGCAGCGCCGCGCACAGTCGCGCTATTGTCAGCACGATGCGACTTAATGCAGGTCCTTGCATGGTGTACACCATGACGCGGAGCCCGGCCCGAAGCGCCGTGCTCATTCTCGCCGCTGCGGCGCTCCTCAGCGGCTGCGGGTCGCACGCTTCCGGGGACGGTGCATCAGCGCAGTCGACCACCAAGAATGTCGGCAGGAAAGCCGTCAATCCGGGCGATGCGATCTCGCGCAACATGGTGAGCGCGGTAGCTTCCAACAAGCCTTCGACGCTCCCCGTGCAGGTGAAATTCGAGCTGCGTGACCGCCCGGACATCGGGCAACCGGTCACGCTCGATCTCGCGATCGTGCCCATGTCGGCAAGCGTCGATCGGGTTTCCGGCAAGGTCGAGGGAGAAGAAGGCCTCGAGCTCATCGAGGGGGGCGAGATTGCCGCGAGCGATCGTCCAGCGGAAGGTGTGCCGATCCGCCATTCCGTGAAGGTGCTGCCGAAGCGCGCGGGCATTTTCACGCTTCGCGCCGCGCTCACGGTCGATGCCTCCGGTGTTTCCTCGACTGAGTCGTACTCCATCCCGCTGATTGCCGATACGACCGCCCCGGAGGAGCCGGGGAAGCCCGTGCCAGCCCCCGCGAGTCCGACTCGCGACACCGAGCCGCACGCGCGACCGCCTCCCACTGCTGCAGCGCAATAAGCCGCCTCACGAGAGCGTTCCAGGCTGCCACAACCCCGCGGAACCGCGAGGGGCTTCACGGGTAAGTCCGCAGGCGACCCGTATGATCTCTCACGGACTTAATCGCCCGTCTTATGTCAAAGCCGCAGACCCTACGGACACGTCCGGGTGGGCCCGAACCCCCTCCGGGCGCCACCACGACGCTCGTCCGGGCGGATCCGCGGCCGCTGTCTGAAAAAGATCCCGATGCGCACCCCCATTTGCGCGCGCAGCTGCGCGAGCTGCAGCTGCGAAGCGGCAGCGCGCAGCCCGATGTCGGGCTGCTGCTGCGGGTGATCAATGATTACTACGTCAGCATCGACAACGAGCGGCGCGGGATCGTGGAATCCATGCGCCTCATGGCGGATGAGGCGCGCGCTCTCGCGCTCGAGGCACGCGAACAGAGCTCGGAGCATCTGCAGGTCATACTCGATCACATCAAGGACGTCGTGCTCAGCCTGGATGAGGAAGGCGTCATCAGCACCTTCAATCCGACCGGCGAGCGGGTGTTCGGCTACGCTGAGGCCGAGGTCGTAGGGCAGCGCATCGACCTGTTGATTCCGAAGCTCGCCGAGGAGGGTGAGACGGTTCCACAGGCGCTGCAGCGCTTCGCCGCAGCCTCGGGCGACACGGCGCTCGATCTGAGCGCGCGCGAGCTGTGGGCGCGGCGCAAGGGCGGCCACGCCTTCCCGGCCGAGATCGCCGTCAGCAAGGCGCCGCTGTCGCGCCGCGAGATGTTCGTGCTGTGTCTGCGCGATATCACCGAGCGGCGCGAGTCAGAGCAGGCGATGCGTGAGAGCGCAGCGCGCTACCGCCTGTTGGTCGATCACGCGCCGGAAGTCATCGTGGTGCTCGATGTCGACACCGGGCGCTTCGTGGACGCCAACGCCAACGCGCAGAAGTTCTTCGGACTCGAACGCGCGCGGCTGCTTGCCGTGGGTCCGATCGAGCTCAGCCCGTCGCAGCAGCCCGATGGCTTACCCTCCGAGCAGCGGGCACGCGCCTACATCCAGCAGGCGCTCGATGGCGCCGTGCCGGTGTTCGAATGGGCCCACTACAACGGTGCCGGCGGGGAGGTCATCTGCGAGGTGCGCCTGGTGCGGCTGCCGAGTGGCAACCGCCGACTGGTCCGCGGCAGTATCGCCGACATCTCCGAGCGCAAGCGCACCGAGCGCACGGCGCTCGCCGAGCGCAAGGTGTTCGAGCAAATCACGCGCAACGCCCCGTTGCCGGAGGTGCTCGCGTCCATCACGCAGTTCATCGAGTCGGCGGGCGTAGGTACTGCCTCCTCGGTGAGCGTGCTCGCCGATCACCGCCAGTGGTTCGCCTACATGGTCGCGCCGCAGCTGCCCGAGGTGCTGCGCGCCGCGCTCGAGCAGGCGCGCGTCCACATCCGTAACGGCTCCTGCGCGGCGGCGGTGTATCTCGACCGGCAGGTGCTGGTCGCAGACATCGCCACCGACCCTTTCTGGGCGGACCGGAGCGATGCGGCGCTGCGTGCCGGGCTGCGCGCGGCCTGGTCGACGCCCATCAAGGCTGCGGCCGGTCACGTGCTCGGGGCTCTCGGTGTCTATCGGGCGGCAGTGGGACTGCCCAGCGTCGCGGAGTCGCAGATCATGGCGCGCGCCGCGCAGCTGGCGGGCATTGCGATCGAGCGCCACCTCGCGGAGGAAGCCCTGCGCAGCAGTGAAGCGAAGTTCCGCGGGCTGTTCGAGAGCATCGCGGAAGGGGTCTACCAGAGCAGACGTGACGGGCGCCTGCTCTCGGTGAATCCCGCCTTCGTGCAGATACTCGGCTACGCGAGCGCCGAGGAGCTCTATGCGCTGCCTTCCGCGGAGGCGCTCTACTGGAACCCGGCCGATCGCACCGAGTTCGCGCGTCGCGTGGAGGCCGAGGGCGAGATCCGCGCTGCGGAGTTTCTCATGCGCCGCCGCGATGGCCAGCAGGTGGTGGTGCTCGAGAACTCGCGCGCGGTGCGCGATGCCGCAGGAGGCATCACCGGCTACGAGGGCACGATCGCCAACATCACCGAGCGCAAACGCGCCGAGCAGGCAATCTTCGCGGAGAAGGAGCGCGCGCAGGTAACGCTGCAGTCGATCGGCGACGCGGTGATCAGCACCGATGCCGAGGGACGCATCGAATACATCAACCCGGTCGCCGAGAGCCTCACGGCGTGGACGCTCGCCGAGGCGCGCGGCCAGCCGATCGGTGCGGTACTGCGCCTGGTGAATGAGCTCACGCGCGAGCCCATCGAGAACTCGCTCACCGGCGCGCTCGGCCGCTCCGAGCACGGCGGCTCTGCCGATCATGCCGTGCTCATCACCCGCACCGGCACCGAGGTGGCGATCCAGGAATCGGCGGCGCCGATCTGCGACCGCGCCGGACGCGTGATCGGCGCGGTGGTGGTGTTCCACGATGTCACCCGAGAGCGGCGGCTCAAGCGGGCGCTTTCGTGGCAGGCGAGTCACGATGCTCTCACCGGGCTCATCAATCGCCGGGAGTTCGACAACCGTCTGCACGCGGCGCTCCTCTCGGCGCAGCGCGGCGAGGGCACGTACGCGCTACTGTACATCGACCTCGACCAGTTCAAGCTCGTCAATGACACCTGCGGTCACCCGGCGGGCGATCGGCTGTTACGCGATGTCACGGGGCTTCTGCAGACACGCGTGCGTGCCTCCGACATCATTGCGCGGCTCGGCGGTGATGAGTTCGGGGTGCTGCTCGAGAGCTGCACGCTCGAGCAGGCGACGCGCATCGCGGAGGGCGTGCGCCAGGCGATCCGTGATTTTCGCTTCGTCTGGGGCTCGAGCACGCTCTCGGTCGGTGCAAGCGTCGGCATCGTGCCGATCCTGGCAGGCACCGAGAACGTCGCCAACGTCATGAGCGCGGCAGACATAGCCTGCTACGCCGCCAAGGACGCCGGCCGCAACCGCATCCACGTGTACGAAGCAGACGGTGTATCGCACCGCCACCGCGAGATGCAGTGGGTGTCACGGGTCACGCGCGCGGCGGAGGACAACCGCCTGGAGCTCTACTTTCAACCGATCATGCCGCTCACCGCGGACGGCGGTCGGCCGTTTCACGAGCTCACCGTGCGGCTGCGCGATGACGAGGGATCGCTGGTGCCACCGTCCGAGTTCATCCCGGCGGCCGAGCGCTACAACGTCATGTCGGTGATCGACCGCTGGGTGATGGCCCAGGCGATTGCGCTGCTCACCGAGCGGCGCGAGCGCGGGGTGCCGCTGCCGCTCGTGGCGGTGAACCTCTCCGGCACCTCGCTCAATGAGCAGTCGTTCGTGGACTACGTGCTGCAAAGTGTCGCGGAACCTGCGATCGCGCGCGCGCTGTGCTTCGAGATCACCGAGACCACTGCGGTCACGAGTCTCACCAGTGCCCGCTATCTGATGAGCGAGCTGAAGGGTCGCGGGTGTCGCTTTGCACTCGATGATTTCGGCACCGGCGTCTCCTCGTTCGTGTATCTGAAGACGCTGCCGGTGGATTTCCTGAAGATCGACGGACAATTCATCACCCACATCACGCAGGATCCCGTCAACCGCAGCATGGTCGAGGCCATCAGCAAGGTCGGGCGCGCGCTCGGGATTGCCACGGTCGCCGAGTGTGTGGAGAGCGAGGCCGTGCTCGTCGAGCTCAAACGCATCGGCGTCGACTTTGCACAGGGCTTTCACCTCGCGCCGCCGCTGCCCGTATCGCAGTTGCCACAATAGAGCACGCGTGCAGCACCCGCGGCGGACCGTGCCGCGCGGCCGCACACGTGCATGGTGCGCGCGGCGCGCCTGTGCGTAGAATGCGCGCTCCTTTGCAACAGCGATCCAGGGCTTGCCGCGTGCTACCCATTGCTAGACCTTCCTCGCTGCGCCTCACTCGCGTGAGCGCAGTGCTCGCCGTCATGTTGGTGTCGCTCGACCCGACCGAGCTGCGCGCCGGTCCGGCCACCGCCCCGGAAACGGTTGCCGCGCAGTTGCGCGATGCGGCCATGGCCGGCCATACAATCGCCTGGTCGTGGGTGAGCGAGCTCACGACCCGCTTCGGGCCGCGCCCTGCGGGTTCGACCAACGAGCAGCAGGCGGCCGCCTGGGCGGCGGCACGGCTCAAGGCGCTCGGCTTCGAGAACGTGCACATCGAGAGCTTTCCGATCACCGCCTGGGTGCGCGGCAGCGAGAACGCGCAGTTGCTCGCTCCGAGCGTGCAGCCGCTGGTCATCGCCGCACTCGGCGAGTCACCCCCTACGCCGAGCTCCGGACTCGAGGGCGATGTGGTGGTCTTTCCAACCCTCGCCGATCTGAAGGCGGCGCCGCCCGCATCTCTCAACGGCAAGATTGCCATGGTGAGCCAACGCATGGTTCGTGCCCAGGATGGAGCGGGCTATGGCGCCGCCGTACCGGGACGAACCGATGGGCCGAAGGAGGCCGCCGAGCGCGGTGCCATCGCTTTCCTGCTGCGCTCGGTGGGCACCGACAGTCACCGCCTCGCGCACACCGGCACGACGCGTTACGTGGACGGACGGGTGCTGGTGCCGGCATTTGCACTCTCATCCCCCGATGCCGATCAGATCGAGCGCATCATCGCGCTCGGCCAGACGGCGCGGGTACGGTTGTTCTCCGCCGCCTCCTACGTGCCCAACGCCCACTCGCAGAATGTGATCGCCGAAGTGCGCGGGGGTGAGCGTCCGCAGGAAGTGGTGCTCCTCGGCGCGCATCTTGACAGCTGGGATCAGGGCACCGGGGCGATCGACGATGGCGCAGGCACCGCTATCGTCACCGCTGCGGGCAAGCTCATCCGCGATCTGCCACACCGGCCGAGGCGCACAGTGCGGGTGGTACTGTTCGGATCGGAGGAGGTCGCGCAGCCAACGTCGCCCGGCGGCACGTTCGGCGGTCATTCGTACGCCACGAACCACCGCGCGGAGCTCGCCCAACACGTGCTCGCCGGCGAGAGCGATCTGGGCACCGATCGCATCTACTCCTTTGCACTTCCGGTAGGAACGGCGCCAAGTGAGTTCGCCAAGACTGTGCTGCGGATCCTCACGCCCATCGGTGTGTTGGCATCCGAGCATGCGCCCGAGGATGTCGGTGCGGACGTGGGGCCGGTGGTGGAAGCGGGCGTGCCGGCCTTTCAGCTGAGTCAGGATGCCATGCACTACTTCGATATCCACCACACCCCGGACGACACCCTGGATAAGGTCGACCGTGCGCAGCTCGACCAGAATGTGGCAGCGTGGGCGGCGCTGGCGTGGCTCGCTGCCGATAGCGATGTCGATTTCCGTCCCCGAGCGGGCTCAGGCGCGGCTAGCCCCTCAGTGAAACCCTGAAGCCTGAGGGCTGAGGGCTGAGGGCTGAGGGCTGAGGCTTTGCGGCTGGAGCCTTCGGGCAGAAGGCCGATTGTCTGGGGTTCTTTCGGCGATAGTTAACCAACGCTCCACTATTCGCAGCACTTGCCTGTAGTGCCTGCGCGCAGCTTGCAAACTGGCCGCCCGACCGGCTTGCACGCCAGGCGCCGCTCCCGCAAGCTGCCCTCATGAGCGAGCCGGTTCTCGTGTCGCACGCCGAGGGCATCTGCGAGGTGCGCCTTAATCGTCCGGAGAAGCGCAACGCGATCACGTTCCTCATGTACGAGCAACTCACGCGCGCTCTCAGCGCCGCGCAGGCGGACGGTCAGGTGCGGGCGGTGCTGCTGAGCGGGGAGGGCGCTTCCTTCAGCGCCGGCAACGATCTGCAGGATTTCCTCAGCGGTCCAACCTTCGGTGCCACCCACCCGGCGATGCAGTTCCTGCGTACGCTCGCCACCTTCGGCAAGCCACTGCTCGCTGCCGTGCACGGGCAGACGGTGGGCATCGGCGTGACGATGCTCCTGCACTGCGACCTCGTCATCGCCGCGCGCAACACCCAGCTTTCCCTGCCCTTCGTCGCGCTCGGCCTCGTGCCCGAGGCGGGCAGCTCGCTGCTGTTGCCACGCCTCATCGGTTACCAGCGCGCCGCCGAGCTCCTGTTCCTCGGTCAGCCCTTCAACGCCGACACCGCATACCGCCTCGGGCTCGTGACCAGCGTTGTCGAGGAGGCAGCGCTGCTCACTGAAGCCCGTGCGCTTGCGCGCGCCGTGGCACAGCAACCCCCTGCATCGCTCGCGGAGACGCGGCGACTGCTGCGCGGGGACGAACGCGTGGTGCTCGCACGCATCGAG
>DASQYM010000008.1:0-36861 GCA_035639195.1 Steroidobacteraceae bacterium
GGGGGTGCAATCGACGACGGCGCTCGCGCGGCAAATGTTCTCGAAGGCCGACGCGGACCGCCTCGCCCCCGATCACCCCATCCGGCGCGCGGCCGCCGAGTTTGACGCCGCCGCGAATGCGTATTTACGCGACCAGCCGCAGGTTTCGGTCGACGAGTTCACCCGGGCGTGGCAGGCCGCGCGCCACGCTTGGCGCGACTACGTCGCGCCGACACCACCGCGGGCAAATCACCATTAGTCACTGAGACCGTCGCCACCCCGCAAAGATACAGTGGCGGGCTCTATGGGTTGATGGCAGGTCGGGGTGCAGCGCACGGCAGAGAAGCCGAGGGGCCTTAACCACTGACCCATTGGCTCGAAATCGAGTCGCAAGCCATTTATGCAAGTCTCAACATCGAGGTGCTCATGACAGAGTCAGTGCTTTCCCGTCTATCTACTATTGGTCGCGTGCCGGACGATATCCGCCACGTCGCTGCGCAGCAGCGCAAGTTCGACACCGAGAATACCGAGCGCAGCGTTGGTTACATCATGCTGGACTGCTCGGGCACGACGATGGACCGATATGTAGATGCGCCGGCGATCGTCTTCGTCACGGTGTTTGAGAAGTACGGCCTGGAGGTCACCATGCCCGAAGCGCGGGGTCCGATGGGTTTGCGCAAGGACCTGCACATCAAGGCCATGACGCAGATCCCCTCGGTGCGCGAGCGCTTCATCGCCAAGTTCGGCCGTGAACCCAATCAGAGCGATGTGGACGCGATGTTCGCCGTCTTCGTTCCCACCCAGCTCGCACTGCTACGCAATGGTACGTACCACACGCTGCTTCCCGGCGTCGGCGAACTCTGCAAGGAATGGCAGAAGCAGGGCATCAAGATCGGCGTGACTACGGGTTTTACGCGCGCCATGCTCGATATCTTGCTCGCCGGTGCAGCGACACAGGGCTTCGTTCCCGATGCTCATTGCGCGGGCGACGAGGTCGAAATGCCGCGTCCGACCGCGTACATGGTGATCAAGAATCTCGAACGGATGGGCGTGTACAACATCGAGAACGCCATGCTTCGCACCGTCAAGGTTGACGACACCGTGTCCGGCGCCGGCGAGGGCACACCACTGTGCTGGCGGGTAGGGGTATCTAAGTGGAGCAACTACGTCGCCGACAGCTGGGATGCCGTGCGCAAGATGAGCGCCGCGGAACTTGCAGCCCGCGAACAGGCCTCCAAGGAGAAGCTGGTCAAGGAGAGCGGCGCGCACTATGTTATCGATGACCTGCAGGACATGCCGGCCGTGATCGCCGATGTCAACAAGCGCCTTGCTAACGGCGAGAGGCCATAAGCAGGCGCGCGAACCAAGAGCGTGCTAAGGCCCGATGAGTCGTCGGTCGCGTCGGGACCGTCGCGCCCCGCCGCATGCGTAGGCAGGGTCCGAAGTCGAGTGGCCGCTATCTGGTGTTTGACTGGCCGCTTTCGGCGGGCTGACGGGCCGCGCAATAGCGGGCGCTGGGGGCGGTCGGCTCTAGGCTGGTCGGCGAGGAGGATTTGCAGTCAGCGGAGACGGCGACAGAGACAGATTCTCTGAAAGTGATAGGGGGAGCACGCTACACGAATATCCGCAGGAGGAGGGCGCTGCGGGCGAAGCGTGAATCAGAGCGGAAACCAAGTGGTAGCGGGGGCAGGATTTGAACCTGCGACCTTCGGGTTATGAGCCCGACGAGCTGCCAGACTGCTCCACCCCGCACCAGGAGGGGCGCGCATTCTACAAGCGGATGCCGCGAGCGGCAATACCGAAGCTAGCGCCGCAGATGAGCGCAGCAGCGGGAGCGACCGAACCGCCCGGTACCGCTGCTTCCAGCGGTGTCAAAGCCGCCGCTGCCAGCCTTGCAGCGGGCCAGGGCCGGCCAAACGCGTTCAGGAGACAGCGGCGGCGATTTTCTTTGCCATTGCGGCTGCCGCCTCTCGATCGACACTTTTCGCCGGCCATCCGACGCCGAGACCCTCACGGGAGTTCGGCTTCGGGATGATGTGAAAGTGAACGTGGGCAATGGCCTGGTGCGCGCCCTGGCCATTGTTCTCGAGCACGTTGTATTCCTTCACGCCCGTCGCGGCGACCACGGCGCGGCACAGCCGCGGCAGCACGCGTCCCACGGCCGCCGCCGATTCATCCGACAGGCGGTCGAGCGTCTCCGCCGGCTCCTTCGGGACAACCAGGACATGCCCCTCAGAGAGCGGATTGATATCGAGGAACGCCAGAACGTTCTGGTCCTCGTACACCTTATTACAAGGAATCTCGCCGCGGACGATCTTGCCGAACACCGTGTCTGCCATGGAACGATCCTCGCAAGGCCTTGAGCTTTCGCCGGCATTCTCGCTCAGGATGGTCGCATCCCGGCAAGGTGTTTATGAATCCGGTGGCGCGATGCGTACACTTTCGAGCCCCTCCTGCGGAGCGACGAGAACGGAGATTGGGATGACGCTGCCATGATCGATCGCCGCCAGTTCCTGGGCGCGGCCACCGGCGCGGCGCTGAGCGCCGCTATCGCCACTGCCTTTCGTCGGGCGGCGTTCGCTGCCGCGCCGGCCGCAAGCGACACCACCGCACGGCTCAACGCGCTTTTCGATGCGTTCATGGGCGAGCGCTTCAAGGAGAATCCCGAGCTCGTGACAGTCCTCGGTCTCGACAAGGACAAGAATGCGTGGGCGAAGTCAAGGCTTACCGACGCATCGGTCGCACACGCTCACCAGGTGAAGCGCAACAACGCGAGTCGGTTGAAGCGCCTGCGGGCATTCGGGCACGGGTCCCTGAGTGGTACCGACCGGGCGAACTACGACACCGTCGAGTTCCAGATGGAGACCATCGCCCGCAGCGAGCCATTCGACTATGGCGATGTCGGCCGACCATACGTGCTGAGCCAGCTCACCGGTGCGTATCAGAGCGTGCCGACATTCCTCGACCGCCAGCACCAGATCGCTGTGAAGGAGGACGCCGAAGCGTATCTGGCGCGGCTGCGTGCCTTTGCCCTGGTGCTCGATCAGGAGACGGAGCGGCTGCGGCACGATGCGGCGCTGAAGGTGGTTCCTCCGGACTTCCTCATCGAGCGCACGCTCGAGCAGATGCGCACGTTACGCAGCGCGCCGCCCGCGGATTCGATCCTCAGCACCTCGCTAGCCCGGCGCACCCACCAGCTTGGGCTCGCCGGCAACTACCCCGGGGAGGCCGCACGCCTCGTCGGCGCCGAGATATATCCGGCCCTCGACCGGCAGGCGAAGGCGCTCGATGAGCTGCGGCCGCGCGCCGTGCACGAGGCGGGTGTCGAGCGTCTTCCCGAGGGCGCCGCGTTCTACCAACTCGCGCTGCGCCAGTCGACGACGACCGACATGACCGCAGATGAGGTGCACGCGCTCGGACTCGATCAGGCGAAGGCGCTCTCTGCCAGCATGGATGCGCTGCTGCGCTCGCAGGGCTGGAGCAATGGCAGCGTAGCCCAGCGGGCACAGGCGCTCGCCAAGGATCCGCAGTACCTCTATGCGAATGGCGACGCCGGTCGACAACAGATCCTCGATTACTGCAACGGTCTGATCAAAGCCCTGCAGCCGCACTTGCCACAGTACTTTCGTATTTTGCCGAAGGCGCCGGTAGAGATCCGTCGCGTGCCGGCCTACACCGAAGCCGGTGCGCCCGGAGGCTACTACCAGATCCCCGCACTCGATGGCTCGCGCCCAGGTGCCTTCTACATCAACCTGCGCGACACGAGCGAGTGGGCGCGCTGGAAGCTGCCGACCCTCGTCTATCACGAGTCCGAGCCCGGGCATCATTTCCAGCTGGCGCAGGTGCTGGAGCTGCCCTCGCTGCCGCTCATTCGCAAGGCGGGTGGCAGCTTCTCTGCCAACACCGAGGGCTGGGCACTCTATGCCGAGCAGCTGTGCGATGAGATGGGCATGTACGCCGACGATCCCCTGGGGCGGCTCGGCATGCTGCAATCGGCGCTGTTCCGTGCGGCGCGCTGCGTGGTCGACACCGGACTGCACAGCAAGGGCTGGAGCCGCGAGCAGGCGATCGACTACATGGTGGAAACCACCGGTGACAACCGCAGTACGATGACTACCGAGGTCGAGCGTTACTGCACCTGGCCCGGTCAGGCAACGAGCTACAAGGTGGGACAGACGCGCTGGCTGGCACTGCGTGCGCAAGCACGGCAGCGGCTCGGAACGAAGTTCGACATCCGGGATTTTCACGACGTCGGGCTTACGGCCGCGCCCATGCCGCTTTCCGTGCTCGAGCGGGTGGTCGATGAGTGGCTGAAACGAGGTGGCGCATGAGTACTCTGGAGAAGCAGTGCGCCCGCCTCGGGCGCCGAGCCTGTGGCGGCGGCGCGCTGCGCAGCTTCGCAATGATGCTGAGCTTGTTACCGATGTGGTCGGCGAGTGTGGCGGCGAATTACCCGCCGCCCGTCGAGGGCGACTTCATCGCGCGGAATTTCCATTTCGCCTCCGGAGAATCTCTGCCGGAGCTGCGCATCCACTATCGAACCTTTGGCCAACCGCGCGCGGATGCCGAGGGAGTGGTGCGTAACGCGGTCCTCGTGATGCATGGGACCGGCGGCTCGGGCGCGAGTCTGGTGCGCGCGGAGTTCGCCGGTGAGCTGTTCGGATCTGGACAACTGCTCGATGCCACGCGCTACTTCATCGTGCTGCCCGATGGCATCGGTCATGGCAAGTCCAGCAAACCGAGCGATGGTTTGCATGCCCGCTTTCCGCGCTACGGTTATAACGACATGGTGCAGGCGCAGTACCTGCTGCTGACGCAGGGACTGAAGGTGAACCATGCGCGGCTGGTGATGGGGACGTCCATGGGAGCCATGCACACCTGGCTCTGGGCTGAGCAGCACGCGCAATTCATGGATGCGCTCATGCCGCTCGCGGCCCTGCCGACGCAGATCTCCGGCCGCAACCGCGCATGGCGGCGCACGATCATCGACGCCATCCGGAACGATCCGGACTGGAAGGGTGGAGACTATCAAACCGAGCCCGCCTCGCTGCGCACAGCGATCGAGATGCTGTGGCTCATGGGGAGCAATCCCGTGCTCAGGCAACAGGAGGCGCCCACACTCGCGCAGGCGGATCAGGCGCTCGATGGCTATGTCGAGAGCAATCTAAAGAGCACTGATGCCACCGATCTCATGTACGCCCTCGCTGCGTCGCGCGATTATGACCCCGGTCCGGGCCTGGAGAAGATCGAGGCGCACCTTCTGGCGGTGAACTCGGCGGACGATCTCATCAATCCTCCGGAGCTCGGCATTCTCGAGCGCGAGATCAGGCGCGTCCCACGCGGGCGCGCTGTCGTGATCCCCTTCAGCGCGCAGACCCACGGGCACGGCTCGCACACCTACGCGGTGCTGTGGAAGGCGTACCTTGAGGAGCTACTGAAATCATCCGAGCGCTGACGCTCGGCTTCATGCGCCGCGCACCTGATGTGGTGCAAGCTCCGTGACGCTGTTGCAACCAAGCTGCCCGAGCACCCGGTCGAGCTCGCTGGTGAGGATCGCAAGCGCACGTTCCACTCCCGGCTCACCGCCCGCGATCAGCCCATAAAGCGTCGCGCGCCCGAGAAGCACTGCCTCGGCACCGAGCGCGAGTGCCTTGACGATGTCGGTGCCGCGGCGAAAGCCGCCATCGATGAGTACCGCCAGCCGCGTGCCGGCCGCGGCCTTGATCTCGGTGAGCACTTCGATCGGCGCCACGCAGTAATCGAGCTGACGGCCGCCGTGGTTGCTCACCACGATGCCATCCGCGCCGAGCGCCACAGCCCGTTCGGCGTCTGCCGCGCTCAGCACGCCCTTCACCAGCAGCTTCCCGCGCCAGTGCTCCCGGATCCAGGCAATGTCCTCCCAGCAGATCGTGGCCTCGAACAGGCGCGGAATCACGGTGCTGGCTCCCATGGGGGAGAGCTCGGCGGGCACGAATGGCTCGAGGTTCCGAAAGCGCGGCATGCCGTGGCGCAGAAGCACTTCCCACATCCAGCGTGGATGACGCAAGGCATCGAGCGAGGCGCGCAGCGTCGGCTTGCCAGGTGCACGGTAGCTGCGTTGGTCCCATTCGCGGTTGCCGAAGACGTTCGCGTCGGTGGTGAATACGAGCGCCTCGTAGCCGGCGGCGGCGGCGCGCCGCATGATCTCGCGGCCGATAGCGCGTTCCTTCACCACATAGAGCTGCATCCACAGCCGGCCTCCGGCGCGACTCGCGACCTCTTCCAGGCGTGTGGTGGAGACGGTGCTGAGCGTGTAGGGAATGCCGAGCTTCGCCGCCGCGCGCGCCAGGCTCACATCGCCATCCGCATGCAGCAAGCCATTGAGGCCGGTCGGCGCGATCACGAGCGGGGCATTCGCGGGGCGACCCAGAATGGCGCTGCGCAGGTGGCGGTCGGAGGTGTTCACGAGCGTCTGCGGCATGAGGCGCAGCCGCGCGAGCGCCTCGCGGTTACCGGCGATTGTGGCCTCGTCTTCGGCGCCGCTCTCGACGTACTCGAACACGAAGCCGGGCACGCGGCGGCGGGCGATGTCGCGCAGGTCGGCGATATTGAGCGCGCGGGCGATATCGCGACTGGCGAACGGCCGGCGTTTCCAGGGCATGGGATGCGCGCGCGCCGACGGTCGCGGTTACTCGTGCAGCGCCACGTGGATGCGCGCGGCGACGAAAGTGTTGGTCGCGCTGTCGTACTGCCCGTAAGCCACTAGACGGAAGATCTTGTTGCTGCCCTTGAAGTCGGCGGCCACCGCATTCGCGAACGCCGCGGGACTGTTGAATACCGAGATACCATTTGTGAGCGTGGTGCTGCCGACCGCCAGCTGCAGATGGCTCTGGTCTGCGCCGGTGCTCGTGATGAGCGGGCTCGCGGGTAGGCTCTTCAGATCGAGGCTCGCTGGTCCGGTGCGGATCTCGTGCGTACTGCCGAGGTTGGCATCGGCGAGATTCACCACCAGCCCCTCGGTCGAGATGTTCGTGAAGGGAGTGGTCGAGCCGCCGTTGATCCAGTTGATCACGAGTGTCTGGAGGGAGCTAGGCCCCGGCGTGAGCGCGCGCGCCGCAAAATCAGGTGGCGCCGCACCAAAAGGTGCGACCATCCCCTGCATCTGCAGCAGCTCACCGGTGCTGGTGACGGGACCTGCGGGTACTGCGCTCGTGTCTACGGCGTAGGCGCTCGGGGTCGCGTCATGACCGGAGATGCCGGTGCCGGCGAAATTGAATGCAGCGGGTGCGAACGGGCCGAGCGACAGCAGGTCGAGTGTGCCATCGGCGTTCTGCGTGCCCCAGAGCGTTGTCTGCTGTAGCCGCACGAACCCCGCGGTGGCATCGATCCGGGTCAGATTGTTGGTCGAGTCGGTGACGGGTTGTCCGGTAACCGTGAGCTGCTGTCCGACCGACACGTCCGCGATCGTAAGTCCCGGTGTGGCACTGCCGTCCTGGTACACGGCGGTGCCGTTGCCGAGTGTCACCGGCATGCTGTCGCTGTAGGTAGTGATTCCGAGCGGCGTGAGCAGCTCGGCGCCGCGCAAGGTGATGGTGTCAGCGCTGCGGGCGGTGACGGTGCCCGTGAGGTAATACGCCAGCTGGCTCTCCTGGCTCGTGCCGAAGTAGACATCGGTGGCATTGAAGGTCGGCGTGACGCCCGAGAGATTATCGAGTGTTCCGTAAACGGCCAGGGGACTGTTCTGTTGCTGCTGCGCGACCGCGGCGAGGCCCGCGGAGCCGGTGTACACAGTCCCGTTGATGTTGAAGTAGGTCTGCGCGTTGGTATTGACGATCACCGCCCCGAGCGCCGTCACCAGGTCGTAGAACGGGCGCGAGTTCATGTAGAAGCCGCTCGTCACATCCTGGTTGGTTACGTAAACGCCCCGCAGGCGCATGACTGTGGCATCCACCGGCTCGGGCGTGACGACAACGAAGGGCTGTACCTGCGCGAGACGTGGTGCGGTCGTGCCGGAGAGCTGGTTGGATGCGAGCAGGTCGAATTCGACCTGGAGCCGTACTGACTGGTTATGGGTGATGACGAGTGGATGGCTCGGGTCGAAGGTCACGATGACGCTGGCGGTCGTCAGGGGCGTGTTCGAGAGATTGACAGGCGCGGCTGACACCGTTTCCCCATTGATGTTGTACCAGACGACCTGGGTCGAGCTCCAGTCGAACGCCACCAACGCTGAGGTGTACGTTCCTTCGGGGACGGCCGGCGCTTCCACCAGCTCAGTCATGGTGTTCAATTGCGCCAGGTCGACGGTCTCGGGGGTGACCAGCGGCGTCACCACCGTGCCGTCGGTGCGGGTAAGCTCGATGGCGTTGAGGTTGACGATGTAGCTGACGAAGTCGCTGCTGTTGGTGAGGTTGCTCATGGTGACCACAGGCGTTCCAGGCGGAGCGGGGTGGCTGGTGCTACAGGCGGCGAGGAGCGCCGCGGCCGCGCACGCCATGACGCGCAGCGCCCGCGCGCAGCGGGACCGCCGTGGACGAACGACTGTCATTTCGGGATATCCCCTTCGATGCTCACTTTATGGGGCGCGGCTCGGGCGCCGTGGACTTAGAGGGCGCCGCCGGAATTACGTTCCCTGGTAAATCAAGGGATTGACACCGGAGCGAGCCGCGCAAGGCGCGGTAGTGTACCGGTTTCGGGCGAGCTCAGTTGACCGTTAGAGCGATCGCGGCGCTGGTGCTCGTGCGCAGGTCGATGACCTGCGGATACCACTGGCGCTGTGCGGTGGTGGCGGGGTCACTCGAGGTCGAATTCCACGCTTGCACAGTCGCATAGTAAACGGCATCTGGCGTGCCGCTGGGAAGACCTGGCACCGTGACGATACCGCCGGTGCCCTGCTTCAAGACCGCATCGAGCGATGCAGCGGCTACCAGCGCGCCATTGTGGCTCAGCATCAGCTGCCCCTGGTCGTATTTGCCCGGAGCGGTAGCCACCACCGTGGCGGACAGCGACCCCGCCGTGGCGCCAGACTCGAGTGCGAGAGCCGGCACTACGACCATCGCCGTGCCTGATTTCGGCGGCGAGACCGAGGTCTTCGCTTCGAGTGTACCGTCGCTGAAGCCCGGGGCCGACGCCGCCACGAGGTAAGTGCCGGCACCCTCTTTGGGTGCGGCGCTCACCACGGTGACCGTGCCGTTGGTCGACCAGGTCCCCGAGTCTATGGTGCCCAATGACAGGGCCTGGTCATTGAACAGCACCTGATTGAACGGATCGATCGGGCTCGACTCGATCACGTACGGCACCGCGCCCTGGGTCCCGAGGGTCTGATAGAAGTTCACCACCGCGCCGGCAGGAAGCAGAGCGCCGGGGGCAGTGGACACGTTGGCGGCGTAACTGGTGGGCGGGGCTGCCGCCGCAGCGCGTGGCGTGAGCGTGCCGATCGACACCGAGTTCACATTCGTGTTCGTCGAGCCGGTGTTGGTGCTCGTGCCGCTGCTCGTGCCGGTGGTTGTGCCCGTGGTCGTCGTGGTGGTACTCGGGATGATGACGGAGGTGGTCGGTGTCGTCAGCGTCGTCGCTTGGTGGGTGGTCGTCGAACTGCTGGAAGGACGCGGAACCTGCACGCCCTTGATGATGATGGTGGCGATGTCCGGACCATGGATCACCACGTCATAGGTGAGCGGCGAGGTCGTGGAGGAATTCGTCGTAAGCGGGTAGAGCAGAAAGCTCCCATCCGACTGGACCGCGGTGCTGCTCACGACGATGTACCGTGTGCCATCCGCGCTGAGGGTCTCGGCGCTCACCCGGATGTTGGGCAGACCGCTGGTGCTGGTCGTGATATTGGTGAGGCTCAGCTGCCCCGAGATGCCACTCGCTGGCGAGAGGTCGTAGGCGGCGGCCACATGCGCGCTCCAGAGTATTCCGTTGCTGCTGCTCGCGAAGCGAAAGGGTACCAGGTCGCTGGTGCCATCGAATGCGACCGCGAAGGTATTGTTCGCTCTCGTGCCGGTGGTGGTGGTCGTAGTGGCAGTCAAGGCGCTGGAGGTGCCCGTCGTAGTTCCGAAGGGATTGGAGGTGCTCGAGTTCGAGCCGAACGGCAGCGCACCTGGAGTGCTGGTGGTTGTGCTCGTGCCCGTGACTCCAGCATTGATGTTTGCCACCGGCACCTTGAGTGAGGTTGGGATACCGATCCCCTTGTCGGGGTTCAGGAGCTCGAGAGGCAGCTGCTGCGTCGTTCCCGCAGTGTCGACATAGTCGGCTTCGAAGTTGTAAAGCGCTCCGGCGTTCTGCGCGGAGGAGGCGAGGGGAGCCGTAGAATCGACGGGGATGAGACGCACCTGTGAATAGGTGCGTGCCGGAATCCGCAGACCGCTGGCAATGCTGCCGAGATTGCCGCCGTTCTGCGCAACGAGGTCCACGGTGCTCGGCGTCGACAGAGAGAACTTGACCCAGCCGCCATCGTCTGGTCCCGCGGTGCCACTGGTGTTGAACCACACCCCTTGTATCGTGACCCATACGTGCGAGTACTGCGCGGGAGTGTTGCCGGTGAGAGACACGTCGGTCCTGGTGCCGCAGCCGGCCAGCAGGCCGCCGATGGCGGCGAGGAGTGCGAGGTGCAGGCGATGGTTCATGCCGATCCCTGTGCAATGGCTGCCGGAGATGATGCTACGAAGCTCGCTCCCGCCGCAACGCGGCCGCGAGCAGGAACTGTTTCGAATTGTCGCCCCGTGGAGGCCATCGCAAGCGTACGAGCCTTGTCGCGGCCTGGACGCACCGACTCGGGCCGCCAGGGCGTGCGCCCACGCGCTGCAGGCGGTTTGCGCTCGGTGCAGATTCGCAGCGACGATTTACCATTAACCGGCAGTCGCACACACCGCCCGCGGCCGTCCCGATGCTAGCGCGCGCTCATGATCGCCCGCCGTACGGGCGCAAGCGGTGCATCCTCGATCAGCCTCACCGTATTGCCCTCGGGCACCACCCCGAGCTCGCGCCACAGTGCCATGAGATCGGGGTTGGTGGAGGTGTCCTTCATCTGCGCGTAGAGATTCTCGAGCGTCTTCGTGCCGACTGCGGCATCTCCGGTACGCAGCACGCGTTCGATCGGCCAGTCGGTCGCCAGCCCGCCGCTCTCGCGCAGAATCGCGCGCAGCGCGTGCTGCAGCCCCAAGCGCAGCTCGGTGCGCTGCCGGATCTCGACATCGGCCAGCAGGCAGAACATCGCCCCGCCCCAGTAGGTGCGCCCCCACGTGTGCGTGTGATCGAGACCGCGGTCGCCGGGCTCGGCCAGTCCGCGCGGCATGGCTCGCATTTCCTCCGCCCACACGTCGACCTCGCTGCGGTTCCCCGCCTGTACTCGCGCGATGCCTTCGACGTAGGTCGCCAGACCCTCCGAAAGCCAGGCGTGCGCATCGCCGGTGTCGGGGAGCGCGAGGTGCGTCATCTCGTGCACCAGCACCCAGTCGGCGAGCAGCTGCGGCGCCGTGACCTCTCGCCCGAGCTGCACGCGGATGTAAGCGTCGGGGTTGGCGAAGGTCTTACCGCCGTGCACACCGGCACCGTCCTGGGGCACAAGGCGGACCGTGAGCCGCGTCACCGGGAAGCGCCCGTAATAGGCTGAGACGATGTCTGCGGAGCGTCGTACCCACTCCAGAATCTGCGCTCCTCCACCGCCGAACGCGTTGCGCTCGAATTGGAGCTGCAGCAGAGCGCCATCGACGCGCATCTCATCCGCGGCGCTCGCCGCGCCGGCCAGGAGCAGCATGAGCGAGGCCAGCAGCACGGCGCGCGTGCTGGGGGCACCCGCGCGCACCCAGCTCACTGTGCGCTCAGCGGGCAGTCTGTCCAAAGAGGACTCGTCTCGATTCCTCGGTGATGGTGTCCTGCGTGTTGACGGTCGCGGCCCGTGCGTAGGCGCGCACGGTTGCGGGTCGCTCGCGAATGCTCTCGAACCAGCGTTGCAGGTGCGGGAACTGCTCGAGGCGCTGTCCTTGCGCCTCATACGGCACGATCCAGGGATAGCACGCGATATCGGCGATCGAGTAGTCCCCGGCCAGGTAGCGGCGATCGCTCAGACGTTGATTCAGCACGCCATATAGGCGATTGGTCTCCTTCACGTAACGGTCGATGGCGTACGGAATCTTCTCTGGTGCATAACGAGCGAAGTGATGATTCTGTCCGGCCATTGGACCTAAGCCCGCCATCTGCCAGAAGAGCCACTGCGTCACCTCGACCTGGCCGCGCACATCCTGCGGCAGAAGCTTGCCGCTTTTCTGCGCGAGGTACAGAAGAATCGCGCCCGACTCGAAAACCGACAGCGCTTTGCCGCCATCAGCCGGCGCATGATCGACGATCGCCGGGATGCGATTGTTCGGGGAGATCCTGAGGAACGCGGGCTCGAACTGGGCGCCGCTGCCTATGTTCACGGGAACGATGCGATAGGGAAGGGCCGCTTCTTCCAAAAAAATCGTGATCTTGTGGCCGTTCGGTGTAGTCCAGTAATAAAGCTCGATCATCGATCGCCTCCGGTAAGTGGCTGCGAGGAGAATCGCACGCGTCATGCGGTGGCGCGAGGCCCTGGCGGGTCGCCACAGGATCCGTCTTTCGGGGTAGCCTAACACCCATGTCGAGGAGCTCAGCAGCGCTGCAGCATGCTCATCGGCCGCTGCAGAGCGAGCTGCGCTCCCGAGGCTACGCACTGCTTGCAGCGCCGGCTGCTGCTGCGACGCTCGATCTCGAGCTCGGCGCGCTCGCGGCTTTCGCCGAGAGCTGGGAGCGGCTGCCGCGCGCTGCTTACCTGCGCGATGGCGACCACTATCGTGCGCGGGCGCGCGGCTTTCAGGAGCCCGCCGGCGGCGGTTGATTCAGCTCGCGCGAGGCTTTCCCATCGATCCAGGTTTCACGAACGTTCAGCCCATCATCTGCGAGCACCAGGTTGGCGCGCTGCCCCGCGGCAATGCACCCATATTCCTGCGAGACGCCGAGAAACTCGGCCGGCACCTGGCTCGCCATGCGCACCGCCTCAGGCAAGGACACCCCGAGCATGGCGACTGCGTTGCGCACGCAGCTCGCCATGTCGATGTTGGAGCCGGCCAGCCTTCCGTCCTCATCTACGCAGCTGTACCCGCGGACGCTGATCCGCCGTCCTTGCAGCTCGAACCAGCCCTGGGTTGTGCCGACGCTCGGCATGGCGTCGGTGACCAGTAAGAAACGATTGTGTGGCTTGCAGCGCAGGGCGATGCGCAGCACGACCGGGTCGGTATGCTCGCCATCGACGATGATGCCGCACCAGCTGCGCTGATCGTCGAGCGCCGCGCCCACCGTGCCCGGCTCGCGTCCGCTCAGTGGCGACATCGCGTTGAACAGATGCGTAAAGCCGGTGAGACCGTGCGCGAGCGCCGCGCGGATCTCGGCATAGCTCGCATTGGTGTGGCCGGCCGAGACCACCACACCCCCGGCGACCAGCTGCTGGATGAGCTGCGGTGTCGTCATCTCCGGCGCGAGCGTGACGAGCGTGCGTCCGCCCCGGAGCGATGTCAGCAGCCCGAGTGCGCTCGAATCGAGCTCGCGCAGCTTCGCCGGGTCGTGCACGCCCTTGCGGGCGACGTTGAGGAACGGTCCCTCGATATGAATGCCGAGCACGCCCGGCACCCCGGCAGCGATGGCGCCGCGGACTGCAGCGATCGCGCGCGCGACGATCTCGAGGTCGGCGCTGATCAGCGTCGGCAGAAAAGCGGTGGTGCCGAAGCGGCGGTGGGCGGCGCCGATGGCGCGGATCGACTCGACGGTCGGCGCATCGTTGAACAGCACGCCGCCGCCACCGTTCACTTGCACGTCGATGAACCCCGGCAGCAGCAGGCCACCGCCGAGGTCTACCGTCTCGGCCACGCGGCAGCGTGCGTCGTTGGCCGGCAGCACATCGAGGATGTGGCCGCGCTCGATGAGCACGCACTGGTCAGGTGCGAAGCCCTGCGCGCCCAACACCCGCCCATTGACCAGCGCGACACTCATCAGAGCGTCTCGGTCACTTTGCGCAGATGCGGTGGTGCATCGGGGTTGCGGCCGCGGGCGAGCGATAGCGCATTGGCCATACGATAGAAGCTCTGGGCGTAGAGCAGCGGCTCGATCGCCGGATGCGCCGCTTCGGTCGGCAGCTCGGTGGTGTGCGCGAGCGGCGCGCCGGCGAGCAGCAGATCGGCTCCCTGCCTGGCGAGCTCGCTGGCGAGCTCGAGGACGCCCGCGCGGCTCTCATCGTTCTGTGAGAACAGCAGCAGTGGGAATCCGGGACGCACCAGAGCCATCGGGCCGTGACGCAGCTCGGCAGCACTCACCGCCTCCGCATGCAGGCCGCAGGTTTCCTTGAACTTCAGCGCCGCCTCCTGTGCGATCCCGAGGCCGAGCCCGCGGCCGATGACGTATAGGCTGCTTGCCGTGCTGAGTCGCGCCACCGCCGCGCTCCAATCGAGCCGCCAGGCGCGCGCGAGCAGCTGCGGGGCCCGCTCGAGCGCGGCGGTGAGCGCGCGGTCGGCGCACCACTGCGCCACCAACTGCACGATGGCAGCGAGAGATGCGATGTAGCTTTTGGTGGCCGCGACGCTGCGCTCGGCGCCTGCATGCAGTGGCAGCAGCTCATCGGCGAGCTCCGCCAGCGGCGAGCGCTCCACGTTCACCAGCGCCACGATCTTTGCGCCCGCCGCGCGCGCACGGCTCACCACCGCGAGCAGATCGGGACTGGCACCCGACTGCGAGATGCACAGCATGACCGTGCCCGCGAGATCGGTCTCCGCCTCGTACACCGAGCTCACCGACGGCGCGGCCGAGGAGGTGAGTAGGCCGAGGCGCGTCTCGATGAGGTACCGTGCGAAGGTCGCGGCATTATCGGAGCTACCGCGCGCGCAGGTGACAACCGCGCGCGGCGGCGCGCGGCGCAGCCGCTCGGCGAGCCGCGCGACGTGTGCGGCGTTGGCTGCAAGCTGCACACGGACCGTCTCCGGGGCCTGCGCGGCCTCGCGGTACATGCAGGTCATCTCCGGGCGCGTGCTCACGTGGTGATGCTGAGCTCCGCGACGAAGTCATAAATGTCGCCACGGTAATAGGATTGGGTGAACTCCGCGGCGCGGCCGTCGCTGAGGAAGCCGAGCCGCTCGACGAGCAGTCCGGCGTCTTTCTCCTGCGCCTGCAGCAGCTCGGCCTGCTCGGCGGTGAATAACACGGCACGCAGCCGCTGCAGCGCACGCACCGGGCGGTTGCCGGCGCGCTCGAGCGCGACGTACAGCGAGGACTCGACCGCATCGAGCGAGGGAAGGCAGGCCGCGAGAATCGTGGCGTACTCGAGCGACATCGGCACATCGTCCGCGAAGCGGATGCGGTGGAAACGGTACACCGGTGTGCCTGGGCTTGCGCGCAGCGTCAATGCTTCTTCCGGGGTCACAGTACCGGCGGACCTGCGCAGCCACACGCTCCGTGGATTGCGCCCGCGTGCGCGCATGTCCTCGGAGAAGGATGTCAACTTGGAGAAATTCTTCTCCACGCGTGTGCGCACGAAGGTGCCCGAGCCCTGACGGCGCAGCAACAGTCCCTCGCTCACGAGCCCATCGATCGCTTTGCGCACGGTGATGCGCGAGACGCTGAACTGCGTCGCCAGATCCCGCTCGGGTGGCAGCGCATCATCGGGACCCAACACTTGAGTCTCGATCGCCTGACGCAGCGCGCGCTGCAGCTGCTGGTAAAGGGGCAGCCCACTCGACTGATCGAGTTTGCCCACGCGCTGCGACAGTGCTGCCACCCCTTGACTCCGTTGGCGTTAGTTGCTAGTCGTCCAATACCAGTACAATACCACTGAGTGTAGCGACAATACCCGCGGATTGCAGTAACACATTGGTTACATGGGGAAACCTGTAAGTCTTATGTAACCATCGCATCTGATGTTGTGCTCGTATTACAAGTGGTACTATATTGGACATTAAAAGGTCCCACCAGATGGGACGTCCTTCGAGGGTCTCCAGGGAGTTTCTCCGGACGACGTGACGAGGCAATTGCAGACCATAACGCGGGGGTGAGCAAGTCATGAGAATTGCAAGGTCGACTTTGATCGGTACGGCAGTCGCGATGGCGCTGTTCGGACGCAACAGTGCAGTCCAGGCGCAGCAGGCGGGCGGCGATCAGACGGCCTCCAAATCCAATGAGCTCCAGGAGGTCGTGGTCACCGGGATTCGTGCGGCGCTCGAGGAGTCGCTGACCCTCAAGAAAGAGTCAACCTCGGTCGTGGAGGTGGTTACTGCGGAAGACATCGGCAAGATGCCTGACAAGAACGTCGCGGACTCGCTGAAGCGCGTGCCCGGGGTCACCGTGAGCCCCGCCGGCGCCAACGAAGGTGGTTTCGATGAGAACGATCGCGTCAGTCTGCGCGGTACCGGCCCCAGCCTCACCCAGACACTCATCGATGGCCACAACGTCGCCTCCGGCGACTGGTTCGTGCTCGACCAGACCGGCACCGTCGGTCGCAGCGTCAGCTACACGCTGCTGCCCTCGGAGCTCGTGAGCCGGGTCGTGGTGCAGAAGAGCTCGGAAGCATCGCTGGTCGAGGGTGGCGTCGCAGGTTCCGTCGACATCGTCACCCGCAAGCCGCTCGATGATTTCCGTCAGCCGCTCACGCTGCAGCTTTCCGCCGGCGCGGTGTACTCGGACCTGCCCTCCAAGGGCGCGCCGCAGTTCAGCGCGCTCGCCAACTGGAAGAACGACGACTCGACCTTCGGCACCCTGCTGCAGGGCTTCTACGAGGATCGCTATCTGCGCCGCGATGGCACGGAGATTCTCGGCTACGACCAGATTGCGCCCGGCAGCAAGATCGCGCTCGCGCACCCCGATCTTACCAACGTGTTTTATCCGGACCTGCTCGGCGCGGCGCTCTTCACCCAGGAGCGCAAGCGCTACGGTGGCCTGCTCAATATGGAGTTGAAGCCGAGTGATGCGGTCAAGCTCGATCTCTCTGGCTTCTACGCGAGACTCGAGGCGCCGAACTTCAACCGTAACTATCTGATGTGGTCGACGCACTTCGTCGGCTTCGGTGCCGGCCAGGCGCCCGATCCCGGCTACGTGGTGCAGGACCACACGCTGACGCAGGCCACCTTCACCGGCGTCCCCGGAACTTCTTACGGCATCTATGACCAGATTTCCCGCCCGGACGAATCCGCGGACTCCGCGTTCATCAATCTCGATGGTAACTTCATCATCACCCAGCATTTCCGCCTCGATGGACAGGTCGGGTGGTCTCAGGGCCACGGCAAGACCCCGACGCAGAACGTGTCCGAGACCTCCCCGGGGACGGGCGCGGGCGCCGTCTGGACCTTCAACGGTATTTCGCGTCCCCCCGACTGGGGTCTGCCCGGTGTCAATTACTCGCAGCCCTTCCCGCCGGGCCACCCCGAGGATCTAGCCTTCGGCTGGATATTCGGTGGTCAGTTCATCGATACGCTCGATAAGGAGACCTGGGCGAAGCTCGACGCCACGTTCGAAGCCTCAGACTCGGGAGTCTGGAAGGACCTGAGGTTCGGTGCCCGCTACGCCAAGCACGACCGCAGCTCCACCGGCTCGATCGCCCAGGGACCGACCTTCAGCTGTACCCCGGTGACGCCCACCTGCCCGGCAGGGGGTGGGGCTGACCCGGCGAACTATCCGACGACCTACTCGAACTATCCATCGAACTACAACACCTTCGGCAGCAGCATCCCGACGGGGGTGTGGTACTGGACGCCGCAACAGCTCGCGGCCTACAACGGCCCGGGACTCGTGCAGCGTGATCCGGTGAAGCGTGCTTATCCGCCGCAGTGGTTCTCGCTCCACGAGCCCGATACTGCCGCCTACATCCAGGCCGATTTCAAGGGTGAGCAGTGGAGCGCGAACATCGGCGTGCGCTACGTGCACACCGAGGAAGACACCATCACCTATGCTGCGCTCAACTGCTTCGTGAATGTACCGGGGTCGACACCGGTCTGCCCCGCGGGCACGCCGAACGTCGTGGCCGCTGGCTCGCTCTTCGGCGCCTACCAGGCCGTGCCGGTAGACCAGTCCTACAACGATGTGCTGCCGAGTGCGAACCTGCGCTGGCAGTTCAGCCCGGAGCTGGTCGGGCGCCTGGCCGCAGCGGAGACCATGACGCGCCCGGACTACTCGGCGCTCGCTGGTACCACGAGCCTCACGCCACCTGGCAATGTCTACTGCCCGCCGCCCGCCAACAATCCCTGCACCGGTACGGGCTCGGCCAGCAATCAGTACCTTAAACCCATCCGCTCGAACAATTACGACGCGGGCCTCGAGTACTACTTCGCGCCGCGCTCGCTGTTGTCGGCCACACTGTTCTACATGGATCTGAAGAACTACATCAGCTACGGCAGCGAAACCCAGAGCTACCTTTCCTTCGGCTCGGCACTTCCGCCCGCAGGGTTGGTGGTGCCGTACAATCTCACGGTGCCGGTCAATGCTCAGGGACGCGCCCAGGGCATCGAGCTCGCCTACCAGCAGGCCTTCGGTAACTTCGGTATCGACGTCAACTACACCTACACCGATGCCAAGCAGACCGAGGGTGTGCCGACCACTGGACCCTCCGCCGGCGACAGCCGCCTGGTGGGTGCGTCCAAGAACGTCTACAACGTGAGCGGCTACTACGAGAACGCGCACTTCAGTGCGCGCGTCTCCTACAACTACCGCTCGGCGTTCTACAGCGGACTCGATCGCAGCACGGCGTTCACGCAGGATTCGATCGGCACGCTCGCCGCATCGCTGGCGTGGATCTTCAACGACAACCTCAGCGTGAACCTCGATGGTCAGAACCTGAACAATCCGACGCTCAAGTACTACGCGCTCGACACCACTCAGCCGCGCGCGTTCTACAAGAACGGACGTCAGTACTACCTGACGCTGCGCGCGAGGTTCTGAGGGCGCACGGATCAACCGGGGCGGGCCGGTGCCCGCCCCGGCGAGCCGCAGCTGTGGCACATCCGGCGCCGTGAGGTGCATCATCTGCCGGCGATGGACTCGCCATGACAACCGCGACGCTCTTCAACTACTCCTATAGCCCGCCGAGTTCGCAGCCCTCGGGTGCAGCGCCCGCCGGCCTGCGCCGCATCGTCATCGTCGGCGGGGGCACGGCGGGCTGGATGACGGCGCTCATTCTCGCGCGCTCCTTCATCAGCCGCGGTGTGGACATCACGCTGCTCGAGTCGCCGGCGATTCCCATCATCGGTGTCGGCGAGGGTTCCACACCCTGGCTGCGCGGCTTCTTCGATATGCTCGGGATCGAGGAATCGGAGTGGATGCCGGCCTGTCATGCCACCTATAAGTCCGGCATCACCTTCGCGGGCTGGTCGACCCGGCCGGGGTTCACGAGCTATTTCCACCCCTTTGCCTCGATGCTCGACAACCTCACCATGAGTCACTTCGTGCACAACGTCGAGGCGCGCGTGCAGGGAGCGGATCTCCACGCGCATCCGGACCGGTTCTTCATCGCCACACGCCTGGCCCGCGAGCGCCGCGCACCGAAGGCGCCGGAAACCTTCCCGTTCGACATCTGGCACGGCTATCACTTCGATGCGGTACTCCTCGGGCAGTTTCTGCAGAAGAAGGCGCGCGCACGCGGCGTGCGCTACCAGAGCTGCCACGTGACCCACGCGACGCTCGCTGCGGATGGCAACATTGCCTCGGTCGCTACGCGCGAAGGTGAGACCTACGGCGCCGACATCTTCGTCGACTGCAGCGGGTTTGCGGGTCTGCTGATCGAGAAGGCGCTGCACACCCCCTGGGTGAGCTTCGCGGAGAATCTCTTCAACGACGCAGCGGTCGCGTTGCCGACGCCGATGGATGAGACCATCCCGTGCGAGACCGTATCGACCACGCTGCGGCACGGCTGGGCATGGAAGATCCCGCTCACCAGCCGCTATGGCAACGGCTACGTATATAGCAGCCGCTATTGCGATGCCGAGCAGGCGGAGCGCGAGTTGCGCGAGCATCTCGGGCTGCTCGAGGCGGATGTGCCGGCGCGCCACCTCAAGATGCGCATCGGACGGGTCACGCGACACTGGAACCGCAACTGCCTCGCGGCGGGCCTCAGCCAGGGCTTCATCGAGCCGCTCGAGGCGACGGCGCTGCTCTTCATTCAGCAAACCGCCACCACCTTCGCCGCGTTTCTGGAGAAGGGGGACCTGAGCGAGGCCGCGCACGAGCGTTTCAATGCGCTCATGAACGCTCACTTCGAAGGCATCCGCGACTACATCGTCACGCACTACAAGACCAACACCCGCGCTGACACCGAGTATTGGCGTGACAATGCGGCGAATTTGAACCTCTCGGATGATCTGAAGAAGCTCTACTCGCTGTGGATGACCGGCAAGAGCATCGTGCCCGGAGTGCGGCAGCAGGTGATCGGACGCGGTTACCCTGTGTTCTCGTGGTTTGCGCTCATGGCGGGGATGGGAGTTTTCCCCGACCAGCAGGAGCTGCGGGCCCCGACCGCCCAGGAGTCGCGCTACCGCATGGAGGAGATCGACAACCTCATCCAGCGCAGCGCCGGGAACTATCCAGACCACAAGAGCGTGCTGGCCCGCATCCCGTTGCGGCGGCGTGGGCCTGCGTTGCAGGCCTACTTCTGGTAGCGGCAGGAACCGCGGCTGGGGCCGTCGCCGTGCAAGCTCCCGCACCGATCCGCGAATTCGACACGTGCGATGTCGAGCTCATCCGTCGCGAGGTGCTGATGAGCGGTGAGCCCGCGGTGCTGCGCGGATTGGTGACCGACTGGCCGGCCGTTGCCGCCGCGCATAGCTCACCGGGGGCCCTCATCGCCTATCTGCGGCAGCTCGATAGCGGTACGCCGGTCGATGCCATCATGACTGCGCCCGAGATCGAGGGGCGGATCTTCTACCGCGACGCGCTGAATGGTTTCAACTTCGTCCGCAACCGCCTGCCACTCACCGCCATCGCCGAGCAGGCGCTGCGCTACGCCGGGCATGCCCGCGCCCCGGCGGTGGCCGTGCAGAGCGCGCCGCTCGGGGAGTGCCTGCCCGGCTTTGCCGCGGCCAATCCCTTGCCGCTCGCGCACCCCGCCGCGCAGCCGCGCATCTGGCTCGGCAATGCCCTCACCACCCCGACGCATCTCGATGAGTGGTTCAATGTCGGCTGCGTGGTACTCGGTCGGCGCCGCTTCACGCTGTTTCCGCCCGCGCAGATCGCCAATCTCTACGTGGGCCCCCTCGACTACGCGCCGACCGGAGCGCCGATGAGTCTCGTGCAGCTGCATGCACCGGACTTCGCGCGCTTTCCGCGCTTCCGCGAGGCGCTCGCACAGGCGCGCTCGGCCGAGCTTGGCCCCGGCGATGCGATGTTCATTCCGCCGCTCTGGTGGCACAACGTCGAATCGCTCGACTCGCTGAACGTGCTCGTGAACTACTGGTGGCATGCGAGCGGAGCACCGCTCGGAAGCGTCTCCGGTTACGACAGCCTGCTGCACGCGATGCTCAGCATCCGCCAGCTTCCCGAGCCGGCCCGCGCTGCGTGGCGCGCGCTCTTCGAGCACTACGTGTTCGGCCCGCAGGAGGCGGTGACGGCACACATTCCCGAGCCCCGGCGCGGAGTCCTTGGGCAGCTCGCCCCCGCCGATGCCGAGCGGTTGCAGGCGCAGCTCGCCCAGCGACTGCAGCCGCGCAAGTGATGCGTTGCGTCGCGCTCGTGCGCTTGCGCCTCGTGGCGGCGGGTGTCATCGCCGCAACCGCACTCGCAGGTCCGCCGGGTGCGGCGAGAGCCGACGTCAGTGTCATTCCGCTTCCCGCGAGCGTCAGCTCCGCCCCCGGGCACTTCCTGCTGCGCGGGCGTACCGAGGTGTACGCGACCGCCGATGCGCAATCGCAGCGCATCGCCAGGTACTTCACCGAGCTCTTGCGTACGAGTCACGGCATCGCGCTCAGAGTGCAGAAGCTGACGCCGGCAGAGGCGGCGGCCTCGAGCGTACCCGCACATGCCATCCTGTTCCGCCTCGATCCGCAGGCTGCCGGCACGAGCCCGGAGAGCTACCAGCTCGATGTCTCCCCGGAAGCGGTTACGGTCTCGGCCCGCGAGCCGCAGGGCTTGTTCTATGGCGCTGTCACCCTGTGGCAACTCTGCAGTGCACCGGCTGCGCACGCCGAGATCGAGCTCGCCGCCGCGCTCATCCGCGACACGCCGCGCTTCCGCTGGCGCGGATTGATGCTCGATTCGGCGCGCCACTTCCAGTCGCCGCAGTTCGTGATGCGCTACATCGACTGGATGGCGCTGCACAAGCTGAATGTTCTCGGCTGGCACTTGACCGACGATCAAGGCTGGCGACTCGAGATCCGCAAGTATCCGCGTCTCACCGCCGTTGGCGCCTGGCGGGTGGAAGCGGGCGCGGCCGCGCGACACGACATCGATCCCGCGACCGGCCGCCCCCGCCTGTACGGCGGCTTCTATACCCAGGAGGATGTGCGGCGGATCGTCGCGCACGCCCGCGAGCGTTACGTCACCATCGTCCCGGAGATCGACATGCCCGGGCATGCGAGTGCCGCGATCGTCGCCTACCCGAGCCTCGGCGTCACGGAGCATCCGCTGCGCGCGGTGCCCGCCGACTGGGGCGTGTTCACCAATCTCTACAACGTGGAAGAGTCCACCTTCTCCTTTCTCGAGGACGTGCTCGCGGAGGTCATGCAGCTCTTTCCGGGTGAATTCATCCATGTGGGCGGCGATGAGGCCGTGAAGGACCAGTGGAAAGCCTCACCGCGCGTGCAGGTACGCATGCGCGAGCTCGGCGTGTCGAACGAGCAGGCCCTGCAGGGCTATTTCACTCAGCGCATGGGGAGATATCTGCAGGCGCACGGCCGCCGTCTGATCGGCTGGGACGAGATACTCGAGGGCGGCCTGCCGCCGGGTGCGGCCGTGATGTCGTGGCGCGGCGTCGATGGCGCCATCGCCGCCGCCGCGAGCGGCCACGATGCGGTGTTGTCCCCCGCACCGACGCTGTATCTCGACTTTCGTCAGGGTCCGGGTCCCGAGGAGCCGCCGGGGAGAGGCGAGATCGTCTCGCTCGCGCGGGTGTATCGCTTCGATCCGCTTCCCGGGCCACTCGCGGCGATGGCCGGACGTGTGCTCGGGGTGCAGGCCAACCTCTGGACCGAGCACGTACGCACCGAGCAGCAGGCCGCCTACATGAGCTGGCCGCGCGCGGCGGCACTGGCGGAGATCGCCTGGTCGCCGGCCCAGAGGCGCGACTACGCCGACTTCGAGCGGCGCCTGCCACTCGAGTTCGACCGTTACCGCGCGCTCGGGATTGCCTTTTCTGCCGATGTGTTCGCGCCGCCGCGCGCGCTCGGTGCCTGGGACCGGCGCATGAGTCAGGATCTCGCCACCTGTACGGACAAGTTGGTTCTGAACCTCGAGGATGATGCGCCGCTCGAGGGACCGCGCGCGGTGTTTCTCATCGACATCGAGAATCCCTGCTGGATGCTGCCGGCCGCCGAGCTGACCGGCGCGCGCAAATTGACGGCGGCGGTCGGCCAGGTGCCTTTCAACTTTCAGATCGGCCACGACGTCGAGGCGATTCGTCTGCGGCCCCCGCGCACCTCGGCGGGCGAGCTCGAGGTGCGTCTCGATTCCTGCGAGGGCGAGCCGCTCGCGGTGCTGCCGCTTGCACCCGCGGCCGGCAATGATGCCGTCACGGTGTTGCCTGCGGCAGCGCTGCCCGCGCTGCGCGGCACCCATGCGCTCTGCTTCAGCTTCACGCAGCGCGCACTCGATCCGCTGTGGGCGATCGACTGGGTGCAGCTCTCGCCATGAAGCCGACCGCCACACTGACGCTGCTCGCGCCGCTCGCCGGCTGGAGTGCGCCGCTCGATGAGGTGCCCGACGAGGTGTTCGCCGCGCGTCTGCCCGGCGACGGTGTCGCCATCGATCCGACCGAGGGGACGCTGCATGCTCCCTGTGACGCCGAGGTCGTGCTGCTGCCCGCTTCACGGCACGCCGTAACCCTGCGCGCCGCTGCGGGATGTGAAATTCTCCTGCACGTCGGCATCGATACCGTGGGGCTCGGCGGGGAGCGGTTCGAGGCGCACGTCAGCCAGGGCGCGCGGGTGCGCGCCGGCGAGCCGCTGCTGAGCTTCGACCTCGACTTTCTCGCGCAGCGCGTACGCAGTGTCCTGACACCGATCATCGTCACGTCCGAGAGTGGCTGGGCGATTCGCGGGCGGACGGTCGATCGCGCAGTCGCGCTCGGCGAGCGGCTCATGGAACTCGCGCTGCAAGACGCACTGCCCGATGACTCGAGCCGTGGCAACGCAGCTTCTGCGGCGGCCGCGGCGCGCCGCCTGACGGTGAGCTTCGAGCACGGCATCCATGCGCGCCCGGCGGCGCTGCTCGCGGCCTCACTGCGCTCGCTTGCGGCGGATGTACGCCTGATCGCGCGCGGCCGTGAGGCCAATGCGCGCAGCACCGTGGCTCTCATGGGTCTTGGCGTGCGCCATGGCGAGGAGGTCGAGATTCGCGCCAGCGGCCCGGATGCGCACAACGCGCTCAACGCGCTCACCGGTATCTTCAACGCGCACGCGAGCGCTTCTCCCGCCGCTTCGCCGCGGCGCGTGCCCCCGGTAGCTCTCGCGCCTGCCGCGGCCGAGATCGCGACCACACAGCTCGCAGAGTCACCCGCAGCCCACGCGGCCATGACATGCGGGGTCCTGCGTGGTGTCGCGGCGAGTCCGGGACTTGTGGTCGGCCGAGCGCGGCAGCTGCAGCGCCCCGAGGTCCGCGTGCGCGAGGCGGGAGCCGGAGCGGCCGCAGAGCATGCCGCGCTCGACCGTGCGCGCTCTGCGGTGCGTGCGCGGCTCGAGCGCGCGGCGCTCGCGACGCCGGCGAACGATGCAACGGGTACGGCCCGGGAGATCGCGGCGGCACACCTCGAGCTGCTCGATGATCCGGAGCTGATCGCTGCGGCACGCGCTGCGATCGATGCCGGGCGCAGTGCGGGCGCCGCGTGGCGCGCCGCGGTGCACGACAGCGCCGATACCCTGCGGGCACTTGACGATGCGCGTCTGCGCGAGCGCGTCGATGATCTGCTTGATCTGGAGACGCAGGTGCTGCTCGCCCTCGCAGGGGAGGCGGTTGGACCTGAGGCGGCACTTCCCGAGCAGGCGATCGTCATCGCACGGGAGCTCTTGCCCTCGCAGCTCATCTCGCTCGATGGCGCACGTCTCGCCGGCATCGCCATGGCGGCGGGCGGCCCGACCTCGCACGCGGCCATACTGGCCGCCGCCATGGGAATCCCTGCACTCGTCGCGCTGGGTGCGCAGGTGCTTGCGGTGCCTGACGGCACCGAGGTGATTCTCGATGCCGCAGGCGGTGTGCTCGAGGTGGCACCGGGTGAGGCACGGCTGATGGCCGCACGGGCGCGCCTGGCCGCGAGCGCGGTGCAGCGTGCGGCGCTCGCATCGGCCGCGCAGCGTGAGTGCCGTACCGCGGATGGGGTGCGCATCGAGGTGCTCGCCAACATCGGCTCCGTTGCCGAGGCGCAGGCCGCCGTACGTAACGGCGCGGAGGGTTGCGGGCTGCTGCGCACCGAGTTTCTGTTCCTCGACCGTCTCACTCCACCGAGCGAGGTGGAGCAGACCGCGCAGTATCAGAAGATCGCCGATGCGCTCGGCAAACTTCCGCTCACCATCCGTACACTCGATGCCGGCGGCGATAAACCCATCGCTTATCTGCCGATGCCGCGTGAAGAGAACCCGGCACTCGGCTTGCGCGGTATTCGTACAAGCCTCGCCTGGCCGCAGCTGCTGCGCACCCAGCTGCGCGCGGTGCTTGGCGTGCGCGGCCCGGCGCTCTGCCGGGTGCTACTGCCGATGATCACCGACCTCGAGGAGATCGAGGCGGTGCGGAGGGTGCTCGAGGAGGTGCGCGACGAGCTCGGGCGAAGCGAGTCGATTGCTCTCGGTGTGATGATCGAGACGCCGGCCGCGGCGCTGCTCGCCGAGCGCCTCGCGGCGGTGGCGGATTTTCTCTCGATCGGTACCAATGATCTCACGCAGTACACACTCGCCATGGACCGCGGCAACGCGCGGCTCGCCGCGCGGCTCGATGCGTTGCACCCCGCCGTGCTGCGTCTCATCGCGCGCGCGGCCGAAGGCGCGCGCGCCCATGCCCGCCACGCCGCGGTCTGCGGTGGCCTTGCCTCCGAACCGATCGCCGCGCCGCTGCTCGTGGGGCTCGGGGTAAATGAGCTCTCGGTGGTCCCTGCCGTCATCCCGCAGCTGAAGGCGCGTATCGGGAGCGTCTCGCTGAGTGACTGTCGCGCGCTCGCCGAGGAGGCGCTGAAGCTACCGACCGCCGCCGCGGTGCGTGCGCTCGCCGCCGCACTGCCCGCTGCCGTCGAGGTGCCGGCATGAAGGGAGCGCTCGCGAGCCTGCAGAAGATCGGCGGCGCGTTGATGCTGCCGATCGCCGTACTGCCCATCGCAGGACTCCTGCTACGCCTCGGGCAGCCGGACCTGTTCGATTCCGCCTCGATGACCGCCGCCGGGCAGGCGATCTTCGGCAATCTCGGTCTGCTGTTCGCGATCGGCGTCGCGGTGGGTCTCGCGCGCGAGAACCACGGCGCGGCGGGACTGGCGAGCGTGGTGGCGTACCTCGTGGCCACGCGCGGAGCCGAGGTGCTCATCACCGTGCCGCCCGAGGCGCTCGCCGATGTCAGCGGCCGCGCCCGCGAGCTTGCCGTCGCGGCCTACAAATCGCACGAGCTCGCGCGACTCACCGTGCCGGTCGGAATCCTCTCGGGACTCATGGCCGGCGCGCTCTACAACCGCTTCTACAACATCACGCTGCCGAGTTACCTGAGCTTTTTCGGCGGCCGCCGCTTCGTGCCGATCGTGAGCGGTCTCGGTGGGCTCGGGCTGGCGGTCGCCTTCGGCACGCAGTGGCAGCACCTCGAGCAGGGCATGGACGCGCTCAGCCGTTCGGTCCTCAACGCGGGCTCTTTCGGCCTGTTCGCCTATGGCGTGCTCAATCGCCTGCTAATCGTCACTGGTCTTCACCACATCATCAACAACATCGCCTGGTACCTGCTCGGGGAGTATCACGGTGTCACGGGCGACCAGACGCGCTTCTTCGCCGGCGACCCTAGCGCCGGGGTCTTCATGTCGGGGTTCTTCCCGGTGATGATGTTCGGTCTGCCGGCAGCGTGTCTGGCGATGTACCACTGCGCGCTGCCCGAGCGGCGCCGCGTGGTCGGCGGCCTTCTCGGCTCGATTGCGCTCACCTCGATTCTCACGGGAGTTACCGAGCCGATCGAATTCACTTTCATGTTTCTCGCACCGGCGCTCTATGCGGTACACGCGCTGCTCACCGGCATCGCGTTTATCCTCACGAATGCGCTGCACGTGCGGCTCGGCTTCGGCTTCTCGGCCGGGCTCATCGACTACGTGCTGAACTTCCGCCTGGCCACGCGCCCGCTGTGGCTGCTGCCGCTTGGAGCTGGCTACTTCGCGCTCTACTATGTGTTGTTTCGCTTCGTCATCGTGCGCTTCGATCTCAAGACCCCTGGGCGTGATGCCGGCGAGGCGGCAGCCGCGCCGGCACCTCTCGCGCCGGCCGCGCGGGCCGGGGCATGGATCGGGGCTCTAGGCGGCGGCGGCAACCTGCGCTCGGTAGATGCCTGCACGACCCGGCTGCGGCTTACGGTCAAGAGCCAGACTCTCGTCGATGCCGATGCGCTGCGGCAGCTCGGCGCCCGCGGCATCGTGCGCCCCTCGCCGGAGGCGCTGCAGGTAGTAGTTGGAACCACCGCCGATCAACTCGCCGGTGAGATTCGCGCGGCGCTGCAGAGCGGTGAGCCTGCGCTCGCGCGGCGGACGGTTACCGCACAAACACCCGGCGCTGCGTGGCGCGGCGATGCCGCGGCGCTCCTCGTTGCCCTCGGCGGACGCGACAACGTACGTAGTCTCACGGCGGCGGCGAGCCGCGTGCGCCTCGAGATCCGGGATGCCGCGCGGCTCGACCGCACGCGGCTCGATGCTCTGGGACTGCGCGGTGTGGCGGTGCTGCGCCCGAATTGCGTGCACCTGCTCGTGGGGCCCGAGGCGGGGGCGGCGGCTGTGGCGCTGCGGCATCTGTTGGAGCCGACGACAGCCTAGTCGTTCCGGGCTTGATGGCGCAGCCGTTCAAGCCAGGTCCGACCTGCAACGTTAGTATTTTCTTTTGTTCCCGTTTCCGGCTACGCTCGACAAAGTACGCTTCACAAACAAAAAGAAGGGGCTGGGGGTGAACTGCGTTCGCTTCCGCAAACCTAAAACTAGAACGGCAGAGGATATGGAAGATGCTCATTCTTACACGACGTGTCGGCGAGACCGTCATGATTGGTGACGACGTGTCCATTACGGTTCTGGGGGTCAAAGGGAACCAGGTGCGCGTCGGAATCAATGCGCCAAAACACGTCGCCGTGCACCGCGAGGAAATCTACGAGCGCATCAAGCGCGAGCAGCAATCCGGCGAGGTGGAACAACCGAAGCCGGCGGAGTGCGCGCCAGCCTGAGGCTCGACAAGTGCGTGCCGCTGGATTTTGCGGCCGCATCGCCAGCACTTAACGAGGTCGGCAGGTCAATTGCGACCGCCGCCGCGGCCGGCGCGTCGCTTGCACGGCTACAAAATATGGCTGTGGCAGCGTTCAGGCTAGCCTCGAACCCACGCTGCGCCGGGAAGCCGGAAATGCGCGTGCGCCCATTTGCTTGGGAGGCCCACCGCCGGCTGACTTGCCGGGCTCTTCCGATCGATTTAACAGAATGCCGCCGCAGGCGGCTCGTTTGCAATCGTGTGTGCGCGCCTCAGCGGTAACTCGGCAACAAGGAGTTGGCCTGGCACTGCACCTCGGCGCGCCGCACGGTCGCGGCGGCCTCCTCGATGTCGAGCGCGAGCAGCCGGTCGGTGGCGGCAAAAGGTACCTTCAGGCGCAAGGCGCCGTGCACCGTCGCGAGCCGTGAAGAGGTCTTGAGGGGCGCACGCAAGTCGATGCCCTGAGAGGCGGCGAGGAACTCGATGGCCACGATGTTCAATGCATTGGAGGTCATCTCGCGCAGCCGCCGGGCGCCATGGGTCGCCATGCTGACGTGGTCCTCCTGGTTGGCTGAGGTCGGAATGTTGTCGATGCTCGCCGGGTGGCACAGCATGCGGTTCTCCGCGACCAGCGCCGCTGCGGTCACCTGTGCCAGCATGAAGCCGGAGTTGACCCCGCTGTCGGGGGCGAGGAAGGCCGGCAACCCGCTCATGTTCGGATCGACCAGCAGCGCAATGCGCCGCTCGGCGATCGAGCCTATCTCTGCGCAGGCAAGAGCGAGGACATCGGCCGCAAACGCCACCGGCTCCGCATGGAAGTTTCCGCCCGAGAGCACCTCGCCGCTGTCGCTGAAGATGAGCGGATTGTCGGTGACGGCGTTGGCCTCGGTGGTGAGCGTTGCGGCCTGCTGTGACATCAGGTCGAGACAGGCACCCATGACCTGCGGCTGGCAGCGCAGCGAGTACGGATCCTGCACGCGCGTGCAGGTACGATGCGATTCGCGGATTTCACTGCCCGCGAGCAGCTCCCGATACAGGTGCGCGACGCGCGCCTGACCTTCGTGGCCGCGCAGGTGTTGGATGCGTGGGTCGAAGGGCACATCGCTCCCCTGCAGCGCATCCACCGACAGTGCGCCGGTCACCACCGCCGCGGCGTAGACCTTCTCCAGCTCGAAAAGGCCCGCGAGCGCCAATGCGGTCGACACCTGCGTGCCGTTGAGGAGTGCCAGTCCCTCCTTGGGGCCGAGGGCAGGCGGAGTGAGGCCCTCCTGCGCCAGTGCCTCGGCAGCGGGTAACACCTCGCCATGGCGGCGCAGCTGGCCGAGGCCGATAAGCGCCAGCGACAAGTGCGCAAGCGGCGCCAGATCCCCGGAGGCGCCCACCGAGCCCTGAGCGGGCACACAGGGCAGGAGCCCGGTATTGATCAAACGCTCGAGAAACCGTATCAGCGACTCGCTCACTCCCGAGAAGCCCTGCAGCAGGCTCGCGAGCTTCAGCACCAGGGTGAGCCGCACGCTCGAGTCATCGAGGAGCGCGCCGACCCCCGCGCTGTGCGAGAGAATGATGTTGCGTTGCAGGAGCGTGCGCTGAGCGGGCGCTATGCGAGTGTTGGCGAGCAGCCCAAACCCGGTGTTGATACCGTAGGCCGGCGTCTCGGCGGCTGCGAGCCGCGCGGTGAGCAGGTGCGCGGCGCGCACCGCACCCAGCGCCTCGGGTGCGATGCCGACCGTCACCGGCCCTTCGTACACCCGCCGCAGCTCCGCAAGGCGCAGCGGCCGTGCGCCGAGTCTCAGGATGTCTGATTCGGCCATCGCAGTACCTCCGCGCCACGGACCACGGTCCGCCGTGGGTTGAAACCTATCCAGTAGCCGAGCTCCTCCGGGGCGCCCACCTGCCACACCACGAAGTCGGCTGCGTGTCCTGCTGCGAGCGCACCATGCGAGCCGCCGAGCCCGAGCGCGCGCGCCGCATGACGCGTGACGGCGAGCAGCGCCTCCTCGGCGGTGAGCCCGAAGAGCCGTGTTGCCATGCTCATGGCGGTGAGGAGCGACGCGCCCGGGGCGGAGCCCGGATTACAGTCACTCGCCACCGCCATCGCCGCACCCGCTGCGCGCAGCGCCGCGACTGGGGGCGCGCGTTCGGCCGCCAGGCAGTAGAACGCGACCGGCAGGAGCACCGCCACGGTCCCTGCGGCGCCGAGGGCCGCGGCCTCCGCGGCTCCGGCGTACTCCAGGTGATCGCAGGAGAGCGCGCCGTGGCGTGCCGCGAGCAATGTGCCACCGAGATTGGAGAGCTGCTCGGCGTGCATCTTCACCGGCACACCGAGCGCGCGCGCCGCTGCGAACAAGGTTTGCGCCTGGTCAACACTGAAGCCGATGCTCTCGCAGAACACATCGAGCGCATCGACGAGTCCCTCGGCGAGCAGGGTCGGCAGCCACTCGCGCGCGATGACCTCGACATACTCCTGCGCCCGCCCGCGATACTCCGGCGGCACCGTGTGGGCGGCGAGCAGCGTCGTGCGCACCGTGACCGGGAAGGCGCGCCCGAGGGCGCGCGCGACGCGCAGCATCTTCGCCTCATCGGCGAGGGTGAGTCCGTAGCCCGACTTGATCTCGAGCGCGGTGACGCCTTCTGCCATGAGCGCCGCCAGGCGCGGCACGCTTTCATCGAAGAGCTGCTGCTCACTCGCCGCGCGCACGGCGCGCACCGTGGAGAGAATGCCACCACCGGCGCGCGCGATCTGCTCGTAGGAAGCCCCGCGCAGCCGCTCGGCGTACTCGCCGGCACGTGTTCCCGCGAATACCAGGTGCGTATGGCAGTCGATGAGCGCCGGCGTGACCCATGCGCCGCCAAGATCATGGACCTCATCGGGAGCGGCAGGTGGCAGCGCCTCTTGCTCGCCAACCCACTCGATGCGCGCACCACGGGTGAGAAGCGCTCCGCGCGCAATGCGCCGCGCCGCCTCATCACAGGTGGCGAGCTGCGCGTTGCGCCAGAGCTTGAGCGGCTGATGCACGGGGCCAGCCGCTACGCTTGCGCAGTGAGGAAGGGCAGATTCAATCCGTGCGTGCGCGCGCATTCGATGGCGCCGTCGTAGCCCGCATCGGCATGGCGCATGACCCCGCTCGCCGGGTCGTTCCACAGCACGCGCTCGATGCGGCGCGCTGCCGCGGGAGTGCCGTCGCAGACGATTACGACCCCGGCATGCTGCGAGTAGCCCATGCCGACCCCGCCGCCATGGTGGATCGACACCCACGTCGCTCCGCTCGCAGTGTTCAGGAGCGCGTTCAACAGCGGCCAATCCGCGACTGCGTCCGAGCCATCGCGCATCGCCTCGGTCTCACGGTTGGGACTTGCGACCGAGCCGGAATCGAGGTGGTCGCGGCCGATGACGATCGGAGCCTTGAGCTCACCGCGCGCCACCATCTCATTGAAGGCGAGCCCAAGACGATGCCGGTCACCGAGCCCCACCCAGCAGATGCGCGCCGGCAGGCCCTGGAAGCGGATGCGCTCGCGCGCCATGTCGAGCCAGTGGTGCAGGTGCGCATCCTGCGGGATGAGCTCGCGCACCTTCGCGTCCGTTCGATAGATGTCCTCGGGATCCCCCGACAGCGCCACCCAGCGGAACGGCCCCACGCCGCGACAGAACAGCGGGCGCACGTAAGCCGGCACGAAGCCGGGGAAGGAGAAGGCCTCCTTCAGGCCCTCATCGAACGCGACCTGGCGGATGTTGTTGCCGTAGTCGAACACCGGAACATTCAGCTTCTGAAACTCGAGCATCGCCTCGACGTGCGTCCGCATCGAGGCGCGCGCCTCGCGCGCGACCTGCGCCGGATCGGCCGTACGCAGTCGATCCCATTTCTCGAGGCTCCACGCGGCCGGCAGGTAGCCGTTGACCGGGTCGTGGGCGGAGGTCTGGTCCGTCACCGCGTGCGGTCGCACGCCGCGGCGCAGCAGCTCGGGCAACACCTCGCAGGCATTGCCGAGCAGGCCGATCGAGCGCGGCACACCGCTCGCGCACGCCCGCTCGATCAGCTCGAGCGCCTCATCGAGATTGCGCGCCTCGACGTCCAGGTACTTGGTCTGCAGGCGCTTGGCGATGCGCTCCGGACGGCACTCGATCGCCAGCATGGATGTACCGGCCATCGTCGCGGCGAGCGGCTGCGCGCCGCCCATCCCGCCAAGCCCCGCCGTGAGGATCCATTTGCCGGCAAGACTGCCGGCATAGTGCTGGCGGCCCATCTCGACGAAGGTCTCGTAGGTGCCCTGCACGATGCCCTGGCTGCCGATGTAGATCCATGAGCCCGCGGTCATCTGCCCGAACATCATCAGCCCGCGCTTGTCGAGCGCGTTGAAGTGCTCCCAGTCCGCCCAGCGCGCCACCAGGTTGGAGTTGGCGATGAGTACGCGCGGTGCGTCGCCATGGGTGCGGAACACACCGACGGGCTTGCCCGACTGAATGAGGAGCGTCTCATCGTCATTGAGCGCACGCAGCGCCGTTACGATCTGCTCGTAGCACTGCCAGTTGCGTGCGGCCTTGCCGATGCCGCCGTACACCACGAGCTCGGAGGGCCGCTCGGCCACCTCCGGGTCGAGGTTGTTCATCAGCATGCGCAGCGGCGCCTCGGTGAGCCAGCTGCGGCACGACAGTTGTGGGCCGCGCGGGGCACGCAGCGGCGCTCGGGCGGATGGGGCAGTCATGATGACCTCGGCTGACAGTTGGCGGCGAGTTCGTAACGCGAGCCCGGATGATAAAGGTCGGCGACACTTGCGATACGGCCGTTCGAGAAGGTGCGCCGCAGGATGAGCAGGCATGCCTCGCCGCTCTTGAGCTTGAGCAGGCGGCGGATGCGCTGCTCGGGCACGAGCGCGCGCACGGTGTGCTCGGCGCGCTGCAGCGGTGCGACGCGGATGAGGAACTCATGTGGCGTGATGCGCGCGAAATCATTCTGCAGGTAACCGGGGGCCACCTGCGGATTGACGTAACGCTCCTCCACCTGCAGCGGCGTGCCGTCCTCGAAGTGCGTGAGCAGCGAATGATCGAGCGCTGCGCCGGGCCGCACGCCGCAGCGCTCGGCAAGCTCCCGCGTGGCGTTCACCGTTTCGAGCGTCAGCACCTTGGTGCGATGCTCATGCCCACGCGCGCGGATCTCGTCCGCAATGTTCCGGACCTCGAGCGGATGAGCGTGCACCCGTTGCTCGGCGACGAAGGTCCCGACACCGGCGACGCGCACCAGCACGCCATCGGCAGCCAGCTCGCGCAGTGCACGATTTGCGGTCATGCGCGATATGGCCAGGGTGCGGGTCAGCTCGTTCTCCGAGGGCACCCGTGCCCCCGCGGGGAGGGCGCCGCTGGCGATCTGCTGGAGAATGAAGTGCTTCACCTGCAGGTAGCGCGCTGCGGCGGCCTGGAGCGACATTCGATGGGCGCCTCGAAGATGTGCCGGCAGGGCGCCATCATGCATCGATGGGCCTGAACCTGTCTATACAGGTCCAGGGTGGTTGCCCTGGGAAGACACCCGACGCGCCGCCTCAAAGCCTGTTCCCTCCGCCGCCAGTTCCGGTAGAATGCGCGGCCCCCTGCGGGTTTGAGCGTGGGGGGTGGGTGGCCGGTGCCGCCGGCGGTCCTTCGATGGAGCTGCGGCACCCCCGAGGAGAACACGAGTGGAAAGCCCCCCGCGGGGCTTTTTCTTTTTGGGTGGGCCTTAAGGCCCATTTTTGTTTGGTTAGGGCGCCAGCGGCGCCTCGAGGGGATTTACGATCTTGACGGGGACCTTGCGCGAGCGGCTCATCGCCCTCATCGAGCCCTTGCTCGAGCGCCTGGGCTACGAGCTCGTCCAGCTGGACTATTCCGCCGGCCGGGCCCATGCGGTGGTGCGTCTGTTCGTCGACCAGCCGGCCGGTGTGACGCTCGATGACTGCGCGCGCATCAGTCGTGAGGTCTCGGCGCTGCTCGATGTCGAGGACCCGATCCCGAGCGCCTACACGCTCGAGGTTTCCTCACCCGGCTTCGATCGCGTGCTGCGTACTCAGGCGCACTTCGGGCGCTTCGTCGGCTCGCGGGTATTCGTGGAGCTCAAGGAGCCCCGCGACGGTCGCCGTCGCTACACCGGCAAGCTCCTCACCGTGGACGAGGCAGGCATCGCGCTCGAGGTCGATCGCGAGCAGGTGCGGATGGCGTTCGACGAGATCGGCAAGGCAAGGCTGGCGTCCTAGGGCGCGGTTCCCCTGGGGGCGCAGACAGGTACGCGAGGTACGACCGACGTGAACAAAGAAATCCTTATGGTGGTCGACGCCGTCTCCAACGAGAAGGGCGTCGACAAGGAAGTGATCTTCGAGGCGCTCGAAGCGGCGCTCGCGTCCGCTACGCGCAAGAAGCACGGGGAAGAGTGGGACGTGCGCGTCGCCATCGACCGCAAGAGCGGCGATTACGAGACCTTCCGCCGCTGGAAGGTGTTCGCGGATGACTCCAAGGAGCTCGAGGTGCCCGAACGCGAGCTGCGGCTCGAGGACGGTCTCGAGCTCGATCCCAAGGCAGAGGTCGCCGGCTTCGTCGAGCAGCCCATCGAGTCGGTCGCCTTCGGTCGCATCGCTGCGCAGCAGGCCAAGCAGGTCATCGTCCAGAAAGTGCGCGAGGCCGAGCGCGCGCAGGTGGTCGAAGCCTACCGCGATCGCGTCGGCACGCTGGTCGGCGGTGTGGTGAAGCGTGTCGACCGCAACGGCATCTACATCGATCTCGGCAGCAATGCCGAAGGATTCGTACCGCGCACCGACATGATTCCGCGCGAGCAGGCGAAGCCCCAGGACCGCATCAAGGCGTACCTGAAGGAGGTGCGCTCCGAGCCGCGCGGCCCGCAGCTGTTCCTGACGCGCACCGCGCCCGAGTTCCTCATCGAGCTGTTCAAGCTCGAGGTGCCCGAGGTCGGACAGGGCCTCATCCAGATCCTGGCAGCAGCGCGTGATCCGGGTGTGCGCGCCAAGATCGCGGTGCGCAGCAACGATCCACGTATCGATCCGGTCGGTGCCTGCGTCGGCATGCGCGGCTCACGCGTGCAGGCGGTGTCCAACGAGATCGCCGGCGAGCGCGTGGACATCATTCCGTACATCGACAACCCCGCGCAGTTCGTCATCAATGCCATGTCACCGGCGGAGGTGATGTCGATCGTCGTGGACGAGGACGCTCACAGCATGGACATCGCGGTGTCCGAGGACAAGCTGTCGCAGGCCATCGGACGCGGTGGGCAGAACATCCGTCTCGCCAGTCAGCTCACCGGCTGGGACCTCAACGTGATGACCGAATCCGACGCCGAGGCCAAGAGCGAGACGGAGGCGAAGGAGCTGGTGGCAAATTTCATGAAGCAGCTCGATGTGGATGAGGACGTGGCGACCATCCTCGCGCAGGAGGGCTTCTCCACCATCGAGGAGATCGCCTACGTACCGCAGGCGGAGCTCGCCGCGATCGAGGAGTTCGACGCGGACATCGTGAAGGAGCTGCGCAACCGCGCGCGCGATGTGCTGCTCACGCAGGCGATCGCGAGCGAGGAGACGCTCGATCAGTCGATGCCGGCGGATGACCTGCTGCTGCTGGAAGGGATGAGCCCGGACCTGGCGCTCACGCTCGCGCGGCGCGGCGTGCGCACGCGCGAGGATCTCGCCGAGCAGTCGGTGGATGAGCTCGCCGACATCGAGGGGCTCGCAGCCGAGAAAGCCGCGCAGCTCATCATGACCGCCCGTGCCCCCTGGTTCGAAGCGGGTAACTGAGGCGACGAGGAAGCGAAGTTTATGGCGGAAGTGACCGTTTCGCAGTTTGCCGAGGTGCTGAAGGTGCCGGTTGACCGGCTGCTTGCGCAGCTCGACCAGGCCGGCATCAAGGTGTCCGGGCCCGATGCGCGCATCACCGACGATGCGAAGCTCGAGCTCCTCACTCACCTGCGTCGCGCGCATGGGAGCGAGGATGCGGGTGGCGATGGCGCGCCGCGCAAGATCACGCTCAAGCGCAAGACGCAGAGCGAGCTGAAGCTCGCGAGTAATCAGGGGCGCGCCCGCACCGTGAGCGTCGAGGTGCGCCGCACCCGCAATTACATCAAGCGCGACGTGCTGCAGGAACAGGCGCGGGCGCAACAGGACGAGATCGATCACCGCCGCCGCGAAGCCGAGGAAGCGGCGCGCGCCGAGAGCGAGCGCGCCGAGAGCGAGCGCCGTGAGCGCGAGCGGCTCGAGGCTGAGAATCGCCGGCGCGTCGAGGAGGAAGAGGCTCGCCGCCGCGCACAGGAGGAAGCGCGCCGCGTCGCCGAGCAGCGCAGCCGCGACGACGAGACGCGTCGCCGCG
>DASQYM010000009.1:0-57994 GCA_035639195.1 Steroidobacteraceae bacterium
GACGATCTCCTGCAAAGGTCCTAGCCAGGGCTCGTAGTGACGCCAGTGGTCGACGCTCTCGGAATAGATTGGCCGGCGTACCTGCTCGGAGCTGATGGTGGTGACGGCGCGGCGGTTGTCGTAGAAGCGCAGGCACTGCTCCTCGAACGACAGCCCGCAGTAATCGAGCAGCCGGCGCAGCTCGCGCTCGGGATCGGCGACCAGTTGTTCGTAGTACACGCGGTGCACGCGGCCGGGGAGCATGGCGTCGAAGTGCTCCATGAGCGCCACGTAATCCCGGTAGAAGCGGCCGAGCTCGCCGAGGTCGTAACTGTATTTCTGGCCGCGCGCAAAGAGCTGCTTGTAGCAGGAGAAACCGCACCCGAGCGGGTGACGGCGTGCATCGACGATCGCCGCGCGCGGAAACAGCAGCTGGATGAAGCCGACGTAGCACCAGTTTCCCGGCAGCTTGTCGATGAAGCGCGCGTTCCCCAGCGGGCGGTGACGCTGCACCCGCTCGAGATAGCGCTGCGCCAGCGACTCGATCTCTGGGCGCGTCAGCGCCGCGATGCGCTCCAGCAGCGTCGTCTCGGTCGGCTCGGAGATGCCCGATACCAGCTCCCACGCGAGGTGCGGCAGGTCGAACAGCTCGCGTGTGCCTTCGACCTGCGAGTGGCTCGCCAGCATCTGCTCGAGCAATGTCGAGCCGGAGCGCGGCATGCCGATGATGAAGATCGGATCCGACCGTTGGCTTCCCCAGCCGGCGCGTTCGGCGAAGAAGCGCTCGGTATAGAAGGAGCGCGAGTGCTCGATCTGCTCGGTCATCACCTTCGCATCGTAGTAGAACGTGGCGCGTTTCAGGCGATTGCCGCGCGTGTAGTGCTCGAAGGAGCCGCCGAAATCGCCCGCGTCCTCGAGCCCCTTGCCGAGAGCAAACTCGAGGTATACACGGTCGCCGCCGCGCACCTCAGGCAGCGCGAGCTGCTGCTGCATCGCTGCGAGATCCGCGCCGTCGAAGCGGTAGGTCTTGAGATTCGAGAGACTCGAGTAGGCAGCGGCCGACCCCGGGCGCACCAGCAGCGCGCGGCGAAACATCTCGATGGCACGCTCCGGCTGGCCGAGCTCACGAAACAGGCCCCCGAACAGGATCAGCGACTGCTCCTCATCGGGGTGCTCGGCGAGCAGCTGCTCCATGAGGGCGACCGACTCATCGCGGCGACCGATGAGCCGCAGCCCCTGCGCCTTCAGGTTGAGGCAGTCGACGTTGCCCGGGTCGCAGGCGAGCAGCCGCTCGATGTGCGGCAGCATCTCTTCGATGCGCTGCTGCTCATTGAGCAGGCGCGCCAGATCGTAACGGGCTGCGGCAAAACCCGGAGCGAGCTCGAGGCACTTGTTGAGGCATCGTTCCGCCTCGGGGTCGTCCTCGCGCCGCCGGGCAGCGTCGGCCAGCATTCGCAGTGCCACGACGTCTCGCGGCGCCTCTCGCAGTCGCTGTCGCAGCAGCGCCTCTGCGGCCTGCACGCGGTCGGCGGCAAGCGCGACGACTGCATCGCCGAGCTCGGGCGGCTGCGGCGACAGCTGGCTGTAGCGTGCGTACGCGCGATCGCCTTCGAGCGGCTCGCCCGCGGCATGCAAACGTGTCGCGAGCTCGCGCCAGCCATCGGCGAGCCCGGCATCGAGCGTCACCGCGCGCCGCAAGGCACGCGCAGCTTCCGCGCTGCGTCCCGCCGCTGCGTAACAGCGTCCGAGCTCGAGTTGCACCACCGGTGAGTCGCGCTGTCCGCTCGCGAGCGATTCGAGCAGCGTTGCGGCTGCCGCCGGCTCCCCGAGCCTGCGTTGCGCGGTCGCGAGCAGGAGAGCCGCAGCCGGGTGCCCGGGGAAGCCGGCCAGGATGTCGCTGGCGCGTTGCGCGGCGGCGGACGGGTCCGACTCGAGCAGCAGCGACGCGCGCATGAACTCCAGATCGGCAGAGGCACTCGATGTCAAATCGGGGACTCCAGGAGCGCCGGGGCGGGCCGCGGCGCGAGCGGCCGGGTATCTAAACGGACTCGGGGCGGTGAGTCAACGCCGCGCGGCGAGGTGGTGCACGCGGTACGGTACAATGACTCGCCTGTGAATTCGGAGCTTCCGAGAACCTCGTGAACAGCACCACCGCTCCCGTGCAGCCGGATGAAGCGGCGATCATCCGCGCACTGCAAGCCTCCAAGGCGGCCGCGGCCGCCGGACGCATGGCAGAGTCCGATCAGCTGCTTGCCCGGCTCGCACGGCAGAGTCCCGATCATCCGGCGGTCCTCAACGAGCTCGGCGTGCGGATGCTGGCCCGCGGCGCTGCCGAGCAGGCGCATCAACTGTTCGTGCGCGCGACGGCTGCCGATCCGCGTCATCCCTCACTCTGGGCCAACCTTGCGAGCAGTCTCAAGGCGCTCGGGCGGCGTGCGGAGGAGTTGGACGCCATCGAGAAAGCGCTGCAGCTGGAGCCCCGACATCTCTCTGCATTGCTGCAGTATGCGCAACACCTCGAGCAGTCCGATGAGAAACGCCGGGCCGCACGTGCCTACCAGAACGCACTCGCCACCATCCCGGCGGACGTCGAGCCACCCGCGGCGGTGCGTGAGGCGCTGAACCATGCGAGATCGGTGGTCGAAGCGGACAATGCGGCGCTGAGCGCTATGCTCGAAATGCCTCTGGCCGAGATCCGTGAGCGGCACGGAGGCCAGCGCCAGCGCCGTGTCGACCGATGCCTGGATATCCTGATGGGCAGAGCCCGCAGCTTCCACTCGCAGCCTACCTGGTTGTACTTCCCCGAGCTGCCGGAGATCGATTTTTTCGAGCGCAGTGAGTTTCCGTGGCTGGATGCGATCGAGGCTGCGACCGATGAGATTCGCGCGGAGCTCATGCGTGTGCTGGTCGCCGATCGCCAAGGGCTGCAGCCTTATATCGACTTCCCCACCAGCATGCCGCTCGATCAGTGGCGCGACCTGAACCGCTCGCGGCGCTGGAGCGCCTACTTCCTGTGGAACCAGGGGGAGGCGAACGCCGGGCACATCGCACGCTGTCCGGTCACTGCGCGCATGCTCGAGACGGCACCGCGCTGCCGCGTTGCATCTCGTGCGCCGACGGCGTTCTTCTCAATTCTCGATGCCAACACGAAGATTCCGCCACACACCGGCGTCACCAATACGCGCTGCACGGTGCACCTGCCGCTCATCGTGCCTCCGGGCTGCAGGTTTCGGGTCGGCGCAACGACGCGCGAATGGGTCCCCGGCCAGGCCTGGGTATTCGATGACACCATCGAGCACGAGGCCTGGAACGATTCGGACACTCCGCGCGGCATCCTGATCTTCGACGTCTGGAATCCGCTGCTGACCGCGGCGGAGCGGGACATGATCCAGACGGCGAATGAGCTGTACGTGCGCTACTACGCGGAAGATGAGGGGCAGCGCTCGTGAGGCTGCGTCAGTGGGCGCTGCTAGTGCTCCTTCCGCTGGCGCTCGCTGCTTTCCCGCTGTCGCGCAGCGCCGTCGCAGCGCCGGCGGTCGATGCGGGCGCGTTGGCTCATTGCGCCGCCATCAACGGCGCCGATGAGCGGCTGGCCTGCTACGACTCCCTCGCCCGCGCGCGACCGAGCCCACCGTCTGCCGCCCCGGCGGCACCCGCACCCGTGAAGGCAACCCCGCAATCGGCTCCACCGTCCCACGCCGCCGCTGCAACGGCCGCGCCCGCCGCCGCTGCGGCAGGTGCCGCTGCCGCGACGCCCGATGCGGCAGCAAAATCGTTTGGGCTCACCCAGCATACTGCGCCCGAGCAGGGTCCGGAGCGCATCCAGGCGCAGGCCACGAGGGTCGACATCGATCGTCTCGGCACCGTGCGCCTGTCACTCGATAACGGGCAGGTCTGGACTTTCAACGCTCCGGAAGCACTGATCCGTGTCGGCGACACCATCACGATCAAGCGCGGCGCGCTCGGATCATTCCTGCTGACGACGCCTGCTCACCATACCTACAAGGCGCAACGCTCGCAGTGAGTGGAGGGCTTGCGTAGCTCAGCGCGGCACCGCTGCATTTATGACCCCAGCGAGCCGCCGGGCGGTTCGATCCAACGAGCGAGCGCCGGCTGCACGCTCTCGATCGCCGCGCGGTAGTGCTGCCAGTGTCCGACGCCGGAAGCATCGAGACCGCGGGTGAGCTGTGCGATGCTGGGAGTCGCGCGCTCGCGTCGGGCCACTCTGTCCGCGAACTCTCCCATGGAGGCTGTCCACTCGAGCCCGAGAAAAGCACAAATGGCGCGTGTCTCGGCAGCGAAGTCCGCCATCACGCGCTCGTAATGTACGTCGAGCCAGTCGAGACCCAGCAGCGGCCGGGCCCGCGCGCTGAAGTCCATCACCGAGTCGTAGAACTGCGCGGCGCCCGCCAGCGTCAGCATCTGATACATGGCCGGGTTCATGCGAAAGCGGCGCCGGAAGCAGCTCAGCACCACATCGCGCGGGTCACGTCTGACGAACAGGATCTTCGCCTGCGGAAAGAGGCGCCCGATGAGGGGTAGCTTCAGCGTATTGAGCGGGTGCTTGTCGAGGAACACCTTGCCGGCGACTTCCACGCCGGCGCTGCGCACCCGGTCCCAGTATGCCGCGCGCAGCGGCTGCAGCTCCTGCTCACTCGCGCCTGCGAGCGGCGCGAGGTTCAGCGGCTCGCTCATGAATTTCAGCACGCCCTCGGTGAGCAGCTCGTGCTCTTCCAGACTGATAACCCGCGGGTGACCATCGAGAACCACTTCGAGAAAGGTGGTTCCGGAGCGGGGAAACCCGATGAGGAGCACATGGCCGCTCGCTGCACCCATCGGCGGGGCGCTCGGCGAGGGCTTGGCCGGCCATTGGGGCGCCGCTGCGCTCAACGCGGCGGCCAGCGCGTGCGTATAGGCGAGGATGCTGCTGCCCAGGGCGAAGCGCTGATGAATCTGGCGCAGCGCCTCGTTGCAGGCTGCATAGGCCGCGAACGCCTCGCCGTAGCGTCCCGCCGTATCCAGCACGTCGCCGAGAAGACCCTGGGCCCGCGATCGATCCGACGGACCCGAGCGCGGATCGGCGAGCAGGCCACGCAGCAGTTTCTCGGCCTGCCCGGTCGCTCCATCGGCCAGCTCCGCCGCGGCGAGGCTCAGCACGCCATCGGGAAAGCCAGGCATGCGCGCGAGCAGCTGCTGCGCCCAGCGGCGCGCCTCCGAGTGCTCACCGCGATGGGTCGCAATGGAAGCCAGTGAACCGATGGCGGCGAGATTCTCGGGATCGAGCTCGAGGGCGCGCAGATGGCTCGCGCGCGCGAGTCCGAGCGAGCCGAGCGCGATCAGCGCGTTGCCCTTGCTGGCGTGTGCAAATCCAAGACCGGGATGCTTCTTCAGGAGCTCATCGAGGTGCTGCAGGGCCTCCGCGGGGCGATCGAGCCGCTGCAGGCAGAGCGCGAGCGCATTGCGTGCCGGCACATCCTCCGGCGCCAGCGCGACGGCCCGCTCGAGCAGCCGCACGGCCTCCTCGAGCCTTCCTTCGGCTTCGAGACGCGCTGCGAGCACGTTCAGCAGCAGCGGGTGCTCGAAGCCTTCGGCGAGAGCCTGCTCGGCAATGGCCGCGGCTCGCGGTATGTCCCGATTCTGCGCCAGCGTCAGTACGGTGCGCAGCATTCCCTGATCGGCTTCGAGGTCACGGGCCATGCGGACATGATGCCAGAAGCCGGCGCAACGCCCCGCGCGGCGCACGCTTGGCGCTGCGCCCGCACGCGCCAAAAAAACGGCGGGCCGAAGCCCGCCGTGATTTACGCGATGAAGCGCGTCTCGTCTTAGAACGTCGCCTGCAGGTTGAAGAAGATATAACGACCGAGCGTGTCGTACGTACCTACCCAGGTGTTGTCGTTGCAACTGGTGTTCGGGCAGTCCGACAAGCTGCCGTTCAGGATGAGCGGCGGGTTCTTGTCCGTGACGTTGTTCATGCCGACGCGAGCCTGGAAATTCGGCCCGAGCGGAGCGGTGATCGCGAAGTCGAAGTAGCTGTACGCCGGAATGTGGCCGGTCGATATGTAGTACGGAGCTTGGAGCTGCGGATCGGTGCTCGAGCGATCGACTGAGGAGGAGCCGATGTAGCGCCATCGCAGTGTCAGATCGAGTCCCCACCACGGAGTGCCCCAGTCCGTCGTGAACACATGACGCCAGGACGGTAGCGGCGCACCGCAGGTCGTGCCCCAGTGGCCTTTGCAGTCGAACTCCGGACCGTTCTGAATGGGGGCCGTCTGGAAGTCGTGGGTGTACGTCCCGCTCAACGCGAAGTCCAGCTTTCCGGCCTTGGGCGCGATGTCCCAGCGGTAGTGCGCCAGAAGGTCGACACCCCGCGTGGACAGCTTGCCGATGTTCTGGTTCGTCGCCGTCACGAAATCCGAGGTCTTGGTCCACAACGACTGGTCCTGCGCTCCACGATGAATCAGGGAGCACAGGTTCGCGTCCCCGGTGAGGGCGCAGTTGTTGATGATGGTGTTGGATGGGAGCGAGGTGATCGTATCCCTGATCAGGATGCTGAAAGCGTCGACCGAGATCGTCAGGTTCTGCACGAAGCTCGGCTGGAAGACCAGGCCAACCGTATAGGTGTCGGCGATTTCCGGCGTGAGCGCAGTGTTGCCGCCCGTCAGCGTGTTGATCTGCGCCGCCGGGTTCACCAGCAGGTGCCCGTAGCGGCTCGTCGGGACACCGGTGAGCGCGCACTGCGCCGCGGTGAGCGCGGGTGCCGGGCCCCAGCAGGGATCCGCCGTTCCGCCGGCACCCACGGCCTGTGGCAGGAACAGCTCGCTGATGCTCGGCGCGCGGACCGCGCGGTTATAGCCACCACGCAGGCGCACATCACGTATTGGCGCCCACTCGACGCCGATCTTGTAGGTGTTGGTGTTGAACCCTTCCGTGTAGCTCGAGTACCGATATCCGCCATCCAGCGACAGCAGGTACGCGCCCGGCTTGTCGTTGATCAAGGGCAGGCGCAGCTCGGTGAACCCTTCCCAGACGTGGAACTTGCCCGCTTGCGGCGGGGACGGCGCACCACCGGCCTGGAAGCCATTCGAGAAAATGTAGTCCGGCCTGAAATCGAAGGTCTCTTCACGGTACTCGGTACCGATGTTCATGCTCAAGCCGTTGTTGGCGGTCGGGAGCTTCACGCCGTACTTGCCGAGGTCGCCGGTCACGGAGGCATCGAAGATGTATTCCTTTGAGGTGGCGTTGTTGCTCGCGGGCACCGTCAGATATTTGAGCTGCTGTGCGGCTGTGGCCGGGCTCCCCGGCGCACCCGGCTGAAACAGGCCCGGCACCCAGATGTCGTACGGCACGCAGTTGGGGTCCTGGCCACTGAGGGCCGCCGCGCACACCGCGGCCCCGGTGGGTACACCGGCGATGCCGCCGGTGGCCGGGTTCGGGACCGCTTGCAGAGCATTCCCGATCTGGGGGTCCCCGAGGAAGTTGCCCTCGTTATCCGAGAAGTCCGTGATGCCGAACTGGCCGTAGACATCGTAGGTCCACGCGTCGTTGATCTCGCCCTTGGCGCCCATCACCTCACGGATCGAATCCGACAGGTAGTTGTCCAGGCGTCCGCCGCCCTCGGTGTTGCGCTTGGCCACCCACATCTCGAAGGTCGCGGTCGCCGGGTCGGTATCCAGCGGCAGGCCGAAGAGGTTCTGGTTGCGCGTGAGGTTGGATGCCGTGCAGATTGTCGCGACTTCATCCGCCGTCAGCAGCGGATCGTTGCATCCGAGTACCGGCGTATGGACGAAGGCGAAGGCACCGCTCGGACCGTACTGCGCCGTCGAGGCGTTGCGCGCATACATGGTCTCGCTGTAGACACTCACGTGCGAGTTGACGTCGTAGGTGAGGAATCCGCCCGCCGTCCAGCGCTCCTGCGACCGCTGGAAATAGCTGAGCGCGCCGTAGTTGTAGAGGTCGCTGCCGTTGAATGGCCGGAACTTGCCGGTCTTCGGATCGACCGCATTATCGAGGACCGTGCTGGCAGCTCCCGTGCCAAGCATGAGGAACTGGCCGTGGCCGCTCGTCCCCGAACCGCCGCAGGCGATGGCGCTGTGCGGTGTGCTGCCGCCATTCAGCGTGCAGCCCGCGTGGTCGAATTGATAGCCGACCGCGGGTGAGCTGTTGAGGTAAGTCGCATAGGCGGTCGCATTGCCCTTGCCGTCCGCGAAGTTCGAGCCGATCAGGACCGATAGCGTCCGGTTCTGCCCGGTGTTGACGGTGCTGGGCGGAATCGTTGCACCGAAGGCGGACAGGTAGCCGAGATACGTCTGGTCGTTATTCTTGTGATTGTTGTACGAGTAGCCCGCATCGATCTTCACGCCCTGGTAGTGCGTGTTAAGCACGAAGTTGACCACGCCCGCGACCGCGTCCGCACCGTACACGGCGGAAGCGCCGCCCGTCAGGACGTCGGCGCGCTCGATGAGCTCGGCCGGAATCTGGTCGACGTCGGCCGAGCTGGAAAAGCCGCCCGGGCCCACGACGCCACCCGAGCCGCCCGGCTGCATGCGACGGCCGTTGATCAGCACCAGAGTGCGCTGCGAGCCGAGGCCACGCAGGCTCACCGTCGCGTTGCCGAGGGAACTGATGGAGTTGCCCGAGCCCTGCTCCATGGCGACCTGCGGCAGCATGTTGAGCACGTCTTCGACGCGCACCAGACCCGTCTTCTCGATCGTCTCTGCCGAGACGCTGGAGATGGGGCTGATGGAGATGTCGTTCGGTGCCTGCAGCAGGCGCGATCCGGTGACGACGACTTCCTCTACCGCCGGCGCTGGTCCTGCCGCGTTCTCGGACGGAGTTGCCTGAGCCAGCACCAGCGGAGCTGCTGCTGAACCCGCCGCGGTGGCCAAGGCCAGACGCACCGCTTGGCGTAGGACACGCTTGGAATTGATCACTCGAAGACCTCCCCTAGTGAAATGAGTACGCAGCCGAAAGAGTCACGCTCCTTCGGTTGCGGGAAAGTTGCGGCGACGGACCGCGGTCAGTCATTTGCACAAATACTACACACGCTGTCCGGCTTGTGCAAAAGAAGCATTCGCATTGGCCCCTGCTTTTCGTTCAGCGCCGCTTGCGTTCCCGATGATGTAGCGTAGTTACCACACGAACTTAGACCCAGTCCGGGCGCAACATCAGGCGAACCAGCAGTTGGTCGCCACGGTGATCCGGGTGTCGCCGCCGTAGAAGGGGGTGACCTCGTGAAAGAGGTACGACGGAAAGACAATCATCTGCCCCTCGTTGAGTCGCAGGTCGAGCGGAGTGAGCGCGAAGGCCGGGTGCAGCAGCGAGTTCGCGGCGTCCCGGTAGGCGCCGGCGCCATGGCGCGGATCAAAAAGGCGCAGAACGCCGCTTTCGGGCTCCGCTGGTACCGGCTCCCCGGCGCGGACGCAGTACACCGCCGACCAGGAGGCCATCGGGTGATTGTGTGCAACGAAAGATCCGGCCCGGCGGGTGATGTGGAACCAGGTGTGATTGTGGAGGGTGAGCCGGGCGAGATCGGCGGGAAGGAGCTTCGTTGCCTGGAGCACCGTGGTGACCACGCTGTCGAGTACGAACTTGCGCAGCTCCTGTACGCAAGGCTCGGGCCAGCGGAACAGATTGAAGCGGCTTTCGAAAGTCTCCGCCTGCGGGATGTGGCTCGGCATCGGGTTCCGGTGCTCATCGTCCTCGCGGGCGAGAAACAGCGCCTCGAGCTCGCGGTTGAGCCGCTGACACTCGGCGAGCCGTGCGGTGCCGAGCGGCACGGCGAATACACCCTGCAGGGTCACGCCCGGGGTCACCATGGCGGCATCCAGGCACCACCCGAGCCGACGAAACGCACCCGTGCACTCACCAGGATGAGCGTGCCGGGAGCGCGCACGAGCGCAATCTCGTGCGCGAGCCCGGCGGGAAATACCGCCATGTTCCCAGGCACCGGCCGCCAGGTGCAGTGGCCGCTGCGGTACGGCAGCCTCAACGTGCTCCCGGCAGGGTCCTGGAACATCGTGCCGAGCCGGGACTCGTACAGACGCAGTACACCGCTATCGACCCGGACCGGAGCAGGTTCGGGCGCGCTCACACAATAGACGGCGAGCCAGCTGCTGTTCGGATAGCTCCTCGCGGGCACACACCCCTCGGGCCGCACCAGCGTGAACCATGCCCGCGCGTCCAGTCTGAGCGCCGCAAGATCCTTCTCGGCGAGCTCACTGATCGAAGCGGCGACGGCGCTCACGCCGGAGAGAATCTCCGACATCAGCCGGTGCACCGGCTCCTCCGGCCAGTCGCAAAGATCCTCGCGGCTGCGGAACGTGAGCGCGCCGGGTCCGCGCGCCGCTCGCCATTGTGGCGGTGCGCGCTGGCTGAGGAGTGTGCCAAGCGCCGAATTCAGCGTCGCTGCCTCCGGCAGCGTCACCACCCCGAAGGGAGTCGCGAAGATCGGTACGACATGCACTGCCGGCGCACTCATGAGCGAGCGGAGCATACGGCAGCGCCCCGAGGGCGTCAGCGCCGTCTCAGCCCGTGTCGGCAGTCCACAGCTCGACGCCGGAGCGCCCCTGCACGGCGCCCCATGCGGTGAGATTTGCAGCGTGTGCCTCGAGCGCCTGCAGGGCCTTCTGCTTGCCGCCGCCGGCGACGAGGAAGAGCAACACGTCCACCTGCGCCAGGAGACCCGGTGTCACGCTCACCGCGGACATCCCATCCGGGCGCTGCACCGGGATGGCGAGGCGACCGCTCGCCCGCGCGAGGTCGGCGGCGGAGAAGAGCGAAGCGGTATGCCCGTCGGCACCGAGCCCGAGCAGGCCGAGAGTGATGCGGATTCCGGATTTCAGCAGAGTATCGAGTGCGTGCTCGTATTGCTGCGCCGCTTGCTCGAGCGGCAGCTCGGTGCGCACCCGCAGCAGCTGCTGCGGAGGCAGTGCGAGCGCATCGAGAAGCGGCCGCGCGCGGTGATAGTTGCTCGCCTCCGAGTCGCTCGGCACATAACGCTCGTCGGAGAAAAGAACGTGCAGGCGCTCATCGTGCGGCAGCGCCCGCGCGCCGAGTGCGCTGTAGGCGGGCAGCGGGGTCGTGCCGCCCGAGAGCATGACGGCGCTCGGTCCGGCAGCCGCGAGCGCCTGGCCGAGCCGCTGCGCGACGGCCGCCTCGAGGGCAGTGCGCGAGCCGAAGGGCCGGGTGGTGAGTGTGGTCATGGCGGTCCTCCAAGGTAGTGCGGCATCAGCCGCTGCGCGGGCGCTCGCCCACCTGCGCCCGCACCTCAAACACGCGGCCGCCGCGCATGCCGCGCAGCAATACGCTCGTGCCCGGTTGACGGCTGGCGATGCGGCCGAGCGCATCCTGGGCACTGTGCGGCGCCGTGCCATCGATACCCAGGAGCAGGTCACCGGGCTGAAGGCCCGCGTGCTGCGCGGGACTGCCCACGTAGAGATTCTCGATCATGACCGCCGGCTGCGCGAGCCCAAGCTGCTGGACCTGCTCCTCCGGCACATCCTCGGGCACGATACCGATCCAGCCACGGATGACCCGGCCGTGGGCGATGATGTCGCTCAGCACCCCGCGCACCATGTTCACCGGGATGGCGAATCCGATGCCCTCGACGCCGATGTTCTTGGCGACGATGGCGGTGTTGATGCCGACCAGCGCACCACTCGAGTCGATCAGCGCGCCACCGGAGTTGCCGAAGTTGATCGGCGCATCCGTCTGGATGAAGTCCTCGAGCGGGGCGATGCCGAGCTGCTGACGGCTCACGGCACTCACGATGCCGTGCGTCACGGTGTGTGAAAGACCGATCGGGTTGCCGATGGCGAGCACCACATCACCGACTTTCAGGCGGTCGGAGCGCCCGATGGTCGCTACCGGCAGCGGCGTCAGATCGATCTTCAGCACCGCCAGATCAGTGTCCGGATCGCGGCCGACGATGCGCGCATCGGCCACGCGCCCGTCGGCGAGCTGCACACGGATCGAGTCGGCGTTGGCGATGACGTGATGGTTGGTGACGATGTGCCCTTCCGGGTCGACGATGACGCCGGAGCCGAGACTGCGCTCGATGCGCTGCCGATAGCGCGGCATGTACTCGCCGAAGAGCTCGCCCAGCGAGGGTGCCAGCCGCTCGGTCACGAGTCGCGCGGTGTAGATGTTGACGACTGCGGGGGCCGCGCGCTGCACCGCGTCCGCGTAAGTGACGCGCGCCGGCGCAGGCAGCGTGGGTGGGGTGGCGACGGGTGTCGGGGCGAGTGGAGCATGCACCGCATTGCGGATCAGCTGCGGCCGCACTGCCACGAGAATGAAGGCGAGCGCCAGCCCGCCAACGACCGATCCGGCCACGAAGACCAATGCGCTCCCCAGGCGCCCGAGCATGGCTGCACTCCGCGAGAAACCCGCGCTCACGCGCCGCGGGGCGCCGGCGGGAACGGGGCGTTCGTTGGTGTGTGTATAATGCGCCGCTCCCCGCAAGGTACGAAATCGCGCGTCGTGACGCCTCGTCCGCGCGGTGCGCGAAGCTAGACGAAAGTGGAGACGGTTCGATGGCGGATCACGCAGTCGTCGCTGACGAGGAAGTCGACCTGAGCCGGCGCAAGTTCCTCACCGGGGCAACCGTCGCAACCGGCGCGGTCGGCGTGGTATTCGCTGCGGTGCCCTTCATCGAATCCTGGAGCCCCTCGGAGCGAGCCCGCGCCCAGGGGGCACCGGTCGAACTGGACATCTCCAAAATCGACCCCGGGCAGATGGCCGTGCCGGTGTGGCGCAAGACCCCGATCTATGTGGTGAGGCGCACCCCCGACATGGTCGCGCACGTTTCCGGTCACGACTCCGAGCTCAAGGACCCGAAATCGGAAGACTCCGACCAGCCTGCGTACGCCAAGAACACCCTGCGCTCGCGCACGGAGGAGTACCTGGTGCTGATCGGCGTCTGCACGCACCTCGGGTGCCTCCCCAAGCAGCGCTTCGCACCGGGCGAGCTCTATCCAAGCTGGCCGGGCGGATTCTTCTGCCCATGTCACGGGTCGCGCTTCGATCTGGCGGGACGGGTGTTCGACGGCTCGCCCGCCTCGACCAATCTCAGGGTGCCGCCGTACTCCTACCCAAATCCGCGCACGCTCCTCATCGGCGAGGATGAGAAAGGAGCCGCCTGATGGCCGTGAAGACCGCCAGCGGCGCGCCAGCGGCAGTGCCCCTCGGCAGCACGGTGCAGCCAGGGAAAAAGGGTTTCTGGGCCTGGCTCAACCGGCGCATGCCGATCGATGAGTTCATCGCCAGCCAGCTCACCGGTTATTACGCGCCGAAGAATTTCAACATCTGGTACTTCTTTGGCTCGCTCGCGCTGCTGGTGCTCGTGGTGCAGCTGCTCTCGGGCATCTACCTGACCATGTTCTACAAGGTGGGTGAGGCCAGCTCGTTCGACTCGGTCGAGTACATCATGCGCGAGGTGGACTACGGCTGGCTCATCCGCTACCTGCACTCCACCGGCGCGTCCGCGTTCTTCATCGTCGTGTATCTCCATATGTACCGCGCGCTGCTCTACGGGTCGTACCGCGCACCGCGGGAGCTTTTGTGGCTCATCGGCATGCTGGTCTATTTCGCGCTGATGGCCGAGGCGTTCATGGGGTACGTGCTGCCCTGGGGCAACATGTCGTTCTGGGGCGCACAGGTGATCGTCAACCTGTTCGGCACCATCCCCGGTATCGGCCCAGGGCTCGTGGAGTGGATCCGCGGCGACTACGCCATCGCCGATGCGACGGTCGATCGTTTCTTCGCGATGCACGTGGCGCTCCTGCCGCTCGCGCTGCTGCTGCTGGTCATGCTGCATCTGGTCGCGCTGCGGCAGACCGGCTCGAACAACCCCGATGGCATCGAGATCAAGGAGAAGCTAGGCCCTGATGGTCATCCGCTCGATGGCATCCCCTTCCACCCCTATTACACGGTGAAGGACGTGGTCGGGGTCGGGGTGTTCGGTGTGCTGTTCGCCATCGTCGTGTTCTTCGTGCCGACCCTCGGTGGGCTGTTCCTCGAGTCGCCGAACTTCGAGCCCGCCAATCCGCTCTCGACGCCCGAGCACATCGCTCCGGCGTGGTACTTCACGCCTTATTACGCGATCCTGCGCGCCGTACCCGATCAGCGGCTCGGGGCGCTGCTGCTGGTGCTCGCCGTGGCGTTGTTCCTGTTTCTGCCGTGGCTGGATCGCTCGCCGGTCAAGTCCATGCGGTACAAAGGCTGGATGTCGCGCAGCGCTCTTGCACTCTTCACGGTGGCGGTACTGGTGCTCGGGTATCTGGGCATGCAACCGGCGACCGGCCTGTATGTGGTGCTGGCGCGCACGTTCGCGGTCGCCTACTTCGCCTACTTCCTGCTGATGCCCATATATACCAAGCTCGAGCCGGTGAAGCCGCTGCCCGAGAGGCTGACCTACCATGCGCACTGAGGCCCTGCGCGGCCTGTCGAGGGTCGCGGCGGCTCTCGCGGCACTCGTGCTCGCGCAGGGCGCGGCTGCGGCGCAGGAGGCCGCAGCAAAGGAGGCCGGCAAGCCGGGCGCCGACTGGCAAAGCTGGCATGCCAACACCAATGTCACCGACATGCCGTCGGTGCAGCGCGGATCGCGCAACTTCGTCAGCTACTGCCTCGGTTGTCACGCCCTGAAATACGAGCGCTGGTCGCGCCTGGCCAGGGATCTATCGATCCCCCCGCAGTTGCTGCAGAAGGATCTGCTGCCCCCCGGCGACAAGAGCACCGACTACATCCTCACCACCATGCCCTCGAAGGATGCCGATACCTGGTTCGGCAAGACTCCGCCCGACCTGAGCCTCATGGCGCGGGCGCGCGGCCCCGATTACCTCTACCAGTACCTGAAAACGTTTTACGTGGATCCGAGCCGTCAGACCGGCGCAAACAATCTGCGCCTGCCCACGACGGCCATGCCGGATGTGCTCTCGGAGCTCGCCGGGCTCAAGCGCGCGGTGTTCCGCAATGTCATGATCAAGGGCGAGGGCGGCCAGTTCACTCACGAGCAGCTTTTCGATCATTTCGAGACGCTCGCCCCTGGCCGCCTGAGCGAGACCGAGTACGATCAGTTCGTGCGCGATACCGTCAATTTTCTCGACTACGTCAGCGAGCCGACGCAGGCCGCGCGCCGCGCACTCGGCGTGTGGGTGGTGTTGTTTCTGCTGCTGTTCACCTGGCTCGCATGGCTCGTGAAGCGCGAATACTGGAGAGACGTGCACTGATCGGCGCACCGGGCGCGCAACGCGTGCGCCTCCGCTGATACAGGGTCCGCAGGAGCGCAAAGTTGTCGAGCAGACGATCGATCATGACCCTGTTTTCCGCGCCCGCCGACCCGTGGAGTCATCGCACGCGCATCGTGCTGGCGGAGAAGGGCATCAGCATCGACATCGTGAGTGTCGAGGCCGGGCGCTTCCCCGAGGACCTGCTCGACCTCAATCCGTATCACAGCGTACCGACGCTCGTCGACCGGGACCTGGTGCTGTATGACTCGCGCGTCATCATCGAGTATCTCGATGAGCGCTTCCCGCATCCGCCGCTGATGCCGGTCGATCCCGTGTCGCGTGCGCAGTTCCGCCTCGCGCTCTACCGGATCGAGCGCGACTGGTACAGCCTCGCGCGTCAGATCGACGCCGAGCCCGACAAGAAGCAGACGGTGAAGCTGAAGAAGATCCTGCGTGACACCATTCTGCAGAGCACCGATTTGTTCAAGGTGAAGCCGTTCTTTCTTTCCGATGAATTCTCGCTGGTCGATGCCACCATAGCGCCCATTCTGTGGCGGCTGCCGTATTATGAGATCGACCTGTCACCGCAGGCGCAAGCGATCGAGAGGTACGCGCAACTGGTATTCGCCCGTCCTGCGTTTCGCGAAGCTCTGTCCGAGCGCGAGCAGGAGATGCGCCTGCTGTAAAACCATGGCCAAGGCCTTACCCAAGCGTCCCTTCCTGCTGCGAGCCATGCACCAGTGGATCGCCGAATGCGGACATACTCCGCACGTCATCGTGGACGCGGGACGCGAAGGGACCGAGGTGCCACGAGCTTATGTCAAGGAGGGCAAGATCGTGCTCAACCTCAGCGAGGGCGCCACGCAGCGCCTGCGCATGGGGAACGAGCACGTCGAGTTCGACGCCCGCTTCGCCGGGGTCATCCACCACGTGCGCTTTCCGGTGAGCTCGGTGCTCGGCATCTATGCGCGCGAGACCGGCGAAGGCATGGTGTTCTCGGAGCAGGACCTGGGACCAGAGCCGCCGACGCGGCCGCCGCAGACGGATGAGGGCGGTACGCGGCGGCCGCAGCTGAAGGTCGTCAAGTAGTCGGCGGGATCAACGGACCTCGCCTCAGCGAAGCCCGTTGATCCCGCGCGCAGCGCGTAAATAGAGTCGGCCTGTAAGCCGGGTTCTGTCGAGGGCAGTCATTCCTCTGGGATCCCCGTCGCCGTGGACCTCTAGCAGCCTACCCGGAAGCGCGCGCGGATCCGCGCTGCACCGGTCTCATCGACCGTGCGGCTTCCCTATTTGGCCTTGCTCCAGGTGGGGTTTGCCGTGCCGTCGAGTGTTACCACTGACGCGGTGCGCTCTTACCGCACCGTTTCACCCTTGCCAGTCCCATCAGGGACTTCGGCGGTCTGCTCTCTGTTGCACTTTCCGTAGGCTCGCGCCCCCCAGGCGTTACCTGGCACCCTATCCGCCGGAGCCCGGACTTTCCTCCACCGAAGCGAAGCTTCAGCAGCGACCGCCCGGCCGACTCCGACGGGAACGATACGGCGCCACGGCGCGAAGTCAAACTCCACCGCATCCGCCTTGAGCGCGGCGGCGGTCAGGGCGCTTCGCCCTCCCCCGGTGATGCGCGCTCGTCGTCCCTCCCGTGCCTCACCAGCGCATATGCCGCGGCTCGTGTTGCCCCGCTCAGCTGCGCGGCGATGGCGGCAACCCGTGCGGGAGGCAACTCCTTCGACAATACCTCGACGGCGCGCCGTAACAATTGCTCATCGACGCCGACCGCGCCGGCTGCCGCGCCGTGCACGACCACAGTTATCTCGCCGCGCGCGACGTTCGCTTCGCTGGCTGCGCGCGCCGCAAGCTGGCCGAGCGTACCGCGGTAGATAGTCTCGTGCGCCTTGGTGAGCTCGCGCGCAACGACCGCCGTGCGCTCGGCGCCGAGCACCGCAGCCATGTCGGCGAGCGCGGCCACGATGCGATGCGGTGCTTCGAAGAACACCAGCGTGCGCGTCTCACGCGCGAGGGCGCCAAGCGCCGCGCGCCGCTCGCGCGCGCGGGCAGGCAGAAAGCCCTCGAAGCAGAAACGGTCGGTCGGTAGTCCTGCCACCGCGAGCGCTGCGGTGATCGCGGAGGGACCGGGGATCGTGCTCACGGGGTAGCCGGCCGCCGCGGCACCGCGCACCAACTCATATCCCGGATCGGACAACAATGGTGTGCCCGCATCACTCACCAGCACCACGCATTCTCCGAGCGCGAGCCGCTCGAGCAGCGCCGGCACGCGCCGCGATTCGTTGTGCTCGTGCAGCGAGACCATTGGTTTCGCGATGCCGCTCGCCTTCAGCAGCGCCGCGGTGTGCCGCGTATCCTCGGCGGCGATGAGATCGGCGCCGGCGAGCGCCGCGCGCGCTCTGTCGCTCAGGTCGGCTAGGTTGCCGATCGGTGTGGCGACGACCTGCAGCCGCCCTGTCATTCTGGCCACTATAATCGCGCCTCACACCGCGTGGGATTGGGGGCATGCGCATCGTGCCCGCCGGCGGGAGGCTCTTCAACCGATGTACATCCGACCGCTCATGCGCCTCGTGCTGGTGCTGCTCGCAGGATCCCTCACCGCCTGTCCGAGCCTCACGCAGCGCGGCGAGCTGCCGCCTTCGCTCGATCGGGCACAGGAGCTCGAGCGCTCGGGCGATCGCGCGGGCGCAGCGCGGCTCTATGAACAGCTGGCGGCACAGAACAGCGGCACCGATCGGACCGGCTTTCTGCTGCAGGCGGCCCGGGATTATCTCGCGGCACAGCGGCCCGATGAGGCGGCGCGCGTCCTCGGTGGCGCGCAGGGCCCCTTCTCCGCCGAACAAGTCACCGAGCAGACACTGCTCAATGCGCAGCTCGCGCTCGCTCGGGGCCAGCCGCAGGAGGCGCTGCGCCTGCTGAATGCGATCGCGGTCCCCGCGGCGGCCGACCAGGCCGCGCTCTACCGCGAGCTGCGGGCGAACGCCGCGGCACTCGCCGCCGCTCACCCTGGAGCCACGCGCCCCGTGCCGCCACCGGGTGCGGGACCGCATACGGCGCTACTGCTGCCCGTTACCGGTCGTGCCGCTTCGGCCGCGATCAGCGTCCGCGATGGCTTCATGACCGCCTACTACCAGGTGCCGGCAAACGAGCGGCCGCGGCTGCGTATTTACGATACCGGCTCGATGAGCATTGCGGATGCGCTCACTCAGGCGATGAGCGCCGGCGCGGACATCATCGTCGGTCCCCTGACACGCGAAGAAGTCGTCGCTGCGGCCGACTTCCCGGGGCTGCGCGTGCCACTGCTGGCGCTCAACTTCCTGCCGCCCGAGCGTACCCCGCCGCCGCAGTTCTATCAGTACGCGCTCTCCCCTGAGGACGAGGCGCGCGTGGTGGCGCGGCGCGTGCTCGAGGATCACCACCGCCGCGGCGTCGCGCTGGTACCGGCCGGGGAGTGGGGCACACGCGTGCTCGCCGCGTTCCGGCAGGAACTGCAGGCCGGCGGCGGGGACCTGCTCGCCACGGGGCAGCTCGAGAGCGGCCGCACCGATTATTCCCCCGCCATCACCGAGGTGCTGCGCATCAGCGACAGCACCGCGCGCTTTCATCGCCTGGAGTCGGTCCTCGGCACCAAGCTGCAGTTCGAGCCGCGGCGCCGCAACGATATCGAGTTCATCTTTGCGCCGGCACCAGCGAATCTCGAGCGGCTGCTGCGGCCGCAACTGCGATTCCACTTCGCCGGAGACATACCCACGTACGCGACCTCGGACGCCTTCGAGCCCGACGTGCGCGCCAACGAAGACCTCGAGGGGCTCATGTTTCCGGACATGCCCTGGATGCTCGGCGGCGAGCTCGCGGATGCCGTGCACGCCGCCAGCCGCGAGGCCTGGCCGGCAGGAAGTGCGCATCGCGGGCGGCTGTTTGCCTTCGGCTTCGATGCCCTGCGCATCACGCAGGCCCTGCGCCACCCCGGAGTGAATGGCACCATCAGCGTCGCGGGACTCACCGGGCGACTCAGCCTCGACGCGCAGCGGCACGTGCGCCGTGAGCTCGGCTGGGCGCAGCTGCACGATGGCGAGCTGCGGCTGCTGCCCGCTGACTTCTAACATCCAACACCACACAGCGCATGCTGACCGCACGGCAGCAGAGCGGACGACGCGCCGAGGAGCTCGCGGCGGACTTTCTGCGCGCCCGCGGCTGCGAGATCCTGCATTGCAACTACCGCCGCCGCCTCGGTGAGCTCGACATCGTGGCGCGTGCGGATGGTGTGTTGATCATTGTCGAGGTGCGCACGCGGGCGAGCCGCGCCTACGGCGGCGCCGCGGCGAGCGTCGACCACCGCAAGCAACGGCGCATCATGCGTGCGGCGCAGCAGCTGCTGCAGCAACGCAGCGACCTGACAGTGTTACCGGTGCGTTTCGATGTCATCGTGGTGAACGATCCGCATGGATCCGCACCCGCGATCGAATGGATACAGCATGCGTTCGAGGCGTGTTGATAGCGAAGAGGTGCTATTCACCCTGGCGGCGCTACAAACGATGTCCGGGCCGCCGATCCTCGTCCGCCCGAGGCGGGAGATGCCCCTCCAGCAGACCCTCTGCGAGGCCAGCCAGGCTCACCGGGTCTGAAGGCACTGTATAAGGTTGTCCGGGCAAGCCGCTGATTGCTAACAACGAATCTCGTGGGCCCGTGCCCACCCACTGTTCATTTCCACATAAGTCGTTGTGACTGCGACGAATTTCTCACTATTTCAATTGACATAGTTCGCCCCCGATTCCTATAGTGGCGATCAGTGGGAGAAAGTGGGGGGAAATGGGCGTAATGCCGCCCCGCCGGTCATGTTTCGCGGTGCAACAAAAATTACTCTGGACGACAAGGGCCGGATGGTCATGCCCACCCGCTATCGGGAGCAGATCAGCGAACTCGCCCAGGGGAAATTGGTCGTCACCGTCGACCGGGACCAGTGCCTTCTCATCTATCCCCTGCCCGAATGGGAGCAGATCGAACGCAAGCTGATGAGCCTGCCGAGCCTCAATGCAACCGCGCGCCGGCTGCAGCGGCTCATGGTGGGCCACGCGACCGATCTGCCCCTCGACGGGCACGGCAGGGTGCTGCTCCCGGCAGAGCTGCGGGAGTTCGCCAAGCTTGGGCGCTATGGAATGCTCATCGGACAGGGGAATCGCTTCGAGCTGTGGGATGAGGCGCGCTGGAACGAGCGGCGCGATGCGTGGCTCGCTAGCGTCGAAACCCCGACCGATCTGCCCTCCGAGCTCGAGTCCCTGTCGCTGTAGAGGCTTTAACGAAGAGGGCCGAGGCCCGTGGCAAGAGCACTCAGGGAGGCGGGAGCGCGCCGCTTCGACCGTGGTTGAGCACACTCCGGTGCTCGCCGCTGAGGCGCTCGCCGGGCTGGCCCTGGAAGCGGGCGGGTACTATGTCGATGCGACATTCGGGCGCGGCGGTCACACGGCGCTCATTCTCCAGGCACTGGGCCCCGAAGGCCGCGTGCTTGCGCTCGACCGGGATCCGCAGGCCATCGAGGCCGGCCGCAAGCAGTTTGCCCACGAAGTGCGGCTTACGCTCATCCACGCGTCGTTTGCCGATCTCGCCGCGCTCGTGCCGGCACACGCGCAGCAGCATTCTTGCCGTGGCGTGCTCTTCGACCTCGGCGTTTCATCGCCGCAGCTCGACGATCCGGGGCGCGGCTTCAGCTTCCGCGCCGAAGGGCCACTCGATATGCGCATGGACCCGACGCGCGGGGAACCTGTGTCGTCCTGGCTGGCGCGGGCGAGCCTCGACGAGATACGCCAGGTGATCGCGACTTTCGGAGAAGAGCGCTTCTCGCGGCGCGTGGCCCAGGCCATCGTCGCCCGCCGGAGCAGGGCACCGCTCGAGGGCACCGCGGAGCTCGCCGCGCTGGTCGCCGGCGCGGTGCGCACGCGCGAGCCGGGCAAGCACCCGGCGACGCGTACCTTCCAGGCACTACGCATGTTCATCAACGATGAGCTCGGGCAGCTCGAGCAGGGGCTCACCGCCGCCCTAGAGGTGCTGGGCACGGGCGGGCGGCTCGCGGTGATCAGCTTCCACTCGCTGGAGGATCGAGTTGTGAAGCGTTTCATGCAGCGCGAAGCGCGGGTCAATCCGGCTCTCGGCAAGCTGCCCGTAATCCCGGCCGAGGCCCGGCCGCGGCTGAAGCTCATCGGACGCAAGCTGCGTGCATCGGCCGCGGAGATCACGCGCAACCCGCGCGCACGCAGTGCCCTCCTGCGCGTGGCGGAGCGCCTGCCGTGAGCCGCCGCGTGCTCCTCATCGCCGTGGCAGTGCTGTGGGTGGCGACGCTCGGGTCGGCTGCGGGCGCGATCTGGTGCAAGCATCGCGCGCGGCAGCTGTTCGTACAGCTCGAGGCGCTGAATGCGCGCCGCGACAATCTCGAGATCGAGTGGGGCCAGCTGCAGCTCGAGCAGAGTGCCTGGTCCACGCATGCCTTTGTCGAGCGGGTCGCGAGTACGAGGCTGCACATGGCCATGCCACCGCCGAAAGAAATCGAGATCATTGCGCCATGAAGGCGCGCCGCGCGGCACATAATGGCGCGCCCGTGTCCTTCCGCTGGCGTGCGACTCTGCTGACGGGATTGCTGGGACTTTGCGCCCTCGGGCTGGTCTGGCGCGCCATCAACCTGCAGCTTGTCGATCATGGTTTTCTCGCCCGCCAGGGCGATGCGCGCTTTTCGCGCGTGCTCGAGATCGCCGCCCACCGCGGCACCATCACCGACCGCTACGGCGAGCCGCTCGCGGTGAGCACCCCGGTGGACTCGATCTGGGTAAATCCCAGCGAGCTTGCGCTCGCGACCGACCAGATCCCGCGTCTCGCGGCGGCCCTGAAACTCGACCGGCTCGAGCTCGCGCGCCGTGTCACCAGCAATCTCGATCGGGAATTCCTCTACGTCGCTCGGCACCGCCAACCGGCGGAGGCCGAGCAGATCAAGGCTCTCGGCATACCGGGCGTCTACAGCTCGCGCGAATACCGCCGCTACTATCCCGCGGGCGAAGTGACGGGCCACCTGCTCGGCTTCACCAACGTCGACGACGCCGGGCAGGAGGGGCTCGAGCTCGCTTTCGATCACTGGCTTGCGGGCGAGAACGGCGCCAAGCGGGTCATCCAGGATCGTTACGGGCGCATCGTGCAGAACGTCGAAAGTATCCGGCCCGCGCGCGAGGGCCGGGATCTGGTGCTGTCGATCGACCTGCGTATCCAGTATCTCGCCTATCGTGAGCTCAAGGCCGCGATCCGCGATCAACGTGCGCGCGCCGGATCGATCGTGGTGCTCGATATCGCCAACGGCGAGGTACTCGCCATGGTGAACCAGCCGGCCTACAACCCGAACGACCGTGACCAGATCGAGCCTGCCACCTATCGCAACCGTGCGGCCACGGACATCTTCGAGCCCGGCTCCTCCATCAAGCCGTTCTTCGTCGCTGCGGGGCTCGCCGCGGGCAAGTACGACCGCCGCAGCATCATCGACACCTCACCCGGCTACTTCAAAGTGGGGGTGAAGATCTTCGAGGACGAGCACAACCTCGGTGCGATTGACATCGCCACCGTACTCGCCAAGAGCTCGAACGTCGGCATGGCGCACATTGCGTTGTCGCTCCCACCGCAGCAGATCTGGACGACGCTCAACCACCTCGGCTTCGGCCAGGTGACGACCGGCGGCTACCCCGGCGAATCCGCGGGACTGCTGCCGGCCTATGCGCAGTGGCGGCCGATCGGCATCGTCACCATGTCGCACGGCTACGGTCTGTCGGTGACACCGCTGCAGCTAGCCCATGCCTACGCGACCGTCGGCGCATTCGGTGTGACGCGCCCCGTGTCGTTCCTGCCGGTGCAGGGGGCGCCGCTCGGTGAGCGCGCGCTCGGCGAGCCCGTCTGTCATGAGCTGCTCGAGATGCTCGAGTCCGTGGTCACCGCCGAGGGCACGGGCAAGCTCGCCGCCATTCCCGGCTATCGCGTCTCCGGCAAGACCGGCACCGCCTTCAAGGCGACCGCCGGCGGTTACTCGACCGACCGCTACATGGCGGTTTTCGGCGGCGTCGCGCCCGCTACCGCACCACGGCTCGCTGCGGTGGTGGTGATCGATGAGCCAGGCGCCGGACAACACATGGGAGGGCAAGTGGCCGCTCCGGTGTTCTCGCGGGTCGTGGGCGGTGCACTGCGACTGCTCGCGGTCGCTCCCGACCAGCCGGTGAATGCACCCGAGCAGCTGCCGGCGGGCCCGGCCCTCGGCAACGTGCGTACGGCGGCGCTGAGATGACGGCAGAACTGCAGAGCTATCGCGGCGCGCCGCGCGCGCTCGGCGAGCTCGTGGCTGGCTGGGCGGCGGTGCCTCCCGAGCTCATGGTGAGCGATCTCACGCTCGATAGCCGCGCTGCCACTCCAGGGTCGCTGTTTCTCGCAGCGCGCGGCCAGAGTCATCATGGACTCGCCTTCGCGCCCGAGGCCGTGGCCCGTGGCGCGCGCGCGGTTCTCTACGAGCCGGAGGCGCCCACGGTGCCGCTTCCCGCGCAGGTGTTCCTCGCGCCCGTGCCCGAGCTCACCGCACGGGCCGGGCTCATTGCCGACCGCTTCTTCGGTGCACCCTCAGAGCGGATCACCGTGGCGGGTATCACCGGTACCAACGGCAAGACGACCTGCGCATGGCTCCTTGCGCAGGCACTGCAGCGCTGCCGTCGGCAGTGCGGTTACCTGGGCACGCTCGGCGTCGGCCTGCCTCCACAAGTCACTTCGATGCTGCATACCACGCCGGATGCGGTCACCGTGCATCGCCAGCTGGCAGCTCTCGCCGCGGCGGGTGCCGAGTGCGTGAGCATGGAAGTCTCCTCGCATGCCCTCGACCAGGCACGCGTGAACGGCGTGCGCTTCCATACGGCGGCCTTCACCAATCTCACCCGTGACCACCTCGACTATCACGGCACCATGGAGCGTTACGGAGCGGCGAAGGCGCGCCTGTTCGCCTGGCCAGGCCTCACCTGCCGCGTCATCAATTTCGATGACCCCTTCGGCGCGGCTCTGGCGCGCGCGGCCTCTCCGGCGCGCCTCATCCTCACGACGCGCGCTGCGCGCGCCAGCCAGGCGCTGCCGGCCGGCGCGGAGTTCGTGCGCGCCACGAGGGTGCAGGCCGAGTCGACCGGACTCACGATCGAAGTGGAATCGAGCTGGGGTGCGGTTGAGCTCTCGGTGCGCCTCATGGGCGAGTTCAACGTGGAGAATGCGCTCACGGTGCTCGCGGTGCTGCTCGCCTGGAATATTCCCCTGCGGGATGCGGCGCGGGCGCTCGCCAAGGTGCGCGCGGCCCGCGGCCGCATGGAGATGTTCGGCGGCCGCGGCCGCAGCCCACTTGCCATCGTCGACTACGCGCACACCCCAGACGCGCTCGCCAACGCGCTGCGCGCCGCGCGTCTGCACTGCCGCGGCCAGCTGCGCGTGGTGTTCGGCTGCGGCGGCGATCGCGATGCCGGCAAGCGCCCGCTGATGGGCAGCATCGCAGCGCAGCTCGCCGATGACCTGGTGCTCACCGATGACAACCCGCGCGGCGAGGATCCGCAGCGCATCGTCGCCGACATAGTGGCCGGTATCGGTAACGAGGCACCGCTCACCGTAGAGCATGACAGGGCACTCGCGATCCGCCTGGCCCTGCAACGCTCAGCTCCCGACGATGTGGTGCTGATTGCGGGCAAGGGGCATGAGGACTACCAGATCACCGCTCACGAGCGGCGGGCATTTCGCGACCAGTCGGTGGTCGCCGATGAGCTTGCGAGGCTGCCCGGATGAGTCTCACCCGCAGCCTGAGTGGGTTTGCCCGCGCCTGCGGCGGCCGCCTCACCGGCGCCGATGGTCCCTACAGCGACGTCGTGAGCGACTCGCGCACGCTGCAGAGCGGGCAGCTGTTCGTCGCGCTCAAGGGACCTAACTTCAACGGCCGCGACTTCCTCCCCGCAGCGCTCGCCGCCGGCGCCGCCGGTGCGGTCGTCGATGCGGCGCAACCGCTGGCGCTGCCGCAGATCGTCACCGACGACACGCAGGCGGCGCTGACCCGCGCGGCGCGCAGCTGGCGAGCTCATTTCAGCGGCCCGCTCATCGGCGTCGCCGGCAGCAACGGCAAGACTACTGTCAAGGAAATGACCGCGAGGGTCCTGAGCGAGGCCGGCGCAACCCTCGCGACACGCGGCAATCTCAATAACCACATCGGCGTACCGCTCACCTTGCTGCGCCTCGCCGACGAGCATCGCTTCGCGGTGATCGAGATGGGTGCGAATCACGCCGGCGAGGTAGCGGCGCTCGTGGCGGTGGCGCGTCCGACCATCGGGCTCATCACCAATGCCGGCGCCGAGCACCTCGAGGGGTTCGGCAGTCTCGAGGGGGTGGCGCGCGCCGAGGGCGAGATGGTCGCGGGCCTCGCCCCGACGGGAACCGCGGTCATCAACGCGGACGATGGGTTCGCCGCGCTCTGGCGCGGCCTCACCCGCGCACGTGTCGTCACTTTCGGGATGTGCGCGGGCGCCGACTATCGCGCAAGCGCGGTGGCTACCGAGCTCGAGGCGGCGGGATTCCGTACGCGTTTCCGCCTGGAGTGCCCTGCGGGCAGCACCGCTATCGAGCTTGCCCTCGGCGGGGCGCACAACATCGCTAACGCACTCGCCGCGGCAGCGGCCGCCGTCAGCGCGGGCGCGACGCTTGCACAGGTCGCGGCCGGTCTCGCGGCGATGCGCGCCGTACCGGGCCGCCTGCAGGTGAAGCGCGCGGTGAGCGGCGCATGGCTGATCGATGACTCCTACAACGCCAATCCCAGCTCGATGCGCGCCGCGATCGAGGTGCTGGCTTCGCTCGCGGGCCGCCGCTGGGTCGCGCTCGGCGATATGGCCGAGCTCGGGGAGTTCGCCTCCGAGGCGCACGCCGAGATCGGCGAATTTGCCCGCGCAGCGGGGATCGAGCGGTTGTATGCGACGGGCGAGCTCATGCAGCGCGCGGTGGCGAGCTTCGGTGCGGGCGCTCGGTGGTTTGCCGATACCACCGACCTCACGCGCGCGCTGAAGGGCGCGCTCGCCAGCGCCGGGCCCGAGGTGCGGCTGCTTCTCAAGGGCTCGCGCTTCAATCGTCTCGAGCGCGTGGCGGATGCATTGACCGGCACGGCCGGATCAACGATGGGCGGACACTGAGTGCTGTACTGGCTCACACAGCAGTTCGCCAGCCGCATCAGCGGGCTGCACGTCTTCTCCTATCTGACGTTCCGCGCGATCCTCGCGACCGCTTCGGCGCTCGGCCTATCGCTCATCGTCGGACCCTCGATGATCGCGCGCCTCTCGCGCTACCAGATCGGTCAGGTGGTGCGCGATGACGGACCGGTCACCCACCTGCCGAAGGCCGGCACGCCCACGATGGGAGGCGCGCTGATCCTGGTCACCACGCTCGTGAGCACGCTGCTGTGGGCCGACCTTGCCAACCGCCTGGTGTGGACCGTGCTCGGCGTCACTTTCGCCTTCGGGTTCATCGGCTTCTACGACGATTACCTGAAGCTCGTGGTCCGCAACCCCAAGGGCCTGCTGCCGCGCTGGAAGTACCTGTGGCAGTCGCTGGCGGGACTGGCCACGGCGGCGACGCTCTACTACACCGCAACCGATCAGGCACAGACGACGCTGTTCCTGCCTTTCGTCAAGACCTTCCACGAGCCGCTGACCGCGGCCGCCTTCATCGCAATCGCGTATCTCATGATCGTGGGCATGAGCAACGCGGTGAACCTCACCGACGGACTCGACGGGCTCGCCATCATGCCTGCTGCGCTGGTTGCTTCTGCGCTCGGCATCTTTGCCTACGCCAGCGGCAACGCGGTGTATGCACACTACCTGCAGATTCCCGACATACGTGGAGCCGGAGAGCTGCTCATCTTCTGTGCTTCGCTCGCCGGTGCGGGCCTCGGCTTCCTGTGGTTCAACTCCTATCCCGCACAGGTGTTCATGGGAGATGTGGGTGCGCTCGCCATCGGCGCCGCCATAGGTGTGCTCGCGGTGATCGTGCGCCAGGAGCTGGTGGCACTGGTGATGGGCGGGGTGTTCGTGCTCGAGACCGCCTCCGTCATTCTGCAGGTCGCCTCCTTCAAGCTCACCGGGCGGCGCGTGTTCCGCATGGCCCCGATCCACCATCATTTCGAGCTCAAGGGCTGGGCGGAGCCGAAGGTGATCGTGCGCTTCTGGATCATCTCGCTGCTGCTCGTGCTCGCGGGCCTGGCAACGCTGAAACTGCGATGAGCCCCCTCACCGCCAACCCACCCTATGCCGTGATCGCAGGCCTCGGAGCCACTGGTCTCTCCTGTGCGCGCTATCTGCATGGCCACGGTTGGCGCATCGCAGTGACCGACACGCGCGCGGCACCGCCGCAGCTCGCTGCGCTCAGCGCGCTCGATGCCCACATACCGGCGCGCCTCGGCCACCTCGACCCGGAGCTGCTCGAGGGCGCGATGTGCGTGGTGGCCTCGCCCGGATTGCCACTGCGCGGGCCCTTCTTCGAGGAGGCGCGCCGGCGCGGACTCGCCATCGTCGGGGATATCGAGCTGTTCGCGCGGGCGGCCGCGGCGCCGGTGGTCGGAGTCACTGGCACCAATGGCAAGAGCACCGTCACGACACTCGTTGCGCGCATGGCGCAGCGCGCGGGTGTCAAGGTCAGGGCGGGCGGCAACCTCGGACCACCGGCGCTCGATCTGCTCGCCGCTGGTACCGAGCTGTACGTGCTCGAGCTCTCGAGCTACCAGCTCGAGACCACGACCTCGCTCCACTGCCGCGCGGCGACGGTGCTGAACCTCAGCGCCGATCATCTCGACCGCTACGCCTCGCTCGCCAGCTACGCCGCCGCGAAAGCGCGCATCTTTGCGCGCTGCGACACCGCGGTCATCAATCTCGACGATCCACTGGTGCTCGCCATGCCGCGCAGCGCCTCGAGCACGCTGTCGTTCTCACTGCGCGCCAGCGTCGGGGCGACCTACGCGCTCGCTCTGCAGGAGAACGAATGGTGGCTGATGCGCGCTGAAGTCCCGTTGCTGCGCCTGGCTGAGCTCAAACTCCGCGGCGCACACAACGCCGCCAATGCGCTCGCCGCGCTCGCGCTCGGGGAAGCGCTGGCGCTGCCGCTCACCGCCATGCTCGAGGAGCTGCGCAGCTTCGCGGGGCTTGCACACCGCTCGCAGTGGATTGCGGACGTGCGCGGCGTCGCCTACATCGATGACTCCAAGGGCACCAATGTCGGCGCGACCGTCGCAGCGGTGGCGGGCATACCAGGCCCGCTCGTGCTGATCGCCGGCGGCGACGGCAAGAACCAGGACTTCGCGCCGCTCGCGGCAGCCTTTCACGGCAAGGTGCGGCATGTGGTGCTCATCGGCCGCGACGCGGCGCGCATCGCGGCGGCGCTCGAGGGGGTGTGCCCGATCGAGCGCTGCGCGACGCTTCCACAGGCAGTGCAGGCGGCCGCACGCGCGGCGCACGCCGGGGACACGGTGCTGCTCTCCCCGGCCTGCGCGAGCTTCGACATGTTCAGGGACTACGCGCACCGCGCCGCCGTCTTTGCCGAGGCGGTGCAGGAGCTTGCCGCATGAGCGGTGCCTCGCTCATGGGATTCGATCGCAGCGGTGCACGCAGCTGCGCCGTGCACCTCGATGCGGTGACGCTCGCTGTCATCGCCGCGATCGTGCTGCTCGGGCTGATCATGGTGACCTCCGCTTCGGTGTCGATCGCCAGCCAGGACTCGGGTCAGGCGTTCTACTACCTCGAGCGGCAACTGCTGCTGACGCTCATCGGGCTCGCGTGCGCGGCACTGCTGTTCGCGCTGCCGAGCGCGCTGCTCGAGAAAGCGGCCGTGCCGCTGCTCATTGCCGGCCTGGTGCTGCTCCTGCTGGTGCTCGTCCCGGGGCTCGGACACGCGGTGAACGGCAGCCGGCGCTGGCTGCGAGTCTCCGGAGCCAACTTCCAGGTGTCGGAGCTCGCGCGCGTCCTGGTGCTCATCTACCTGGCGAGCTACGCGGTGCGCCACGAGGCGCAGCTGCGCGAATCGCTCGCCGGGCTCGCCAAGCCGCTCGCACTGCTGTGCTGCGTGAGCGCGCTGCTGCTCGCGGAGCCGGACTTCGGCGCCGCGACGGTGCTGTTCGCCACGGGCTTCGGCCTCCTGTTCCTCGCCGGCGCGCGGCTGCGTTACGTGATCGCCATGACCGCGATCGCAGGCAGCGGGTTTGCGGTGATCGCGGTCAGCTCGAGCTATCGCGTGCGACGGCTCACCGCCTTTCTCAATCCCTGGGCGGATCCCTTCAACAGCGGCTTCCAGCTCACCCAGTCGCTGATCGCCATCGGCCGCGGGCAGTGGTTCGGCGTCGGGCTCGGCGACTCGGTGCAGAAGCTGTTCTATCTGCCCGAGGCGCATACCGATTTCCTGTTCGCCGTGCTGGCTGAGGAGCTGGGACTCCTTGGCGTGGTACTCACGCTCGCGCTGTTCCTCGCACTCATCTGGCGCAGCTTTTACATCGCGCGCCTCGCCGCCGATGCCGGGCTGAAATTTCCCGCGTATCTCGCCGCGGGTTTCGGCCTGTGGATCGGCATCCAGGCGTTCATCAACATCGGCGTGAACATGGGGGTACTGCCGACGAAGGGACTCACACTGCCGCTGATGAGCTACGGCCGCTCGAGCCTGATCGTGGCGCTCGCCTGGACGGGAATCCTGCTGCGCGTGTACCACGAAGCGCTGCGCGAACAACGCGGCTCCGCCACGGTGCGGGGTGCCCAGTGAGCCGCCCACCAGTGCTCATCATGGCAGGCGGCACGGGCGGACATGTGTTCCCGGCACTCGCGCTCGCGCGGCTGCTGCGCGCGCAGGCGCTGGAAGTGGTGTGGCTCGGCACCGAGCGCGGGCTCGAGTCGCGTGTCATCCCCGCCGAAGGGATACCGATCGAGCACCTGTCGGTTGCCGGGCTGCGCGGCAAGGGCGCGCTCAGCTGGCTGGCGGCGCCTTTCCGCCTGACACGCGCGCTGCTGCAGGCGCTCGCCATCATGCGCCGCTACCGGCCGGTCGTGGTGGTGGGCCTGGGCGGATTCGTTACCGGCCCCGGCGGGCTTGCCGCCTGGCTCGCCCGCCGTCCCCTGGTGATCCACGAGCAGAATGCCATCGCCGGCTTGACCAACCGCGTGCTCGCGCATTTCGCGCGTCAGGTGCTCGAGGCTTTTCCCGGAAGCTTCGGGCAGGGCGTGCACGCGCGCGCCATCGGCAATCCGGTGCGCGCAGACATCAGCGCCCTGCCGCCGCCGGCAGCGCGCTTCGCCGGCCGTTCGGGACCTACGCGGCTGCTGGTGATCGGCGGCAGCCAGGGTGCCGCGCGGCTGAACGCCGTGGTGCCCTTCGCGCTCAAGCGCCTTGCCGGGGCGTCCGCCTTCGACGTGCGCCACCAGGCCGGTGAGCGCTGGCTCGAGGCCGGACGCGCGAGCTATGCCGAGGCTGGTGTACGCGCCGATGTACGCCCATTCATCGAGGACATGAGCGAGGCCTACGGGTGGGCGGATCTGGTGATCTGCCGCGCCGGTGCGCTGACGGTCTCCGAGCTCGCAGTCGCCGGGGTCGCGGCGATCCTCGTTCCTTTTCCGCACGCCGTCGATGACCATCAGACGAGCAACGCGCAGTACCTGGTGCGTGAGAGTGCGGCCGTGCTGATTCCCGACCGCGAGCTCACCGCCGAGCGCCTCGCGACCGAGCTGCAGCGCGTGTGCGTCGGACGGGGCAAGCTGCTCGCGATGGCCGAGCGGGCGCGCCTCCTCGGCAAGCCGCGCGCTGCCGAGGAACTCGCCGCCTCCTGCCTCGCGCTCGCGCGGAGTGCCGCATGAGTGCTGCGCGGCGCAACCTCCCGCAGCGCCCTGCCGAGGAGCGGCGCGCGCTGCCAGAGCGGCGCGATCGCATGCGCCGCATCAATACCATCCACTTCGTGGGCATCGGCGGCAGCGGCATGAGCGGTATCGCCGCGGTGCTGCTCAATCTCGGCTACCGCGTGCAGGGCTCGGACGCGCGCGCGAGTGCCGTCACCCAGTGGCTCGCGGGCCTCGGAGCGCGCATCACCATCGGTCATGCGGCGGCCAACGTCCTCGGGGCCGATGTAGTGGTCGTGTCGGGCGCCGTGCCGCGTGAGAACGCAGAGATCGCCGCGGCGCTCGCGGCGCGCATCCCGCTGGTCTCGCGGGCGGAGATGCTGGCGGAGCTGATGCGCTTTCGTTACTCCATCGCGGTCGCCGGCACCCATGGCAAGACCACCACCACCAGTCTGCTCGCCAGCATTCTCTCGGAGGGTGGGGAAGATCCGACCTACGTGATTGGCGGGCGGCTGAAGAGCGCGGCGAGCAACGCACGGCTCGGCGCCGGACGCTATCTGGTGGCGGAGGCGGATGAAAGCGACGCCTCGTTCACGCACCTGCAGCCGCTGATAGCCATCGTCACCAACATCGACAACGATCACCTCGCCACCCATGGCGGCGACTTCGGGCTTCTCAAGCAGAGCTTCCTCGATTTCCTCCACAACCTGCCGTTCTACGGGCTCGCGGTGCTGTGTGCCGACGATGAGCACGTGCGCAGCATCATCCAGGAGGTCGCGCGGCCCATTCTGTCGTACGGCCTCGGCGCGGGTGCGGACATCCGCGCCACGCACATCCGCCAGCAGCGGCTGCAGACGCGCTTCGAGGTGACGCGCCGCGAGGCGCCGCCGCTCGCCGTGATGCTCAACCTCCCGGGACTTCACAATGTGCGCAATGCGCTCGCTGCCATTGCGGTGGCGACCGAGCTCGACATCGCGGACCGGGCCATCCTGCGCGCGCTCGAGGGGTTCCAGGGAGTCGATCGCCGTCTGCAGCACATCGCCGATGTGGCAACTTCCAGCGGCATCGTCAGCATCATCGACGACTACGGCCATCACCCGACCGAGATCAGCGCCACTCTCGAGGCCGTGCACCAGGCTTATCCGGGGCGCCGCGTGCTGCTTGCGTTTCAACCACACCGCTACACACGCACGCTCGCCTTGATCGATGACTTCGCCAAGGCGCTCTCCGCGGCGGACGTGCTGTGCGTCACCGAGGTGTACGCGGCCGGCGAGGCGCCCATTGCCGGCGCCGACGGACGCGCCATCTGCCGCGCAGTGCGCGGCCTTGGTGCGCTCGAGCCGCTGTTCCTCGAGCGTGTCGAGGAGCTCGGCTCGGTCCTCCGCGACCTCATCCGCGGGGACGATGTTATCGTTGCCATGGGTGCCGGCAACATCAGCGCGGTGGCGCACACGTTGCCCGACACGCTGGCGAGGCTGCTGCCGCCGGGGCCGCAGGCATGAGCCTCGCCGTCGCTGCGCAGTTCGCTACGCGTGTGCGGCGCGATGAGCCGTTGAGCCGGCACACCTCCTGGCACGTCGGCGGGCCGGCGGAGGTGTTCTTCAATCCGCGCGACCGCGAGGATCTTTCCGCCTTCCTGCGCGCCGCACCGCCCGATGTGCCGATCCACTGGATCGGACTCGGCAGCAATCTGCTCGTCCGCGACGGCGGGCTGCGCGGCATCGTCATCAGCACCCACAGCACCCTCGATGCGCTCGAGCGGCTCTCCGAAACCGCGGTGCGCGGTGAAGCGGGAGTGGCGTGTGCGCGCATCGCGCGACAGTGCGTCAAGTGGGGACTGGGACCTGCGGAGTTCTTTGCCGGAATTCCCGGAACCCTGGGCGGGGCTCTGGCGATGAACGCCGGGGCCTTCGGCGGAGAGACCTGGTCGCACGTGCGCGCGCTCGAGACCATCGATCGCCGCGGGCGCACGCACCGCCGCGAGCCCGAGGAATATCGCGTCGCTTACCGGCAGGTCATCGCGCCAGTGCCGGAGGAATGGTTCCTCGCGGCGGAGCTCGCCTTCGAGCGCCGTCCCGGCGCGCATGCGGGCGAAGTACAGAAGCTGCTCCACCAGCGCAAGGCCTCGCAGCCGATCGGGGAGTGGAGCTGCGGCTCGGTGTTCACCAATCCCCCGGGCGATCACGCCGCACGTCTCATCGAGGCGGCGGGCCTCAAGGGCTTTCGCATCGGCGATGCCTCGGTGTCCGAGAAGCACGCGAACTTCATCATCAACCACGGCCAGGCCCGCGCCGCGGACCTCGAGCGCCTCATCGGGCACGTGCGCGACACCGTCGCACGGGTTCACGGCGTGGCACTGCATCCGGAAGTGCGAATCGTGGGAGTGCCCTGAGATGCACCTCAGCTACCGCCCGGAGCTGCTCCGGCACGTCAGCGACCCCGGCACCTTCGGTCGCGTCGCGGTGCTCTTCGGCGGCGACTCCAGCGAGCGCGAGATCTCGCTCCTCTCCGGCAACGCCGTGCTCGAAGCGCTGCGCTCGAGGGGCGTCGATGCGCACGCCTTCGATCCGCGCGAACTGCCGCTCTCGGATCTGCTCGCCGCGCGCTTCGAGCGCGTGTGGATCGCGCTGCACGGTCCTGGGGGCGAAGACGGCACGCTCCAGGGAGCGCTCGAATACCTCGGTGTCCCCTACACCGGGAGCGGTGTGATGGGCTCGGCCATCGGCATGGACAAGCTGCGCACCAAGCGCCTGGCGCTTGCGGTAGGGGTGCCGACCGCGGAGTTCGTAGTACTGCAGGGCCCGGCGGATTTCGAGCTCGCGCTCGAGCGGCTGAAGCTGCCACTCATCGTGAAGCCCGCGACTCAAGGCTCGAGCGTAGGGATGAGCAAGGTCGAGCGGCCCGAGGAGCTGCCGATCGCGTTCGCGACGGCATGCAAGCTCGAGTCGCTCGTATTCGCGGAGCCGTGGATTCCGGGCAAGGAGTATACGGTCGCGATCCTGCAGGGAGAGGCCTTGCCCTCGATCCGCATCGAGACGCCCAAGACCTTCTACGACTACGAGGCCAAGTACTTCCGGGACGACACGCGCTACTTCTGCCCCTCCGGACTCACCGAGAGCGCTGAGCAGCACCTCAAGAGTCTGGCGCTCGCGGCGTTCGAGGCCGCCGGCGCCGGCGGCTGGGGACGCGCGGATTTCATGATGGATGCCGCGGGGCGTCCGCTGCTGCTCGAGATCAACACCATCCCCGGTATGACGAGCCACAGCCTGGTGCCGATGGCAGCACGTGCGGTCGGTATCGATTTTGCCGAGCTCGCCTGGCGCGTGCTCGAGACGAGCTTCACGCGGGTGCCGGCGCAGCACGCTGCGGCGCGGCCTTGAGAGGTGCGGAAGGACGATGCTGGGTCGACCGAAAAATCGCAGGAAGCCGCAGCAGGCCCGCCGCTGGCGCATACCGCGGATCAACTGGCGCGCGCTCGCAGTCCTGCTCGGTGTGCCCGCGGTCATTGGGGCCGGCGCGCTCGCGGTCGGCTGGATCCTCGACCAGCCGATCGAGACGGTATCGGTCGCCGGGCGCTTTCAGCGCGTCGCGCCGGGAGACGTCGAACGCGTGGTCAAGAGCGAGGTGCATGGTGCCGGACTTCTCTCGGTCGATCTTGCGGCGGTGCGCCGCGCCCTCCACACGCTTGCCTGGGTGGACGCGGTAAGCGTGCAGCGTGCCTGGCCACGCGGGCTGGATGTGCTGGTCATCGAGCAGACCGCCGCGGCGCGCTGGGGCGAGCGCGGACTGCTCAACACGCGTGGCGAGCTGTTCGACTCCGATGAACGCCACATTCCACCGGAGCTCGCGCAGCTCTCCGGCCCCGCGGGCAAGGAGTCTCTGGTGGCCCAGCGCTACCTGGCGGCCGAAGGGCGTTTGCAGCAGGCGGGCCTGCGGTTGACCGCCATGCGGCTGGATGCGCGCGGCGCCTGGGAGATCGATCTCGCCAACGGCGTGACCGTGCGACTGGGCAGGCGGCAGGTCGATGAGCGCTTCGAGAAATTCATGAACACCGCCCTGAAGCTGGTCACGCAGCGCGGTGAGGACATTGCCTACGTAGATATGCGGTACACGAACGGCTTCGCCATCGGCTGGCGCGGCAACCCCGCCCGCGGCGCGGGGAAGGACGGCGGTCACGATGCTTAAGCGCGCAGAACGCAATCTCATCGTCGGGCTCGACATCGGCACCTCCAAGGTGGTGGCGCTGGTTGGGGAGGTGGGACTCGATGGCTCGATCGAGCTGCTGGGTCTCGGATCGCAGCCCTCGCGCGGGCTCAAGAAGGGAGTGGTGGTCAACATCGAGTCCACCGTGCAGTCGATCCAGCGTGCGGTCGAGGAAGCCGAGCTCATGGCCGGCTGCGAGATCCACTCGGTGTTCGCCGGCATCGCCGGCAGCCACGTGCGCAGCCTCAACTCCCATGGAGTCGTGGGCGTGCGCGACAAGGAAGTGAGCCACGGCGATGTCGAGCACGTGATCGATGCCGCCAAGGCGGTGGCGATCCCGGCCGACCAGAAGATCCTGCACGTGCTGCCGCAGGAGTTCATCGTCGATGGGCAGGAAGGCATCCGCGACCCGATCGGCATGTCGGGGGTGCGCCTCGAGGCGAAGGTGCACATCGTCACCGGCGCGGACTCGGCGGCGCAGAACATCGAGAAATGCATCCAGCGCTGCGGGCTGGCGGTCGATGATGTGGTGCTCGAGCAGCTCGCCTCGAGCTTCGCGGTGCTCACCGAGGATGAGAAGGAGCTCGGTGTGTGCCTCGTCGATATCGGCGGCGGCACCACCGATCTTGCGGTTTTCGCCAGCGGCGCCATCCGTCACACCGCCGTGATCCCGATCGCCGGCGACCAGGTGACCAACGACATCGCGGTGTCGATGCGCACCCCGACCCAGTACGCCGAAGACATCAAGATCCGCTATGCCTGCGCGCTCTCGCAGCTCGCCAACCCGGACGAGAGCATCGAGGTGCCGTCGGTCGGTGAGCGGCCGGCGCGGCGCCTCGCGCGGCAGACGCTCGCCGAGATCGTCGAGCCTCGCTACGAGGAGCTCTTCGGTCTGGTGCGTGAGGAGTTGCGCCGCAGCGGCTTCGAGGAAGTGATCGCCGCGGGCATCGTGCTCACCGGTGGCAGCGCCAAGATGGAAGGCGCCATCGAGCTTGCCGAGGAAGTGTTCCACGTGCCGGTGCGCTTGGGTCTGCCGCAGAGCGTACAGGGACTGTCCGACGTGGTGCGCAACCCGATTTTTTCCACCGGCGTGGGGCTGCTGCTGTACGCGCGCGACAACGCGCTGCCGGCCCGCCGCGGGGGATCCCTGGGAAACGCCAAGACCGTGCTGGATCGCATGCGTTCCTGGTTCCAGGGGAACTTTTGAAGCTGACAGAGCTGACGACGACAAATCAACCAACCACCTGTATTCGTGTAGAGGAGCGACAACATGTTCGAACTGATGGATGCATACAGCCAGAGCGCGATCATCAAGGTGATCGGCGTGGGGGGCGGCGGCGGCAACGCCGTGGCGCACATGGTGAGCGAGGGCATCGATGGGGTTGAGTTCATGTGCATCAACACCGACAGCCAGGCGCTGAAGCACGCCAAGGTCAAGACGGCGCTGCAGATCGGCTGCAACATCACCAAGGGACTCGGCGCCGGCGCGGATCCGGAGGTCGGCCGTCAGGCCGCCATGGAGGATCGCGATCGCATCGTCGAGCTGGTCGAAGGCTGCGACATGCTGTTCATCACCGCGGGCATGGGCGGGGGAACGGGCACCGGAGCCGCTCCGGTCGTGGCCCAGGTGGCGCGCGAGCTCGGAATTCTGACCGTCGCGGTGGTGACCAAGCCCTTCGAGATGGAGGGCAACAAGCGCTCCTACGTCGCCGATCAGGGAATCGCGGAGCTCGGCAAGTATTGCGATTCCCTGATTACAATTCCTAACCAGAAGCTGTTGACGGTGTTGGGTCCACAGACGACCCTGCTCGACGCATTCAAGGCCGCCAATCAGGTCTTGCAGGGCGCGGTGCAGGGAATCGCGGAACTCATCACGCGACCCGGTCTCATCAACGTCGACTTCGCGGATGTGCGCACCGTCATGGCCGAGACGGGTATGGCGATGATGGGCTCGGGCGCGGCGTGCGGCGAGGGCCGAGCGCGCGCAGCGGCCGAGGCGGCGGTGTCCTCGCCGTTGCTCGAAGACATCAATCTGGCCGGTGCCCACGGCATCCTGGTGAATGTGAGCGCGGGCATGGACCTCTCCATCGGCGAGTTCCAGGAAGTGGGCCAGATCGTCAAACAGTTTGCTTCCGACGATGCCACAGTGGTCGTGGGCACGGTGATCGACCCCGACCTCTCCAACCAGGTGCGTGTGACGGTGGTCGCCACCGGGCTCGGGCGACCTGCCTCTGCCCGAGCGCCGCTGACGGCACCGCGGGAGCGTGAGGCAGTGCATGTCCGCGAGCGTGACCCGCGCCCCGAGACGGGGATGCGCGTGGTGCGGCGCACCCCGCTCTCGAGCAGTGACTATGCGGCGCTCGACAAGCCTACGGTGCAACGTCAGCGGGCCGTCGGGGATGGACTACGGAGCGACGCGGACGCGGAGGAGCTGCTGGATATTCCGGCGTTCCTGCGACGGCAGGCGGATTGATGTGATACGGTAACGCGGCTTAACGTAGAGCGTCCTCGGAGGGGCCTCCGGGTCGCGAGGCCCCCTCGTGAGAAGGTCGCACGGGTGCGTCTGTCATCCGTAAGGCGGGGCCGTCGTTGGTGAAAGATAAGGCATGGTCGGACAACGCACCCTGAAGAATTCCATCCGCGCGACCGGCGTAGGCCTCCACACCGGCAAAAAGGTCCTGATGACGCTCAAGCCGGCCGACCCGGACACCGGCATCGTATTCCGGCGCACCGACCTCGCGCGCCCGGTGGATGTTCGCGCCACGGCGGACAACGTCGGCGACACCACGCTCGGCACCACGCTCGGCCGCGGCGAGTCGCGTGTCTCCACCGTGGAGCATCTGCTGTCGGCTTTCGCCGGCCTTGGTATCGACAACGCCATCGTCGAGCTCTCCGCTGCCGAGGTCCCGATCATGGACGGGAGCGCCGGGCCCTTCGTATTCCTGCTGCAGTCAGCGGGCATCGAGGAGCAGCGCCGGCCGAAGCGCTTCATCCGGGTGAAGAAGCGCCTGCGGGTCGAGGACGGGGACAAGTGGGCGCAGTTCGAGCCCTTCGACGGCTTCAAGGTGAACTTCGAGATCGAGTTCAATCACCCGATCTTCAAGCGCCGCTCGCAACGCGCGTCGATGGACTTCTCCACCACCTCCTTCCTCAAGGAGGTAAGCCGGGCGCGCACCTTCGGCTTCATGCGCGATCTCGAGACCTTGCGCGCACGCAACCTCGCGCTCGGCGGCAGTCTCGACAACGCCATCGTGCTCGATGACTTCCGCGTGCTGAATGAGGACGGGCTGCGCTACGAGGATGAGTTCGTCAAGCACAAGATCCTCGATGCCATCGGCGACCTGTATCTGCTCGGGCACAGCCTGATCGGGGAATTCTCAGGCCACAAATCCGGCCACGCGCTCAACAACAGACTGCTGCGCACGCTGCTCGCCGACAGCTCGACCTGGGAAGAGGTGGTGTTCGAGCGCTACACCGATGCGCCGATCTCCTACATCGAGGCTCCGGCGCTGCATCCACCGCACGGTTGACTGCCGCCACGCGTCCCGCGCATTGCGCGAGCTCACCTGCTGCTCGACAGTGATTCAGCCGCCATTCAGGCGCGTGGCAACACGCGCACTCTGATGGCGATCAGCGTGGGGTCAGCGGCGCGCATCTCGTGCTCGAGCTCGAGTAATGCATAACGCAGCCGTGCAGACCACGCCGCAGTCTCGGCGAAAACCACCAGCGTCCCGCCGCGCGCACTGATGCCCGAGACTTTCGCGCGCAGTTCCGGCGGCAGCCGTTCCGGCAACCAACAACTCCAGAAATTCTGCCGCGCCGACTGTGCTGTGATGCGCATCAAGCCGGGTGCGCGCCGCAACAATAGCTCCTTTACAGAATGCACCGAGTGAGCAGCCAGACCGGTCCTACTCCTCATTGGGGCTTTGCCGCGCTTGTTTCGTCGCATCTTCTTCGGCATATTGCCTCAAGCTGATTGAGCAAACCTGCCGAAAGGCGGGGACGCAAAGCCACCGGTCTAAAGCGAGGAGCCATGACAGCGGGGTTGCCAGCATCGAGAGCCAGGAATAAGCAAAATAAGGGCAACGCCGCAGCGGTTGTCCATGCGCCCCGAAGGGCGCCGTCTGTCGGGGGACATAATTCGGTGGCAAGCGGGATATGAACGTCATTTTGCTATCCAAGCGCGAGGGCAAGGCCCGGCAGCTCGATCTCGCGCGCCCGCTTACGTTAACTGCCCTCGCCGCCCTCGTGCTCCTCTTTCTTGGCAGCGCTTTTGTGTTCGGCTTGCAACTCGGCCGCGGTAGCCACCAGCGGGTGGTGCTGAGCGACACGGTGCAGTTTGGCGCCCTGCTCGATGAGCAGAAGAAGCAGATCACCGATCTCAAACAGCAACTGCAGTTGCGCGTCGATGCGATGGCCATGCGCCTCGGCGAGGTCAACGCGCACGTAATCCGCCTCGATGCGCTCGGCAAGCGCCTCACCGAAATGGCCGACATCGACAGCCGTGAATTCAATTTCGACCGCGACCCGCCGAGCGGCGGTCCCGAAGGTGAGGGCACGAGCGCGCAGATTCCGGATCTGTCCGCCATGCTGGCGCAGCTCGAGCAGCGAGTGGACCTGCGTGAATCGCAGCTCGCGGCGCTCGAGAACCTGATCCTGGCCCGCGAGCTGCACGAGGAGATCCACCCCGAGGGTCGGCCGGTCGCCAACGGCTTCATCTCCTCCTACTTCGGCGAGCGCTCCGATCCCTTCGATGGCCGCGATGCCTTCCACAAGGGTGTGGACTTCGCCGGTGCTCCCGGCTCGAGCGTCATGGCGGTGGCCGCCGGGGTGGTGACCTGGGCGGGCGAGCGCTCAGGCTTCGGCAAGCTCATCGAGATCAATCACGGCGATGGCTTCGTCACGCGCTATGCCCATAACGAGCGCACACTGGTGACGGTCGGCGAGACGGTGAAACGCGGTGAAGCGGTGGCCCTGATGGGGTCCACTGGGCGCTCGACCGGCCCGCACGTGCACTTCGAAGTTCTGCGCAACGGCCGCCAGGTCGACCCCCTCTCCTTCATCGGGCGGCACTGAGCGGAGCTGCGCTCCGCGCAAGCACGGCGCCGCAACGAGCGCCCGGCTGCTCGAGCTGCGATCTCGAGCCTTCTCCTCCTCCTCTTGAATTACCTCGCCTGCGAACCAATTGGGCTAGTTCGGCGTCTTATGCTTACAATACGCCGCTTTCGAATGCCCGCCTGTACGGTAAGTGCTTGCCGGGAAAGACGTTTTTCCCCAAGCGAGTCACACCTTGCGCCAGCTTCTCACCCGCGTTTTCGGCAGCCGCAATGAGCGGATCGTCCGCGGCCACGGCCGCGCGGTGCGCGAGGCCAGTCAGCTCGAGTCGCAGATCACGGAGCTGAGCGATGAGGCGCTGCGCGCGAAGACCGAAGAGTTCCGCCAGCGTCTGAAAGCGGGCGCGACGCTCGATGAGCTGCTGCCCGAAGCCTTCGCAGTGGTGCGCGAGGCGGCTCGGCGGACACTCAAGATGCGCCACTTCGATGTGCAGCTCATCGGTGGCATCACGCTCCACAAGGGCATGATTGCCGAGATGCGCACGGGCGAGGGTAAGACGCTGGTGGCAACGCTCCCCGCCTACCTCAATGCCCTGAGCGGTGAGGGCGTGCACATCGTGACGGTGAACGAGTACCTGGCACAGCGCGATGCGGATTGGATGGGGCCGGTGTACCGCTTCCTCGGCCTCACGGTCGGGGTCATCAAGAACGCGCAGACCACTCAGGAGAAACGCGCGGCTTACGCCTGCGATATCACCTACGGAACCAACAACGAGTTCGGCTTCGATTACCTGCGCGACAACCTCGCCTACCGGCTCGATGAGCGAGTGCAGCGCGGCCTCTCCTTCGCCATCGTGGACGAGGTCGACTCCATCCTCATCGACGAAGCCCGCACGCCGCTCATCATTTCCGGTCCTGCGGAAGAGAGCACCGAGCTGTACCTGCGCATCAATCAGCTGGTGCCGCGCCTCACGCGGCAGAAGCAGGAGGACGGCCCCGGGGACTTCTCGGTGGACGAGAAGACCAAGCAGGTCCACATCACCGAGGCCGGCCACGAGAATGTCGAGCAGCTGATGCTGCAGAGCGGGCTGCTCAAGGAGGGCGAGAGCCTCTACGACCCGGCCAATATTCGCCTCATGCATCACCTCAACGCGGCACTGCGAGCGCACGCCCTCTACAAGCGCGACGTCGAGTACATCGTGCGCGCAGGCGAAGTGATCATCGTGGATGAGTTCACCGGGCGCACCATGCCCGGGCGGCGCTGGTCGGACGGGCTGCACCAGGCGATCGAGGCGAAGGAGGGCGTGCGGGTGCGCGAGGAGAACCAGACGGTCGCCTCGATCACATTCCAGAACTACTTCCGCCTGTACAAGAAGCTCTCCGGCATGACCGGTACCGCGGACACCGAGGCGCCCGAGTTCCTGCAGATCTATGGGCTGGAAGTGGTGGTCATTCCCACCCATCGTCCGATGGTGCGCAAGGACAATGCGGACTTCGTCTACCTCACCCAGAGCGACAAGTTCAAGGCGATCATCGAGGACATCCGCGATTGCGTGATACGCGCGCAGCCGGTGCTGGTGGGCACCACCTCGATCGAGACCTCGGAGTTCCTCGCCGGGCTGCTGCAGAAGGAAGAGGTCACCCACCAGGTGCTCAACGCCAAGCAGCACGAGCGCGAGGCGCACATCGTCGCGCAGGCCGGGCGCCCCGGTACCGTCACCATCGCCACCAACATGGCTGGCCGCGGCACCGATATCGTGCTCGGCGGCAATCTCGAAGCCGAGCTGGCGGCAGCGGGCGAGCTCGATGAGCCCGCGCGCGAACGACTGCGCGGCGAGTGGCGAGCGCGGCACGACAAGGTGGTCGCCGCCGGCGGTCTGCACATCGTCGGTACCGAGCGTCACGAGTCGCGGCGCATCGACAACCAGCTGCGCGGCCGCTCCGGACGACAAGGTGATCCGGGGTCGAGCCGTTTCTACCTGTCGATGGAAGACAACCTCATGCGCATCTTCGGCGACCCGCTGCGCACCCAGCGCCTGCTGAAGATGGCCGGGATGAAGGAAGGCGAGGTCATCGAGAGCGGCATGCTCACCCGCCAGATCGAGAAGGCGCAGCGCAAGGTCGAGTCACACAACTTCGACATCCGCAAGAATCTGCTGCTGTTCGATGACGTCGCCAACGACCAGCGCAAGGTGGTGTACGCGCAGCGCACCGAGATCATGGCCACCGAGGATCTCTCCAACGCCATTCGCGGACTGATGGAGGACTCGGTCGGCACGCAGCTCGATCAGTACCTGCCGCGCCAGGCGTCTCAGGAGGACTGGGACCTCGAGGGCCTACGCACCGCGGTGCAGCGCGATTTCAACACCAGCATAGACCCCAAGTTCTGGCTGAAGAAGGAACCGGAGCTCACGGCCGAAGCGCTGCGCGAGCGTGTGGTGGGCGCGGTGCACGAGGTCTACGAGGCCAAGGTGACACGCGTCGGCGCGCCGATCATGCGTCACGTAGAAAAAGAGATCATGCTGCGCAAGCTCGACCAGCACTGGCGCGAGCACCTGGGAGCGATGGACTACCTGCGCCAGGGCATCCATCTGCGCGGGTACGCACAGAAGGACTATCGCTTCGAATTCAAGCGCGAGGCGTTCGAGATGTTCGCCGCCATGCTCGAGCGCATCAAGTACGAAACCGTCTCGCTCGTTGCGACCATCGAAGTGCGCACCCAGGAGCAGATCGAGCGCGAGGAGGAGGAACGCCACCACCGCCTGATGCGCGCGCTCCAGGCGCAGCACGCGGAAGCGGCCTCCGCGCTCACTGGCTCGGCTGGCGCGGAGGAACCTGTGCCGGGTGCAGCGGCACCAGCCCTACCCGAGCGTCGCGGCGCGGTGGCCGGTGCATCATCCGCGGCGGCAGCCTCGCTGCCGCCACCCGAGCTGTCGGGCACGTTCGTGCGCAGCGAGCGCAAGGTAGGGCGCAACGAGCCCTGTCCGTGCGGATCGGGCAAGAAATACAAGCTCTGCCACGGCGCGCTCTCGAGCGTCGAGTAAACGGGCGCACCATCGGTGCACGCTCGCCCGACCCGGCCGCAGGTGCTCGTGGTGGCGGCCGCACTCTTCAACCGGGCGGGTGAGGTGCTGATCGCACAGCGTCCGGTCGGCAAAACGCTCGCGGGCCGCTGGGAGTTCCCAGGCGGCAAAGTCGATGCAGGGGAAAGCGAGCGCATGGCGCTCGCGCGTGAGCTGCGTGAGGAGCTCGGCATCGAAGTGCTCTCGGCGCGCCCGTGCATGCGTCTAACACATGCCTACCAGGATCGTGAGGTGGAGCTTTCGCTGTGGATCGTCGAGTGTTTCCTTGGGGAGCCCCGGCCGCTCGATGCCCAGGCGCTGAAGTGGGTCTTCCCGGCTGCGCTGGCGGCTGAGGACCTCCTCGAGGCCGACCAGCCGTTCATCGAGGCGTTGCGGCAAACGCCCGCCGCGCACTGAGCGCGGGTGAGCCGGTGTGGGCGTGTACAATGCTGTTGCGAGACTCGAGGCGGAGCTTAAATGGCAGCGCAGAACGATCTTCCTGAGATCCAGATCGATCCCAAGGCACTCTACCGCGAGGATGTGTTCACCGATCGGCGTGCCGGCAGCATCCGCAGGCTGACGCCGGTAACGGTCGATGGGGCAACCGATGCGACACGCCCGGTGCTGTTCTCCGGGCAGACTCAGCTGCTGACACCCGCAGGCGTTCTACCACTCGGGTTCGAGATCGAGGCGAAGACGCTGGAAGAAGCGCTGCAGAAGTTCCCCGAAGGTGTCAAGGTGGCGCTCGAGCAGGCGATCGATGAGGCGCGCGAGCTGCGGCGCGAAGCCGCCTCGCGCATCGTGGTGCCGGATGTTGGTGGTGCGGTGGGCCCCGGCTCCGCCCCCCCTGGTGGCGGCAAGATCAAATTCCCCTGAAGGCCCCGGCGTGAGGCTCGTGCGCAGCCTGGCGAGGGCCGCAACGCTCACCGCCGCGAGCAGCGTGCTGTGGCTCCTTTGCTCCTGCGGCCACACATTCGTGAGCGGCGGACCCCACACGATCCCCGGCAGCGGCCCAGGCGGCAAGCCGATGACGACGGTGACGGATCAGGCGGTCGGCATGCCGCCGGTACCGAAGACCATCGTGTACCCGGTTACCGCGCGCGTCTCGGTGTCCGACAATTATTTCGGCACCAAGGTGGCCGATCCCTACCGCTGGCTCGAGAACCTCGATTCCCAGGAGGTGCAGGCCTGGGTCAAATCGGAGAACGATATCTCGCGGCCACGCCTGGCGGAGCTGCCGGCGCGGCCGTGGCTCAAGGCACGTCTCACGCAGCTGTGGAACTACGAGCGCTACGAGGTGCCGCTGAAGCGCGGCAGCCGCTACTTCTACCTGCACAACAACGGCACGCAGAATCAGAGCGTTCTGCAGGTCGCCGACACTCTCGACGCACCTGGTCGCGTGCTGGTCGATCCAAACGATGCACGCGAGGACGCCACCATTTCGCTTTCGGACTTCATGCCCAACCCGGGCGGCAACGTCGTGGCGTACGCGCTATCCGATGGCGGTACCGACTGGCAGGTGTGGCACTTCAAGCGCGTGGCCGATGGCACCGACTACCCCGATGAGCTGCGCTTCACCAAGTTCTGGGGGGTGTCCTGGGCGCGCGACGGCTCAGGCGTCTACTACAGCCGCTACCCGGCGCTCGCGAATGGACACGGCGACGATACCGGCCGGCCGGCGGTGTACTTTCATCAGCTCGGCACTCCGCAGGACCACGACCGCCTGGTGTACGAAGTTACTAACCATCCGACGCACGTGCCGAGCGCACGCGTGACGGAAGATGGGCGGTACCTGATCGTCACGCTGTTCGAGGGTTACGAGAAAAACGGCGTCGATGTCATCGACCTGCGCGAGGGAGGCAAGCCCCACGCCGTGTTCGCAGACTGGGAGGCGCTCTATACCTTCATCGGCTCGCGCGGGCACGAGCTCTACTTCCGCACGACCTATCGCGCCCCCCTCGGGCGGGTCATTGCAGTTGATGCACGCGCGCCGGTCACCCGCCGCACCATCGTGCCCGAGGGCGCCGCCGTGCTCGCGGAGGCGAGCTTCGTCGGCGGCCGCTTCATCGCCAGCTACGTCGAGGAGGCCCACGGCGTGGCACGTCTCTACGAGCGCGACGGCCGCCCGGTGGGCGAGGTACCACTGCCGGGTCTCGGCCGCATCGAGGGCTTCGAGGGCGAAGGGGCGCAGACGGAAACCTTCTTTTCGTACACGGACTACCTGACTCCGCGCAGGATCTACCGGCTCGATGTGCCGGCGAATCGCCCGACGCTCTGGCGCGAGCCGCACACCTCCGCACTCAGCGCACAGTTCGTGACGGAGCAGGTGTTCTACAACAGCAAGGACGGCACGCGCGTGCCCATGTACATCACCCACCGGCGCGGCATCACACGCGATGGCAACCAGCCGGCGCTGCTGTACGGTTACGGCGGATTCGACATCTCGCTCACGCCCATGTACCGGCCCTCGGTCGAAGCCTGGCTCGAGATGGGCGGTACCTACGTGGAGGCGAACCTGCGCGGTGGCGGTGAATACGGCGAGGCCTGGCACAAGGCCGGCACGTTAGCCAACAAGCAGCGCGTATTCGATGATTTCATCGCGGCGGCGGAGTTTCTCGTCAACGAGAACTACACGCGCCGGGCGCGACTCGGCATTTACGGCCGCAGCAACGGCGGACTCCTCGTGGGGGCGGTGCTCACGCAACGGCCGGACCTCTTCGGCGCGGCGCTGCCCGCGGTCGGAGTACTCGACATGCTGCGCTACCAGACCGCAAGCGCCAATGCCCGGCAGTGGTCTTCGGACTATGGTCTCTCAGAGGATGCGGAGCAGTTCCGCGCGCTCTACGCCTACTCACCGGTGCAGAACGTGAAGAACGCCGTGTGCTATCCGCCGACGCTCATCACCACCGCAGATCACGACGATCGCGTGGTCCCGTGGCACAGCTACAAGTTCGCCGCCGCGCTCCAGGCCGCCCAGATCTGCCCGAATCCCATCCTCATCCGCATCGAGACGCGCGCCGGGCACGGCGCAGGCAAGCCCATGTGGATGCAGATCGATGACTTCGCGGATCAGTGGGCGTTTCTCGCCAAGTGGCTCGGCGTGCCGGCGCCTGAGACATTGCCGCAGGGATGAGCAAGAGAGCGGTCTAGGCCCGAAGTATCGCTACGATGTGGAGCGTAGTGGGATCGAAGACCGCGAGTAGCCGCCTCGAACCTCCCCACATGAGCATGGTATTGCGCTCATCGAGAGGGAGCCCGCGCTCCGACATGCGCGCGCGCAGCGTCTGCTTCTGCGGCTTGGTGAGGTATTTCACGTCATCGAGCCTGACCAGCTCGTCCCGCAGCCTCGGTAATCCCTGCTCCCACGGCTTGAAGTAGCGCGGCATGTCGATGACATCCGAGCCGCCGAACAGCACGCCGGCCGCAATCCGCGCCCCTTCCTCACCATCCGGTACCGGAGCCCAGATCCAGCGCGGCAAGCTGTACCAGTGGGCCGCGAAAGAGGGATTGTGCTGGCTGGCGAGAGCCAGCTCTTCCGGCTTGATGTCCGATGCCTGGACAATCTCGAGCCTGTCAAAGGAGAAGGTGTAGTAGAGCGGCCGTCCGCTCCAGAGTGTGGTGGCACCGTAAATCAGTGCTGCGAGCTGCACACACACGATTACGCCGATGTCGCGCGTGAGCTCGCGCCGAGCCTTGGCGGGATTCGCGACGATCAGAGTGAGGGTGGGACCGAGCGCGAGGTCGATCAGAATGAGGAGCCCGACGATATGCAAGGCATCTGCAAGGTACCAGCCCGGCCAACGATACCAGCCGAGCCAGAGGCCGCCGAGTACCGCGGTCAGTACGCAGCCGCTGCCAACGAGATGCAAGGCGAAGGCATTGAGGCGAAACCGCATGTATTAATTTTCGCCGCTCGGCGGGGATTGCTCCGTGACGCGCTTCTCGGGTGTCTCCACGGTTTCTCCCGGGATCGCGTGCTTCCCCGAGAGCCAGGCGCCCAGATCGATCAGGCGGCAGCGCTCGCTGCAGAACGGCCGGAACGGCGCGGTTTCCCATTCCAAATCACGTTGGCACGTCGGACACTTGACGCGGGTCGGACTCATCGAGGTATCTATCCGGGGCGGGCGATCAGGCGCAGCAGCTCAGCATGAAGGGGACATCGTGTTCCGTTTGGGTCGGCCGTACGGTGATCCCGTTCCAGGCAAGGAAGCGCACGCTGCACCGGTGATGACTGCCGCTGATTTCCGGATACAGGGCCGCCGATGCCGCTAGCGAAATCCGCAGCAGCTGCAACGGATTGTCGCGCTCGAAGGTGATAGTGAAGGTGCCACCAACTGCCGTCTCCCGACGAGTCCGGCCGTTCTGGCGAGTGAGCCAGAGCAGCTCGGCGATCGCATCGCACATCGGCCGTAGCAGTCCCAGCCACTGGTTGAAGCTACGCATGCGCAGCTCATCGGGCTGAGCGAGCCAGAAGTAATAGTCCGGCAGGTCGAACTCGCAGGTGCCACCCGGGATCGCGCTGCGATGCTTGATGGCGCTGAGAAACTCGGAGTCGCGCAGCGGCTGCAGGAATGCCGAGCCGGCGCTCATCAGGTCAGAACGCAGCCGCTGGAGATTCGACGTCAGCGTTTTCAGCCGTTGCGTATCGACACCGGGGCGGGACTGAAACTCGTTGAGCGTCGCGAGATGGGTCTCGAGCTCCTTGAGGACATCCGAGCGCACATCGCCGCGGGTGGTCATGGCGAGGATGTCGATCAGGCTCGACATCGCCGCGCGGCTTCCCCAGGGGCTCGCCATCTCGTTGTGATGCAGCGCCTGGTTGTAGAGGAAGTCCAGGCGCAGAAACGTGCGCATCCGCTCGTTCAGCGGCTGCTCGAAAACCAGCATCGCGGTCTCGGTGGCCGGTTCCGCGGAGATTTCGGTTTCGGGGGCAGCAGATTGCATCGCTGCTCTATTCTGCTTCACCTCCGCGGCGCGCGTAAACGCCCGCGGCGGGTCGCGGGCTCAGCCGCCCGTCCGTGCCGCAAACTCGAGGTAGCGCGCGTGCAGCGCCGTCACCTGATCGCGCACGGCACTCATGTCCGTCTCGTTGTGGATGACATCGTTCGCAACCTTCAGCCGCGCAGCGCGCGGAGCCTGTGCCTTGAGGATGGCCTGCACTTGCGCAGGCGTCGAGCCGTCACGGTCGCGCAGGCGGCGGATCTGCAGCTCCTCGTCACAGTCGACCACCAGTACACGATCCACATGCGCGGCGAGGTTCTTCTCCACCAGCAGCGGGATGACGAGGATCTGGTAGGGACCGCCGGCGGCGGCGGAGCGGGCTTCCATCGCGGCGCCGATCGCCGGATGAGTGAGCGCTTCGAGGTCCGCGCGGGCTCTGGGATCGGAGAACACGATGTCCCGCAGCGCTGGCCGGTCGAGATGACCGTCCGGCGTAAGAATCTTTCGCCCGAAGCGCTCGATGAGTCGCTCGAGCGGGGGCTGTCCGGGCTCAACGACCTCGCGTGCGATCTGGTCGCTGTCGAGAATCGGCACCCCGAGCGCGCCAAAGAACTTCGCCGCCGTGGACTTCCCGCTGGCGATGCCGCCGGTCAGTCCCACCCGAAACGCACGCGCGCTCACGTAGCCAGGCTCATCAATAGGACGCGAACAAGCCCAGATATTTCGCCACCAGGGGCTGGCCGAACATCAGCATCAACCACCCCGCGGCAGCGAGAAAGGGGCCAAAGGGTATGGGCGTGGCACGACTGTGCCCGCGGAGCGATATCAGCAAGATACCGACCACGGCGCCGACGGCCGCCGCAATCAGTATGACCGGCAGCAGCATTTGCCATCCCAGCCAGGCCCCCAGCGCGGCAAGGAACTTGAAATCCCCGTAACCCATGCCTTCCTTACCCGTCACCAGGCGGAACAGATGATAGACGCTCCATAAGCTCACGTAACCAGCCATGGCACCGATCAAGCTCGAGCGCGAATCCACCGGCAGCGCAGCGGCTCCCGCCTGGCCGGTCCAGAGACTTGCGAACAGCCCGAGCCACAGCAGCGGCAGCGTGAGGCTATCAGGCAGCAGCTGGTGGTCGATGTCGATGAAGGTGAGTGCGACCAGGAACCAGGTGAGCAGCAACGCACCCAGCGCCGCCCAGCCGAACCCGAACTGCCAGGCGACCAGGGCCGACAGTATACCCGTGAGGGCTTCCACCAGTGGGTAGCGGATGCCGATGGGCGTACTGCAATGCGCGCACTTTCCGCCGAGGATGAGAAAGGAAAGCAGGGGAATGTTCTGCAGCGCTCCGATCGGTGCACGGCACACCGGGCAGGCGGAGCGCGGGACGATGAGGTTGAAGCGCTCGGGGACACCGGCCGGCGCCTTGAGAAGTGCCTCCGGAGCGCTCGTCGTCTGCGCGGCGGCAGCGGCGCCCGCGCCAGCCGACTCTTGCTCACACTGCTCGCGCCACTGCCGCTCGAGGATGAGCGGCAGGCGGTAGATCACCACGTTGAGGAAGCTGCCGACGAGCAGCCCCAGCACCAGGCAGGCGCCGATGAAAAAGGCGGGGGAGGCGGCGAGCAACTCGATGGTGGACATCGTGGTGCACATCCTAACGAAAACGCCGCGCGAAGCGCGGCGCTTTCTGTCAGGCGTATTGCGCCTGCTGCTACACGACCGACGCCAGTTTGAAGATCGGCAGGTACATCGCGATCACGAGGCCGCCGACGAGCACGCCGAGCACCACCATGATGAGCGGCTCGAGCAGGCTCGACATCGCATCGACTGCATTATCGACCTCCGCCTCGTAGAACGTCGCGACCTTGCCGGACATCTCATCGAGCGAGCCCGATTCCTCGCCGACCGCGATCATCTGGTTCACCATGTTGGGGAAGAGGCCCGTGTTCTCCATCGCGCGCTGCAGGCGCTGGCCGGTGGAGACCTCATCGCGCATCTTCATGACCGCGTTCTCGTAGACGATGTTGCCCGTGGCGCCAGCTACCGAGTCGAGCGCCTCGACCAGCGGAACGCCGGCGGCGAACATGGTCGAGAGCGTGCGCGCGTAACGCGCGATGGCCGCCTTGTTGAGGATGGGCCCGATGACCGGGAGCTTGAGTATCAGGCGGTCGAGGAACTCGCGCATCGCCCTCGAGCGCTTCTTGAAGTAGAAGAACGCCCAGCCCATACCGCCGATGACCATCGCAATGAACAGGCCATCGTGTTGAACGATCTGAGAGATATGAATCACGAACTGGGTAAAGGCGGGCAGATTGGCGCCGAAGCCTTTGTAGAGCGCCTCGAACTGCGGAATCACGAAGACGAGCAGGACGACCGTCACGATTACCGCGACCACCAGCACCGCAGCCGGATAGAAGAGTGCCTTCTTGACCTTCTTCTTCAGCGCCTCTGTCTTCTCCTTATAGGTGGCTACCTTATCGAGCAGTGACTCGAGCGCGCCCGCCTGCTCTCCCGCTTCGACCAGATTCACGTACAGATCGTCGAAGTACAGCGGGTGCTTACCGAGTGCCTCGTGCAAGGAGGTGCCTCCCTCGACATCAGCCTTGACGTCGAGGATGAGCTTCTGCATCGCGGGCTTCTCGTGGCCCGCGCCGACGATCTCGAACGCCTGTACGAGCGGAATGCCCGCCGCGAGCATGGTGGCGAGCTGGCGGCTGAAGATCGCGATGTCGCCCGGGTTGACCTTGCCGCCTTTGCGGCCCTGACGCTGCTTACGGATCTTCGAAGGTGCGACGCCCTGACGGCGCAGCTCCGCGCGCAGCGTCTGCTCATCGGGGGCGAGGCTCCTGCCCTTGATGCGAGCCCCACGCTTGTCGCGGCCCTCCCAGGCGAAGGGAATCTCGCGCTTGACTGATTTGCCGGTCGCCGCTGCTGCCGAAGCCATATACGTTCCGCCCTGCGTCACTCAACCGTGACGCTGTTGACTTCCTCGAGACTTGTTACCCCGGCCTTCACTTTCTCGAGCCCCGCGCGACGTAGATCCCAAACACCTTCCTTTGCCGCCTGCGCCGCGATCTCCGGGGCACTGCCTCCGGCCAGAATGATGTGAGCAATCGCGTCGGTCACCGGCAGCACCTGGTAGATGCCAGTCCGGCCCTTATAGCCGTCGGTGCAGTTGGAGCATCCCTTGGGGCCGTAGAGCTTGAGGCCACCGGTAACGTCCAACTCGGTAAAACCTTCTTTGAGGAGAGCTTCCTTGGGAATGTCGCGCGGCACCTTGCAGGTTCCGCACAGGCGCCGAGCGAGGCGCTGCGCGATGATGAGACTCACCGATGTCGCGATGGCATAGGGCTTCACCCCCATGTCCACCATGCGCGTGAGCGTCTGCGGTGCGTCGTTGGTATGCAGGGTCGAGAGCACCAGGTGACCGGTCTGCGCCGCCTTGATGGCGATCTCGGCGGTCTCGAGGTCACGGATCTCACCGACCATGATGACGTCCGGGTCCTGTCGCAGGAAGGCGCGCATCGCCGCCGCGAAGGTGAGCCCTACCTTAGGGTTCACATTCACCTGGTTGACCCCGGGCAGATTGATTTCCGCTGGATCCTCCGCCGTCGAGATATTGGTGTCCTCGCGGTTGAGGATGTTGAGCCCGGTGTAGAGGGAGACGGTCTTGCCGCTGCCCGTGGGGCCGGTCACGAGAATCATGCCCTGGGGCTTGGCGAGGTACTTCGTGTAGAGCTCTTTCTGGAACGGCTCGTAGCCGAGCGAGTCGATCCCAAGCATGGCCTGTGCGGGATCGAGAATACGCAGCACGATCTTCTCGCCGAAGAGCGTCGGACAGGTGCTGACGCGAAAATCGATGGCGCGGTTCTTCGAGAGCTTCATCTTGATGCGGCCGTCCTGAGGGACGCGCCGCTCGGCGATATCGAGGCGCGACATCACCTTGAGGCGCGCCGACAGCTTCGGAGCAAGCTGCACTGGGGGCTGAGCGATCTCCTTGAGCACCCCATCCATGCGCAGCCGCACCCGGTAGGTCTTCTCGAAGGGCTCGAAATGGATATCCGATGCGCCGCGGCGGATGGCGTCCAGCATGACCTTGTTGACGAAGCGCACAATGGGCGCGTCCTCGACGTCGTCGCGCCCGATCTTGTCATCGAGCTCCTCCTCACCACCTGAGACCTCGAGCGACTCGAGATCCACATCCCCCTCATCGGCGAGCGACGACATCTGGTTGTCGACCTGCTCGAGTGCCTTGTCGATGGCCTTCTGCAGCTTGTCGTCCTCGACGACGATGGCTTCGACGCCGAGGCCGGTCCCGAAGCGGACCTCATCGACCGCGTGGAGATTGGTCGGATCGGCAACCGCAACGAAGAGGCGCTTGCCGCGCCGAAAGAGCGGCAGCACGCGGTGCTTGGCGATCAGCTTGTCGCTCACGAGGCGCACGACCTCGAGGTCGAGATTCACCGCGTCCAGGTCGAAAAGGGGTACGCCGTACTCGTTCGAGGCCGCCACCGCGATGTCGCGCGCGGCGGCAGCGCCGCTCGTGACGAGCTGCGTCACGACGTTCGTCTTGCGCTCGCGCGCGGTATTCACCGCCTCGAGCATGGCCCCCTCGTCGACGACGCCGTCCTGCACCAGCCGCTGGGGCAGGCCGCCGAAGCCGGTGCGGGTCGCGCCCAGCGTCGCAGAAGCATTGTCATTCATGGGCTTATAGCAAGCGATCCCAGCCGAATAATTTCAGTTTACCCGAGCAAGGTGGCCACGCAATTGCTGCGCAATTGTCAAATCTCATTCTGAACGACGAGCGGCCCGATCGGCCGGGGTGCACGTCACAATTGCCCGCGGGTGCCCAAAAGAAAGCCCCGGCACGAGGCCGGGGCTTGGATCGATTTCCTGATCTAAGCGATCGGGAGACCGATTACTTGCACTCGGTCGGTGCGTATTTCGCCAGCAGCGTGCCCGCTGCGGCCGCGCCCAAACCACGGCTGTTCGCTGTCTGCTTGCTAAGAGACGTGCAGGCCCAGTCGATATTGCCCTGCAGGCCAGTCGCCAGCGGCGCGAGAGCGATAAACGGGCTCAGGACCATCGTCTGGCCGTTGATCTGCGGAGTCGTGGCCGAATACGTGATCGTGATGACACCGGTCAGCGGGCCGATGGTGATGTTCTGCACGTACTTGGTCGGGGCCCAGCCGGCCGTCCAAGCAGCCGCCGCAGCCGTTACGCCGGCGACGTCATTCGACTGGAAGCCCTCAGACACGGCGATCTTGGCCGAACCCGCGACGTTCAGACCTTCCGTGACCTTCGAGCGGATGGTGTAGTCCTGGTATGCCGGGATCGCGATCGCGGCGAGAATGCCGATGATCGCGACAACGATCATCAACTCGATAAGGGTAAAACCCTTTTGCACAGCCTTCATTTGATAAAACTCCTAAAAGCTTTGGGTACAAACTCAGCGGCGCAAAAGGCGCCCAAATGAAGATGAGCAAGGCTTGTGCCAGAGCGCCAGAGTACGCACAAGCCATTGATTTCTCAGGTTAAGATCTTCATGTCAAAGGCCGTCGACTTTACTTACTTTTGTCGCAGAGTGACGCCACATGTTGGGCGCTGCGTCACAAAGTGACGGAAATGGTCATATGGCGGCTGGTATCGACTTTACTACTCGATGCCCAGCTTCTTGATCCGATAACGCAATGCTCTGAAACTCATTCCAAGAAGCTTCGCTGCGGCGGTCTTGTTGTACCGCGTCTTCTCGAGGGCCTTGAGGATGGCTTCACGCTCAATGCTTTCGAGCTGAGTGCCGAGCGCCGCCTCTCCAGCGATAGCCGCCGCCACGGCTGGGGTGGCAGTTTCGGCATCAGGCGCCCGATTCGCCACACGCAGGCGGATATGCTCAGGAGTGATGATGCCGTTCGTACTGAGGGTGAGCGCCCTCTCGAGCACATTCTCGAGCTCCCGCACGTTGCCGGGAAAAGGATAGGCCTCGAGTACCTTCATTGCGGCGTCCGAGATCTGCGTTGCCGGGCCGTTCGCGCGGCGTGCGAAGCGTTCGAGGATCGCCTCTGCGATTTGACGAATGTCGCTGCTGCGCTCGCGCAGCGCCGGGACGCGCAGCTCGATGACGTTGATCCGATAAAAGAGGTCTTCCCGGAACAGTCCCTGTGCGACGAGGTCGGCCAAGTTCTTATGGGTCGCCGACAGGATGCGCACGTCGACCGTCTCTTCGCGCGCCTCACCGACGGGCCGTACGGTCTTCTCCTGCACCACCCGCAACAACTTTACCTGCATGTGCAGGGGGAGGTCCGCCACCTCATCGAGAAACAGCGTGCCGCCCTCGGCGCTCTGCACCAGTCCTTTCTTATCGGCCACAGCGCCCGTGAAGCTGCCGCGCTTGTGACCAAAGAGCTCGCTCTCCATGAGCTCCGTCGGGATGGCGCCGCAGTTCACTGCAACAAAAGGGCCGCCGCGCCGTGGGCCGCTTTCGTGGATCATGCGCGCAACCAGCTCCTTGCCGGTGCCGGATTCGCCGCAAATGTGCACCGGGGCCTGGCTACGAGCGACGCGGGCGATCATCTCGCGCACCTGTTCCATCGCCGCCGAGCTGCCGAGCAGCCGTGGACCGCGCAGTGTGGAAGTCGTGTCCTCGCCGGCCGAGGAGGCGAGGCGAATGGCGCTCCCAACTAGCTTGCGCAGGACACCGAGGTCCAGGGGCTTCGACACGAAATCGAAGGCGCCGAGCTTCAGTGCCCGCACCGCAGATTCGACGTTTCCGTGTGCCGTGATCACGGCGACGGGCACGGAGGCGCGGTGCTCCTGGATCCACGCCACCAGCTCGAGGCCGTCACCATCGGGCAAGCGCATGTCGGTGAGACACAGATCGAAGCGCTCGGCTTTCAGCAGCCGCCGCGCAGCGTCCAGATCGCAGGCCGTGCGCGTTTGCAGGCTCATGCGCCCGAGCGTGAGACCCACTAGCTCCAGCAGGTCCGGCTCGTCGTCAACGACCAGGACCACTGGCTGCCTGGCGGCAGCGCGACCGGCCATTGCCCGTCCGCTCATCGAAGCTCCCAGCGGCGCGGATCGGCGAACACCAGCCGGAATATGCTTCCGCCACCGGCGCGAGGCTCGTGCAGCAATGTTGCGCCGTTGGTCTGCGCCAGCTCGCGCGCGAGAAACAGCCCGAGTCCCGTACCGCCGCCGCCGCTGAAAAACGGCTCGAAAATGCGCTCCGCATGCTCGGGCGCCACACCTTTGCCGCGATCAGCCACCTCGAGGAACGGCCGGTCACTGCCACTCATGCGTCCGTAGCGGATCTCGAGAATCTGATCCGGGGACTCCCCGATCGCATGCTTGAGTCCATTCTCACACAGATTCCAGACGATCTGCCGCAGCTGATCCGGGTCGACGGTAACCTCTACATCCCGGCTCGTCGAGCTCAGCACGAGCCGGGATGCAGACCACTGCATCGTCTGGCAGAACTCCTGCCGGAATTCCCATGTCCACGCCGCGAGCGGCAATCGCTCCAGTCGTGCCGCTTCGCGGCGCGCGAGACGCTGCACGTTATCAATGATGGCGCTGACCCGCTCCGCGTTGGCGCGGATGATCTCGGTGAGTCGCCGGTCATCGCCGGTGAGATGCGATGACTCGCCGAGCAGTTGTCCGGCGTGGCTCATTGCGCCGACCGGATTGCGGATCTCGTGAGCGATGCTGGCGCTCAGACGTCCGAGAGCCGCGAGCTTGGACTGCTGCACCTTCTCCTCCATGAGACTCGTGTCCTCGAGGAAGATGAGCACCGGTCCCGGACTCGACGCGCCGAGCTGCGCAAAGTGAGCGCGGATGAGACGTGCGCCATCCGCTGCCGCGAAGGTCTGGTCTGGAAGGGGAACCCCGGCTGCCGCGGCACTCGAGCGCTGGCGCCAGGACTCGAGCAGATAGAGGAGTCGCGCCGAAGCCTCGCCCAGCAGCGCGTCGGGGTAAGCATTTTCATCGCCCAGGATTTCGGCGGCGGTCTCGTTGATGAGCCGGATACGATCCTGCGCATCGACTACCAGCAGGCTCTCGCGCAGATGCTGCACGATGTACTGCGACAGCTGCGCGAGATTGGCGAAATCCAACTCCTGGCGGCGCACCAGCGCCTCGCTCTCGCGCAGGCGATTGGCAACCGGCCAGGTGGCGAGCGCCACGAGAAACAGCACCGCGCCGAAGACTCCGGCGTTGATGTAGTCGGTGGCCGAGGACACGCTGGTCGCACCCACGAACACCTGCGCCACCAGTATGGCGAGGGCCGCGACCGCAGCGATGAGCAGCGCATCGCGGGGACCCGCGAGCACGGTGAGGGCGAACACGGGCAGCACCAGCAGGATGCCGAGACCGCTCGAGGCTCCGCCGCTCGCGTAGACGATGAATCCGATGGCAAGCGCATCCACGGTCGCGTTGACGAGTGCGACGATTCGCAGGCTCGACCAATGCAGGCGCCGTGCAATGATGAGCAGCACCGCGGCGGTGAAATAGGTGATGCATGCGCTCACGAACAGCCGTGGACGTGGCGCCACCAGCTCCCAGCCCGTTGCGGAGACTGACTGCATCGACAGCAGCGTGAGTGGCACCAGAAGCCGATAGAGATTCAGCAGCCCGATCACGCGCCAGGCGAGATCGCTGGGCGTCACGAATGGGGAGACGGCAATGGCCGTTGTCGGGCGCAATCTATTTGCCGGGAGGTTGGACCAGGCCGCGACTGTAACACCTTGCCATCGGCCCGAAACGCGATCCGCATCGCACCGCCGTCGGCCGCAGTGCAGCCCCTCGATGTGCGCCGCGCGAGCATGAGCGGCTGGTCATAGGTCGCCGATTTCGAGCAGAATGCCGGCTTTACGCGCTCGGGTCCCGGAAACGATGAACCTGCACGAGTACCAGGCCAAGGATGTCTTCCGCAGCTACGGCATTCCGGTGCCTGCCGGCAAAATAGCGGGAACTCCCGAGGAGGCTGTGGAAGCGGCCCGGGCACTGGGCGGAACAGTCTGGGTGGTGAAGGCGCAGGTGCACGCCGGTGGCCGCGGCAAGGCGGGTGGCGTGAAACTTGCGCGGGAGATCGATACGGTGCGCACCGCGGCGCAGCGCATGCTCGGCAAGCCGCTCGTCACGCAGCAGACCGGCCCGCAGGGATTGCCGGTCGAGCGGGTATACGTCGAGTCCGGCTCGGACATCGCGCGCGAGCTGTATCTCTCGGTCACGCTCAATCGCGAGCGCGGACGCATTGCGTTCATCGCCTCCGTGGCGGGCGGCATGGACATCGAAGCGGTCGCTCACGAGACGCCGGAGAAGATCCTCACCGCCACAGTTCATCCGGCCGCGGGTTTCGGCGCGCATCAGGCGCGTGAGCTCGCCTTCGGTCTCGGACTCGCTGGCGCGCAGGTCGGGCAGTTCCAGGCGCTCACTGCCGCACTCTACCGGCTGTATGTCGAGAAGGACCTGAGTCTGGTGGAGATCAATCCGCTCATCGTGACGCGCGCTGGGGCCCTGGTGGCACTCGATGCCAAGATCAACATCGATGACAACGCACTCTTCCGTCATCCCGAGCTCGCCGAGCTGCGCGATGCAAGCCAGGAAGACTCCATGGAGCGTCGCGCCGCCGAGCACGATCTCAATTACGTATCGC
>DASQYM010000010.1:0-29155 GCA_035639195.1 Steroidobacteraceae bacterium
ACCTCGCCCTGCGCCTGGATGACACGTAGCAGCCCGCGTGAGCGATAAAACTCGATCAGCGGCCGGGTCTTCTCCTCGTAGACGCGCAGGCGCTCGGACACCGTGGCCTCGTTGTCGTCGGGACGCTGTATGAGCCGGTGCGGAGCGCCGCTAGCGGCACAGGGCTCGCTGCCGCTCATCTGCGCTGGCGAGGTGGAAACGTTGAATACCCGGCCGCAGTCCGCACACGTGCGCCGCCCGGAGATACGACGCACCAGCTCCGGGTACTCGACTTCGAGCTGCACGACGGCGTCGAGTGGCTGGCGCAGCGTTTTCAGCAGCCGCTCGAGCGCCTTCGCCTGGGCGAGGTTGCGTGGAAAGCCATCGAGTATGAAGCCACGGCGTGCATCGCGCTCGCGCAGGCGCTCACGGATCATGCCGAGCACCAGCGCATCCTCCACCAGCCGCCCGCCGTCCATTGCCGCTTTGGCCTTGCGCCCGAGCTCGCTGCCGCAGGCCACGGCCGCGCGCAGCAGATCACCGGTGGAGATCTGCGGAATGTGCTCGCGCTGCACGAGACGTTGAGACTGGGTGCCTTTGCCCGAGCCGGGAGCTCCCAACAAGACGATGCGCATGGTTATCGTGAGCGAAAGCGGCTGCGGACCGCAGCACGAGGGTTGGCAACGTTACCGGCCGCTCCCGGCGCGGTCAAACGGCCACCCGGTCGCAGGCGGCTTGCGCGGTGCGTTATTCTTCGGCCATGAAGAAGAAGCTCGTAAGAAATGCCTTCTATGCCCAGTCGGGCGGAGTATCGGCCGTCATCAACGCCTCGGCCTGTGGCGTAATCGAGACGGCCATGCGCTCGCGGAGCATCGGCAAGGTGTATGCCGGCCGCGACGGCATCGTCGGCGCGCTCACCGAGGACCTGATCGATGTCGGCCGCGAGAGCCCGGCGACCATACGCGGCTTGAAATACACCCCCGCAGGAGCCTTCGGCTCGGCGCGCTTCAAGCTCAAGGGGATCGATCAGAACCGCGCCGAGTACGAGCGGCTGATCGAGGTATTCCGCGCACACAACATCGGCTACTTTTTCTACAACGGCGGCAACGACTCGATGGACACTGCACTCAAGGTGTCGCAGCTCGGCGAGTCGCTCGGCTTCCCGATCACCTGTGTCGGGGTTCCGAAAACGGTCGACAACGACCTGCCGCACACCGACTGCTGCCCGGGCTTCGGGTCGGTGGCCAAGTACGTCGCGGTCTCCACCCGCGAGGCGGCGCTCGACGTGGCATCCATGGCCCGCACCTCGACGCGGGTGTTCGTACTGGAGGTGATGGGAAGGCACGCCGGCTGGATCGCGGCCTCCGGGGGGCTCGCCGGGCGCAACGCCGATGAGCCGCCGCACCTCATCCTGTTTCCCGAGGTGCCCTTCGAGCAGCAGCGTTTCCTCGAGCAGGTGCGCGCGGCGGTGGAGACTCATGGGTTCTGCGTGATCGTGGTCTCCGAAGGCGCCGCTTATGCGGATGGCAGATTCCTCGCCGAGGCCGGCACGCGCGATGCCTTCGGGCACACGCAGCTCGGCGGCGTCGGCCCGGTGGTCGCCAACATGGTGCGCGAGGCCCACGGCTACAAGTACCACTGGGCGGTCGCGGACTATCTGCAGCGCGCGGCCCGGCACATCGCCTCGAAGGTCGATGTCGAGCAGGCTTATGCAGTCGGCAAGGCGGCCGTAGAGCTCGCCCTCAAGGGGCTGAATGCGGTCATGCCGACCATCGTGCGCCGCTCCGAGCGGCCGTACCGCTGGTCCATCGGTCACGTGCCGCTCGGCGAGGTCGCCAACAAGGAGAAGAAGCTTCCGCGCGAGTACATCCGGGAGGATGGCTTCGGAATCACCGCGCCATGCCGCCGTTATCTCGAGCCGTTGATCGCGGGAGAAGCGTACCCGCCTTACCGCAGCGGTCTGCCGGATTACGTGCGGATCAAGGGCGTGCCGGTGCGGCGCAAGCTCAAGGACGGATTCAAGATCTGACCGTTGTTGCTGCGCTGCGGCGCAGCGCTGGAGAGCGGCGGCGGCGTGCTATAGTGCGCGGCCTTTTTTCCGGGGGAGATTTCCTGATGGATGCCACCCTGTGGCTGTGGGCCGCGATCGCGGCCGGGGTACTCGCCGTGCTCTATGGCGTGTTCTCGATGAGCGCCATCTTGCGCCTGCCCGCCGGCAACGCTCGCATGCAGGAGATCGCTGCCGCCATACAGACCGGGGCCAAGGCGTACCTCAACCGTCAGTACACCACCATACTCATCGTCGGGATCGTGCTCTTCCTGGTGATCGGCTTCTCCAAGCTCGGCTGGCCCACTGCGGGCGGGTTCGCGATCGGCGCCCTGCTCTCGGGACTTACCGGCTACATCGGCATGAACATCTCGGTGCGCGCCAACGTGCGCACGGCGCAGGCGGCAACCCATGGACTCAACGCCGCGCTCGGGGTGGCCTTCCGCGGCGGCGCCATCACCGGCATGCTGGTGGTCGGCCTCGGGCTGATCGGTGTCGCGGGCTACTACGCACTGCTGCGTCAGATCCCCACGGTGGGCAGCGACGGCGCGCTGCATGCGCTCGTCGGGCTCGCCTTCGGCGGCTCGCTCATCTCGATCTTCGCGCGTCTCGGCGGAGGCATATTCACCAAGGGCGCCGATGTCGGGGCGGATCTGGTCGGCAAGGTCGAGGCAGGGATTCCCGAGGACGACCCGCGCAACCCCGCGGTGATCGCCGACAACGTCGGCGACAACGTCGGTGACTGCGCCGGTATGGCCGCCGACCTGTTCGAGACCTACGCCGTGACCATCGTCGCCACCATGCTGCTCGGCGGGTTGCTGTTCGGTCGCGACAGTGCGGACGCCGCGCTCGCCGCGGTGATTTATCCGCTCGCGCTCGGCGCAGCTTCGATCGTCGCCTCCATCATCGGCACCTTCTTCGTTTCCGCGCGTCAGGGCGGCAAGATCATGACCGCGCTCTACAAAGGCGTCATTGTGTCGGGCCTCGTCTCGGCGGTGGCGTTCTGGTTCATCACGCGGCAGATCATGCCGGGTAACCCTGCGCTCTTCGGCTGCGGGCTCATCGGGCTCGGGCTCACCGCGGCCATGATCATGATTACCGAGTACTACACCGCCACCGAGTACAGCCCGGTGCGCCGGGTATCGGCCGCCTCACAGACCGGGCACGCGACCAACATCATCGCGGGCCTCGGTGTGTCAATGAAGGCCACGGCGCTACCGGTGATAGCGGTGTGCCTGGCCATCTGGGGCGCCTACACACTCGGTGGGATCTATGGCCTCGCGATCGCCGCCACCTCGATGCTGTCGATGACCGGCATGATCGTGGCGCTCGATGCCTACGGACCGATCACCGACAACGCCGGCGGCATCGCGGAGATGGCGGGATTGCCGAAGGAAGTGCGTGCGATAACCGATCCGCTCGATGCGGTCGGCAATACCACCAAGGCGGTGACCAAGGGCTACGCCATCGGCTCCGCAGGACTCGCGGCGCTCGTGCTGTTCGCAGATTACACGCACAACCTCGAATCCGCCGGCAAGCTCGCCAGCTTTTCGCTCTCGGACCCTGCCGTCATCATCGGCCTGTTCATCGGCGGGCTCGTGCCGTATCTGTTCGGCGCCCTCGCCATGGAGGCGGTCGGCCGCGCCGCGGGTGCGGTGGTGAACGAGGTGAGGCGGCAGTTTCGCGAGATCAAGGGCATCATGGCGGGCACCGAGAAGCCGGATTACTCGCGCGCCGTCGACCTGCTGACGCGCGCTGCGATCCGCGAAATGATCGTGCCTTCGCTGCTTCCGATCCTGGTGCCCATCGTGCTGGTGCTGGTGCTCAACTCACTCATGGGTGCGGGCGCCGGGGTACGCGGGCTCGGGGGACTGCTGATCGGCACGATCGTCACGGGACTGTTCGTCGCCATCTCCATGACCACCGGCGGCGGCGCCTGGGACAATGCCAAGAAGTACATCGAGGAAGGGCACTTCGGCGGCAAGGGCTCGGAGGCCCACAAGGCGGCGGTCACGGGCGATACCGTCGGAGACCCCTACAAGGACACCGCCGGGCCGGCCATCAACCCGCTCATCAAGATCATCAACATCGTTGCGCTGCTGCTGGTGCCGCTGCTTTGAGGCCCTGAGCAGACGCCGGCGGAGCTCTGCACACAGTGTTTTCCCGAATAGTGAACCGCAGGGTGCACTGAGGTCGGGAGGGTCTGTTGATTGCGGCCTCTGCTGTAGTTGGATTTGCTAGGCCGCCAGCTCGAGCGGCTGCGGCCGACCGATGGCATAGCCCTGCAGATAATCGACGCCCATACGGCGCGCCGCCTCTTCGGCGGCGCTGTCTTCCACCTGCTCCGCGATCACCTTGAAATTGAGCGTGCGCGCGAGCTTGATCATCGCCGTCACCATCGCCTGATTGACGCTGTCGCGCGCGAGATTGCGGATGAAGGAGCCGTCGATCTTCAGGTAATCGAGCGGCAGGGTCTTCAAGTTGGAGAATGAGCCGACGCCCGAGCCGAAGTCATCGAGCGCGAACTGACACCCCATGCCGTGCAGCACCCCGACGAAGCGGCGCGCGTGATCGAGGTTGGCGATGACCGCGCTCTCGCTGATCTCGAAGCACACCTGGTCCGGAGAGACTCCGGTGCTGTCGAGACACTCCACCACGAACTCGAGAAACTGCAGATCACCGAGTGTCTGTCCGGAGATGTTGATGGCGACGCTGTGCTGGGGCGGCACGGCGATGGCCCCGCGCCCGAGCGCGGCGAGCGTGGTCTGTACCACCCAGCGATCGACCAGGCCCATCAGCCGGTAACGCTCGGCGGCGCGCATGAACTCCGCCGGCGGCAGATCGTGTCCGGACTCGTCATGCAGCCGCACCAGCACCTCCATCGCCGGGCCACTGTCATCGCCATGGGCCGGCACGATCACCTGCTGATAGAGGTGGAAGCGGTTCTCCTTGAGTGCGCTCTGCAGGCGCTGCAGCCACTGGATCTCGCCGGTATGGCGCGCCAGCGCTTCATCGCGCGCCGAGTACACCACCACTCTGCCCGTGCCCTGCTTCTTCGCGACATAGCAGGCCGTGTCGGCCGCGGCGAGCAACTCTTCCAGCGAGCCGCTCTCGCGCGAGATCTCGACCAGGCCGATGGAAGCGCCGATGTTGAAGATCTTTTCGCGCCACACGAAGCGGTGGTCGCCAACCGCGCGCGTCACGTCATCGGAGATCTGCCGCGCCTTCTCCAGTGGACAGCCCACCAGCAGGATGCCGAATTCATCGCCGCCGAGCCGGCCGACGGTGTCGCTGTCGCGCACCGCATCGCGCAGCAGTTTCGCAACCTCGCGCAGCATGCTGTCGCCGGCCAGGTGACCGCTGGTGTCGTTCACCAGCTTGAAGCGGTCGAGATCCAGGTAACACAGCACGTGCTGCCCATCGCCCCGATGTCCGCCCTCGATGGCCTCTTCCAGACGCCGCTCGAACTCGCGCCGATTGACGAGTCCGGTGAGCGCATCGTGCGCCGCCTGGTAGGACATCTGGCGCGTGAGTCCGCGCATCTCGGTGACATCGTGCAGCATCACCACGGCACCGACGAGCTCGCGCGCGGCGTTACGGATCGGTGAGGCCGACAGCTCGATCGAGCGCTCGCTGCCGTTGGCGCGCGAGAGCATCAGCGCGCGTCGGCTGAGGTTCACCGCGGCCCCGGTAGTGAGCGCCTGATGCACGGGATCCGACAGCAACCGGCGGTCGGTCTCATCGACCAGGCTCACGATCTCCTCGAGCAGCTTGGCGGTGGCGACGTCGGCCGTGCTGCCGGTGAGCTGCTCCGCGGCCGGGTTCATGTAGCTGATGCGGCCGTCCTTGTCCGTGGCGATGATGGCTTCGGCGAGTGAGTTGAGCGCCAGCGAGGCGGGCTCGGAGCCCTCCACCGGCAGACGCAGAGCCTGAGCCGTCATCGTGGGGAGAATCTCGACCCCGGTGATGAGCAGCGCGCTGCCGCGGTCGTATTCGACCGGGGTGGAAGCTATCTCGAGCCGGGTCACTTGCCCCTGGAGACCCACCATGTCGATCTCGTAACGCTCCGCAGCGCTCTCACCGCCGATGCGCCGCCGGATGTTCTCACTCACAAGCTCCGAGTACTCCGGTGGAACGAGATCGGCCAGTCGCCGTCCGATCAGCTCGGCACGATCCACGCCGACGAAGCTGGCAAATTGGCGGTTCGCGTACAGGATCACATCGCCGTGCACCAGCACCGCCTCATGAATGCGCTCGCCGAGCTCGGTGAACAGCTTGGGCGCGTACGCGGCGTCGTGCTCGTTACCCGTGGTGGTGCGCGTGAGCAGCTGATTGACCGCGGTGATGAGCGCCGCCACCTCGGGCCTATCGCTGCGCAGCTCCACCCGACCCGGCAGGCGCCCATCAATGGCAAGGCGTTGCAGCTGCTGCGATAGCTCTCCGAGCTTTTGCAGGTCGCGACGCTGCAACGCGTACAGCAGCAGTAACAGAACGGCAATGAGCGCGAACAGGAGGGACAAGAGCCCGGCAATCGACATCTACGTTCTTCTCAAGCCTTCCGCTTGGGTTCCCCGTTGGGCTCCGCAGGCGCTTCTGATTCGACTTGTCGCGCCAGGGGCTTATTTGAGGGGATAAGCATATCCCAGCACGGGGCTCGCCCCGCCGGTATTTCACCATATCTCGTCGCAGTGCGGCTTGGCAGCGAGCGGGAAAACCCTTAACTTCACCGGCCTTTTCAGGCGTGGCAATAAGTCCAATCGGGAGGTCGGCGTGCAGATGGCGGATGCCCGCGAGCAGATGATCGAGCAACAGGTGCGCGCATGGGATGTGCTCGATCAGCGCGTGCTGGAGGTCCTGCGGCGGGTGCCACGCGAGCTGTTCGTCCCCGAGGGACAGCGCTATCGCGCCTACGCCGACGCGGAGGTACCGCTGCCACGTGGCCAGCATATGTTGCGTCCGAGTGTGGTCGGCCGGCTGCTGCAGGCGCTCCTGCCCCTGCCCGGCGAGCAGGTGCTCGAGATCGGCGCCGGTACCGGTTTCGTTACCGCCTGCCTGCGCACGATGGCGCGGCAGGTGCGTGCATTCGAGATATTTCCGGAGCTGGCCGATGCGGCGCGCCGCAACCTCGCGCTCTTCGGTCTGCGCGATGTCGAGGTGATCGCCGCCGACGCGATGCAGGGAGATGGCGGCGCCAGCTATGACGTGGTCGCTCTGACCGCGTCGCTCCCGGTTTACGATGCGCGTTTCGAGCGCATGCTCGCCCTCGGCGGGCGGCTGTTCGTCGTCGTGGGCGAGCCGCCGGTGATGGACGCACGGCTGGTGTGGCGAACGTCCGAGGACTCGGTGACGAGCCGGAGCCTGTTCGAGACCGTCATCGATCCGCTGGTGAACGCGGTGCGACCGCCGGAATTCGCGTTCTGACGAGCCGGGTCAGCCCGGTCACTGACCAAAGGGAGATGCCATGAATCGCGCCGCGACTGTCGCTCTCGTATTGCTCGCGCTTCCGCTCGCTGCGCCCGGCAAGGACCTGATCGGGGTGTTCGAGGATGCGCTGCACAACGATCCGGTGATCCGTCAGGCGGATGCCAACCGCCTGGCGGCCCGCGAGTCCAAGCCGCAGGCGCTGTCGGCGCTGCTGCCGCAACTGAACGGCACGGCAGGGATCACGCGTGACCACTCCTCCGGTTTCCAGAGCCAGATCTTCGAGGTGGCTAACCCCAACAATCCGAATGGTCAGCCGCAGCTGGTAGTGGCGCGAACGGCCGATCAGGTCGACAACACGATTCAGCAGTGGGCCCTCAATTTGCGGCAGAACGTGTTCTCCTGGTCGAACTGGATGGCGCTCAAGGCCGCAAGCCGCGAAGTGGCGCAGGCGGAAGCGAACTACGCTGCCGCCGAGCAGCAGTTGATCCTGCGTGTGTCGCAGGCCTACTTCGCCGTGCTCAGCGCGTATGACACCCTGCAAGCGGATCAGACCGCCCTCGAGGCAATTTCACGTCAGCTCGACCAGGCCAACAAGCGCTTCGAGGTTGGGCTCATCGCCATCACGGATGTGGAGGACGCCAAGGCGGCACGCGACAGTGCCGCCTCCATCGTGATCGCCGCCAAGCGCACCCTCGCCACCGCCGAGGACCAGCTGCAGGAGATCACTGGGCAGAAGTACGACGCCCTTGCCAAGCCCGGGCCCGACATGCCGCTCAACAGCCCCGAGCCCGCCGATGAGAGCCGCTGGGTCAACATCTCGCTCGAGCAGAACCTGACGCTCGTCTCGAGCCGTCTGCAGGCGGATATTGCCCGCGAAAACGTGCGCGTGGCGCAGGGCGGGCACCTGCCGACCCTGGATCTGGTAGCGGGCCGCTCCTGGAACTACACCAGCTCCGACCAGACCTTCGACGGCACGCCCTTCTCCAACGTCGACAGCAAGGTGAACGACCGCCAGATCGGCCTGCAGTTCACGCTGCCGATCTACAGCGGCGGCTTCGCGCAGTCGAAGGTGCGCCAGGCCGAGTACCAGTGGATCGCGGCCAAGGAAGGCGTCGTGCAGAGCTCGCGTGCCACCGAGCGCCAGGCGCGCGATGCTTATCTAGGGGTCATCAGCGGCATCGCGCGGGTGCAGGCGCTGCGCCAGGCGGTCGAGTCCAATCAGACCTCGCTCAAGGCGACCGAAGCCGGCTATGAGGTCGGCACGCGTACCTCGGTCGACGTCCTCAACGCGCGCCGCAACCTGGTGCAGGCGCAGACCGATTACGCCACCGCGCGCTACGACTACCTCGTCAGCGTGCTGCAGCTGCGGCTCGCCGCCGGCAACCTCGATCGCACGCAGGTCGCCGAGCTGAACAACTGGCTGACGCTGACGGCGCCCACCTCTCCCGCGATAGCGACGCCGGAGTCCCTGACTCCGACCGTGTCGCCGAACCAGCCGTTGCCGCCGCCCTCCACGACTCCGCCGACGCCGCGCCCGCAGGGCAAACGCTAGGTTAAATTTCCGCCGGTGGTTCCAGCAGCGGCTCGATCAGGGCGAGGAGCTTCTCGAGCGCGCCGCGGTTGCTGTCCACGCAGGCGCGCCCGGCCGCGCCCATGCGCTCACGCGCCGCGCCGTCGCCAAGCAGAGCAGTGACGCGCGCGCCGAGCTCCGCTGCATCGTGCACCACCTCCGCCGCACCGCGCGCGACCAGGAGCCGGGCGATCTCCTCGCTGTTGGAGTTGTTCGGGCCGGTGAGAATCGGCACGCCTAACGCCGCGGGCTCGAGCAAGTTGTGGCCGCCGATTGGGGCGAGGCTGCCGCCGACGAAGGCCAGATCCGCCGCCGCGTAGAAATCCACGAGCTCACCGAGTGAATCGAGCAACAGCACCGCGCAGCTCGCATCGGTCGCACTCGTCGCCGCCGCGGAGCGGCGCACGAACCGGCTATCGCTAGCCTCGAGCGTCTGTGCAACCTCATCGAAGCGCGGCGGATGGCGCGGAGCCAGCACGAGCACCGCGCCCGCGTGCGCAGCGCGTACGCGCCGGTGAGCCTCGAGCACCGCCTGCTCCTCGCCGCCGCCGTGCGTGCTGCCTGCGACCCACAGCGGCCGATCCGCGGCGTACTGCGCGCGCAGGCGCGCGCCGCGCGCCGCGAGTCCCGCGGGCAGCTCGAAGTCGAACTTGAGGTTGCCGGTCACGTGGGTGGTTGCGGGGTCCGCCCCGAGCGCGCGGAAGCGCTCGGCATCGCCGGGCCCCTGCGCCGCGACGAGGGCGGTGCGGGCCAGCGTCTCGCGAAACAGGGCGCCGACGCGCCGATAACGGCTCACCGAGCGTGCCGAGATGCGCGCGCTCGCCAGCACGAGGGGTATGCGGCGCCTGGAGCATTCCCGATACAGATTGGGCCACAGCTCGGTCTCGAAGATCACCGCCAGCCGCGGCTGCACGCGGCGGAAGAAACGCCGCACCGAGCCGGGGAGGTCGTAGGGGACATAGCGCACTTGCGCCACATTGCCGAACAGCGCCCGCGCCCGTGCCGATCCGGTGGGAGTGAAAGTGGTGACCGTCAGTGGCAGCCCCGGGTGGCGGCGGCTGAGGGCGCTCACCAGCGGCGCGCAGGCCTGCACCTCCCCCACCGAGACGGCGTGCAGCCAGACGCCTTGCGGGACGAGCCGCGCACCGAAGCCAAAGCGCTGGCTGAAATTGCGCCAGTAGCTGCGATCGCGCAGACCGCGCCACAGGAACACCGTGGAGAGCACGGGCACGGCAAGATAGAGGGCGAGCAGGTACAGAAATCGCAAAACCGCGTCCGCCCCGTGCTTATGTCGGCGGCGGCTCGCTGCGGGCCGCTGACTGGCGGTAGCCATCGAGAAGTGCGTACCAGTCGGATTCGCCGAAGCGCTCGGCGGGCAAGCCCCACGTGATTTTCTCGAGCGAGCGCCGCAGCCGCACCAGGTTGCCATCGCGCCACAGACCCGGGGCGCGCAGTTGGCAGCGATCGAAGTCGATCAGATAGACGCTCTCCTCGCTGAGCAGCACATTGTGCGCATTCAGATCGGCATGGCAGACGCCGAGGTCGTGGAAGCGGCGAATGCAGCGGCCGATGCCGATCCATGTCAGGGTCGCGAGGGCACCGGTGCGCAAGCACTCGGCCAGCGAGCCAACGACCGGCAGACGCTCGGTGATGATGTCGCCGGTATAACTCGCGCCTCTATGGCTGTAGCGCGCCGCGATCGGCGCGGGCACCGGCAGGCCCGCACGGTGCAGTCGATAGGTGAGCTGCCATTCGGCGAACGGCCGCGTACTCTCTTCACCGCGCCAGCGGAAACGATCCGCGGACAAGCGCGCCATCAGACCGCCGCGGCGGTAGTGCCGCAGCACGTAGCGGCGTCCATCGGCGCTGGTGATGAAGCGGGCCGCCGTGCGGCCGCGTGCGCTGCCGTCGAGCGCGCCGAGCGCCTCCCAGTAGCGCGGCTCGAACCAGTCGGCACTCAAATTGCCCGCACGGGAGGTGTCATATAGCATGGCGCCCCCCGTGACGGCGCTGCGTTTCACCTCCGGTCCGAGCGCGAAGCGCCCATTCACAAAGCTGACTCCATGATGTTGCCTCTTGCCGAGCCGCCGCGCAGTGTCTGCATCCTCCGGCTCTCGGCGCTCGGCGATGCCTGTCACGTCGTGCCGATCGTGCGCACCTTACAACAGGCCTGGCCGGCCACGCAGCTCACCTGGATCATCGGCAGGAGCGAGGCGCGTCTCATGAGGCTCCTCGAGGGCGTGGAGTTTATCACCGTCGACAAGCATGCCAGGCTCGGCGCGGTGCGTGCCACGCTCGCCGGCCGCCGCTTCGAGGTGCTGCTGCACATGCAGCTCGCGCTGCGCGCGAGCCTGGTGGCCGCCGGCGTGGCGGCGCGCGTGAAGCTCGGCTTCGATCGGGCCCGCGCCCGCGAGCTGCAGTGGTTGTTCACCAACGCACGCATCGCAGCACGCAGGAACGAGCACGTCCTCGACAGCTTCTTCGGTTTTCCGGCGGCGCTCGGTATCGGCGAGCGGCTGCTGCGCTGGGATCTGCGACTGCCGCCGGAGGCGCTCAGTTACGCGCAACGACTCATTCCCGACCACCAGCCGACGCTTCTCATCAGTCCCTGCTCGAGCCATCCGTTACGCAACTGGCGCGGCGTGCATTACGCCGCCGTCGCCGCGCATGCCGCTTGCCATCATGGCATGCGCGTGATTCTCGTTGGCGGCCCGAGCGAGAGCGAGCGCCTCATGGGCGCCGCCATCGAGCAGGCCTGCCCGGCGCCACTCACCAACCAGATCGGCAAGGACACGCTGCCTGAACTGCTGGCGCTGCTCGCGCGCGCGCGGGTTCTCCTCAGCCCCGACTCGGGTCCCGTGCACATGGCCACCATGGTCGGCACGCCGGTCATCGGTCTGTATGCCGCCACCAATCCGGCGCGTAGCGGACCGTATCTCTCGCGCCGTTGGTGCATCGACGCCTACACCGAAGCCGCACGCACCTTCCGCGGCTGCGAGCCGGAGCAGCTGCCCTGGACGCACAAGATCGAGGAGCCCGGAGTGATGGACCTCATCCAGGTCGATCAGGTCACCGGCAAGCTCGATGAGTTGCTAGGATCGCACCTTTGATGGGGGCCGAGCTGACGCGCGGAGTTTCCGGCGCGGAGTACGTCGATGAAGGAAATTCTCGTTCCCGTCTCCCCTGGCGAGCTGCTCGACAAGATCACGATCCTCAGGATCAAGGTGGCGCGCATACAGGATGCCCCCAAGCTTGCCAACGTGAAGCTGGAATTGTCGCTTCTCGAGCAGACCTGGAAGGACTCGGGAGCCACCGCGCACGATGTGGCGCTCGATGAGCGCGCGCTCGAGAACGTCAATGGGCAGCTGTGGGACATCGAGGATCGCATCCGCGACAAGGAAGCTCGCCAGATTTTCGATCGCGAGTTCATCGAGCTCGCCCGCGCCGTCTACATCTGCAACGACGAGCGTGCCGCGATCAAGAAGCGCATCAACCTGCAGCTCGGTTCGCGCATCATCGAAGAGAAATCCTACAAACAGTACCGGTAGGGGTATGCACCGATATACTTCACTCTTGCGGATGAGTGTCAGCGGTCTGGTCCTGCTCGCGCAAGCGGTTATGGCGCAGCAGGCGCCGCCGCCTGGCGTGTTGGCGGATCTCCGCTGGCGCATGGTCGGCCCGATGCGCGGCGGCCGCACCCGCGCGGTGACCGGAGTGCCATCGCAGCCGAGCGTGTTCTACGTGGGTGCGGTGAACGGCGGGGTGTGGAAAACCGATGACGCCGGGCGTACCTGGCGGCCGATATTCGATGAGCAGGCGACCCAATCGATCGGCGCCATCGCCGTCGCGCCCTCCGATCCCAACATCATCTACGTCGCGAGTGGCGAGGGGTTGTTGCGCCCGGACCTGTCGGTCGGCAACGGCATCTACCGCTCGCGTGACGGCGGGCGCACGTGGTCCCACCTCGGGCTGAGCGACGGGCAGCAGATTGCCGAGCTCGCCATCGACCCGCACGACCCGGCACGCCTCTTCGCCGCGGTTCTCGGACACCCCTACGGCCCCAATCCCGAGCGCGGGATCTATCGGTCGGTAGATGCCGGAGCGAGCTGGCAGCGTGTGCTTTACAAGGATGCGGACACCGGAGGCTGCGCAGTCGCCATCGACCCGGCGCACCCCGAGACGGTGTACGCGGGGCTGTGGCAGGCGCGCCTCGGTCCCTGGGAAGACAAGAACGAGTTCAACGGCACGGGCGGCGGCCTCTTCAAATCGAGTGACGGTGGCGACACCTGGAAGCGCCTGAGTGCGGGGCTCCCGCAGGACCTGTCGCAGGTCAACATCGCCCTCGCCCCCTCCGCGCCGCAGCGCCTGTACCTTTCGGTCGGCACCACCGCGTCCGGTGACTATTCCTCCGCCGCGGGGCTCGGCGTGTTCCGCTCCGATGATGGTGGCGAGAGCTGGAGGCGCATCACCACCGATCCACGCCCGGCGCTGCGTATCGGCGGCGGCGACCTGGCGGTCCTGCGCGTGGATCCGACCAATCCCGATGTGGTGTACAGCGCGAGTCTCGTCACCATGAAGTCGACCGACGGTGGCCGCAGCTGGCGGCCGCTGCGCGGCGCGCCGGGTGGCGATGACTACCAGAACCTGTGGATCAGTCCGAGCGACCCGCGAATCATCGCGCTCGTCGCCGATCAGGGCGCGGTGATCACCCTGAACGGCGGCGAGACCTGGAGCAGCTGGTTCAATCAGCCGAGCGCGCAGCTCTATCACGTGAGCGTCACGCCGACCTTTCCGTACCGGGTTTGCGCCGGGCAACAGGAAAGCGGCTCGGTGTGCGTCGCGAGCCGCGGCAATGACGGCAGTGTCACCGCCCGCGACTGGCATCCCGTCGGCGCGATCGAGTACGGCTATGTGGCGCCCGATCCGCTCGACCCCGATGTGATCTATGGCGCAGGCCGGAGCGAGGTGTCGAAGTTCCACGTCTCCACCGGACAGGTACAGAACGTCACGCCTATCCCGTTGCGCGGACCCGAGGTGTGGGTGCATCGCACCCAGCCGCTGATGTTCTCGCCGCTCGATGCGCACACGCTCTACTACGCCGCAAACCGTCTCTACCGCACCACCGATGGCGGCACGAACTGGCAGGCGGTGAGTCCCGTTCTCGCCCGTGAGGCGGGCGCGTTGCCGGCGAGTGTCGGTGCGCTGCACGTGAAGGGCGCGGAAGCCCAGCGCGGGGTGATCTACGCACTCGGACTCTCGCCGCTCGATCGCGCGCGGCTCTGGGCAGGCACCGACGATGGTCTCGTGTGGCTCAGCACCGACGGCGGCGGCAACTGGTCGAACGTCTCCCCGCCCGAGCTCATACCCTGGAGCAAGGTGACGCAGATCGAGGCGTCGCATTTCGATGCCGATACCGCCTATGCGTCAGTGAGCCGTATGCGTATCGATGACCTCCACCCTTACCTCTACCGCACCCGCGACCGCGGCCGGACCTGGCAGGCGATCGTCGCGGGCCTTCCGCCGGAGGCGCCCGCCAATTCGGTGCGAGAAGATCCGCAGCGCCGTGGCCTGCTTTTTGCGTCCACCGAGTCGGCGGTATGGGTCTCCTTCGACGACGGCGATCACTGGAGCTCGCTGCAGCTGAATCTGCCGCACACCTCGATGCGCGATCTGTGGATTCATCAGGATGATCTCATCCTGGCGACGCATGGCCGCTCGATCTGGATACTCGATGACATCACGCGCCTGCGGCAGCTGCCTGCCCCGCCGCTGCGAGAGGCGCTGCTGTTGCGCCCCGCCACGGCCTACCGCATGCACCGCAGCACCTGGAGTGACACGCCCATCCCGCCCGATGAGCCGCTCGGGGAAAATCCACCCGCCGGAGCGATCCTCGAGTTCTACCTGCCGCGCGATGCGCGGCAGCCGCTGGTGCTCGAATTGCTCGATGGCAACGGGGCGCTGGTGCGCCGCTATCGGAGCGACGATCCGCCGGAGCCCAGTGCGGAAGAGCGCGCCCGCGAGCTCATCCCACCGTACTGGCTCAAGCCGCCGCAGGTGCTGCCCGCGCGCGCCGGCGTGCACCGCTGGGTCTGGGACCTCCATTACCCCGCCCCGGTGTCCGCAACTCACGGCTATCCCATTTCCGCAGTTCCGCACGCGACGCCGCGTCAGCCGGAGGGACCGCTTGCACTTCCTGGCAGCTACCGCGTGCGTCTCAGCTACGATGGACAGCACCTCGAGGCCCCATTGGTGCTGAAGCCCGATCCACGCGTGACGGCTTCGGCCGGGGCGCTTGCACAGCAACTGCGACTCAGCATGCGCCTCGCGGATCTCATCACACGCAGCTCGCAGACTTTGCTCACCGCGCGGTCGGAGGAGGCGCAGTTGCAATCGCTCGCTCCCACAGCGGCTGCCGCCGCCGCCCGCGGGTTCCAGGCCCGGCTCGCAGACCTGACCGGCTCGGCACAGCCTGAAGCGGTGCACTCCGAAGCCGCGGAAGCCAAGCCGCCGGCGCCTGCGCCCGGCGGCGCGCCGCCGGTTGCGGGCGCGCCGCAACCCAGCGCCTCGCCGCCAAACCTGAAGGACCTGCAGGAGCAGATCGCCGGGCTGTATGGTGAGCTCACACGTGGCGATGCGGCTCCCACGGCGGCTCAGCTCGCCGCCACCGATTCCCTGCAGGGGCAGCTCGCGCCACTCCTCGATGATTGGCAGAAACTGCAGGCAGAGCTGCCGGAGTTGAACCGCCAGCTGCGGGCAGCGAAGGTGGCTCCGATCCGCACGGATCTCGCGCCCCCGCGCGATGCCAACTTTGCGGATGAGGAGTGACGGCAGAGCCGACCGGCCGCGCGCGAGCGTCCGCGGTGTGTCACCGCTGCAGCGTGTACTCCGCGCCGCAGTACGGGCACTTGGCCCAGCCGCTCTCCTCGATGGGCAGATACACGCGCGGATGCGAATTCCACAGATACATCTGCGGCATGGGGCAGCTGAGCGGCAGATCCTCCATGGTGATGTCGTACTGGTTCTGCGCGTTGGGTTCTATCAGGGGCCGAGCCGTCGCCGCCATGGTCGTGTACGCCGAATGCAGATGAGTAGCCGCGATTATACCCGCGAGCCCCGCAGGTCAGGACCCAGGGTGGCATTCCACAGTGCCGTGACAGCGGCACGCGTTTCCGCGAACTCCGCGGCGGGTACGATCGGGGATGCCCCATCGAGCGAGAGGCGATGAATGCGGGCCCGGTAGGCGCGATACGCCGCGGTCAGCACATCCACACTGCTTTGCGGAACGAGGTTGGCGGAAGCCACCGACTCGAGCTGGCGGATAGTGTCGGAGAACATCGCTACGGGCGGGTGCTCGTGCGCCCAGCTGAGCGCCCAGTACTGCGCGAGGAACTCGATGTCGGCAATGCCGCCCGGGTCCTGCTTTATGTCGAAGCGTTGCGGGTCGCCGCGCGAGAGCTCGCGTCGCATGCGCTCGCGCATGCGACGCACCTCATCGCGCAGGGTGTCGCGGCGCACGTGGTTGCAGAGCACCTCGAGGCGCACGGCTTCGAACCGGGCGCGCAGCTGCGGCGAGCCGGCCACGGCGCGGGCGTGCAGCAGCGCCTGATGCTCCCAGGTCCACGCTTCCTGGCGCTGATAGTCTGCAAATGCCTCGATGTTGGTGACCAGCATCCCCCCCTTGCCGCTCGGGCGCAGCCGCACATCGACCTCGTACAGCCGCCCGGCGGCTGAGTGCATGGTGAGCAGGTGCACGATGCGCTGCGCGAGCCGCACGAAGAACAGCTGGTTGTCGATCGGCCGCGGGCCGCTGGTGTGCTGCTGTTCACCGTGCGAGTCATGCAGGAACACCAGGTCGAGATCCGAGGAGTAGCCGAGCTCCATGCCACCGAGCTTGCCGTAGCCTACGGCGCAGACGCTCACCGCGCGCATCTCCGCGCCCTCGCCGCAGCCGGGGACCCCGAACTGCGCGGTGATCTGCCGCCAGCCAAGCTGCATGGCGCGCTCGACGATGAGCTCGGCGATATCGGTGAGCCGATCGCTCACCTGCATGAGCGGCAGAAGGTTGGTGAGATCGGCGACGGCAATGCGAAACAGGGCGGCACGCTGGAATTGGCGCAGGATCTCGACCTGCTGCTCCGGATCGTCCTCACGCAACTGCTCCATCCGTGCATCCAGGTCCACTGCCAAGGCCGTACGTGTCGGCAGCTGGGTCAATAGACGCTCGTCGATCAGCTCATCGAGCAGCAGCGGGTGGGCCGCGATCTGCGCGGCGAGAAAGTCACCATGCCGGCACAGCTCGATGAGCCTCGCCCGCGCCGCACCATTCTCGTGCAGCAGCGAGAAATAGGCGGAGCGCTTGCCGGTGGCCTCGATGATGGCGAATACACGACGCAGCACCGGCAGCTGTGCGGTGCTCTGCGCCACCTCTGCCAGCAACGCCGGCAAGAGCGCCTGAAGCCGCCGCCTGCCTGCCTCATCGAGCTTGCGCACCAGAGCCGAGGCGCGCAGCTCGAGCAGCAGTCGCGCCGCCTCGCCGCTGTCATTGAAGCCCGCGCCCGCCAGAGCATCGGCGAGCGCCGCCTTCTCCCCCGGAGTGTCCCAGAAGCGCCCCAGGTCGAGACGCACGGCGGCGGCATCGGTGTCGCCGCCGCCCGAGAACACCAGGCGGAACTGATGGCTGACTCGCGCGCGCTGGACATCGAGCCCGGCAGCGAGCGCCGGCCAGTCAGCCTCACCCATCGCCAGCGCGATGCGCTCACGAGTCAAGGGGTCCGCGGGCAGTCGATGCGTCTGCGCATCGGCCAGCATTTGCAGACGGTTCTCGAGCCGGCGCAGAAACAGGTACGCATCGCTCAGCTCGCGCACCGCCTCCGCCGGCAGCAGCCGCGTCTCGCCCAGGCGCCGCAGAGCGGCGAGCAGCGAAGGTGTCTGCAGCAGTCGGTCGCGGCCACCGCGGGTGAGCTGCAGCGCCTGAGCGATGAACTCGATCTCACGTATGCCGCCCGGACCGAGCTTCACGTGGTCGGCGAGCTCACGGCGCGTCACCTCGCGCTCGATCAGCGCCTTCATCTCCCGCAGGCTCTCGAACACGCCGTAGTCCAGGTAGCGCCGATAGACGAAGGGACGAATGGCGCTCGCTTCTACCTCGAGGTAACGTGCGCTTGCGGTGACCGGGCGTGCCTTGACGTACGCGTAACGCTCCCAGTCGCGGCCGTGGCGCGGGAGATAATCCTCGAACGCGGCAAAGCTCGATACCAGTGGTCCGGAATCGCCGAACGGCCGCAGTCGCAGATCGACACGCAGCACGAAGCCTTCCGGAGTCGGCGTCTGCAGCAGGCGCACCAGGGCTTGTCCGAGACGGGTGAAGAATTCCTCGTTACTGATGCGCAGCGGCCCATCCGTCTCGCCATGCTCCGGAAACAGCAGCACCAGATCGACGTCGGAGGAGAAGTTCAGCTCGCCGCCGCCGAGCTTGCCCATGGCGATGACGACGAGCGGCTGCACGGCGCCACCGCCGCCGCGCGGCTCGCCGTAGCGCGCACTGAGCGCTCCCCGTGCGCAATCGAGCGCGGTGACGATCGCCTGATCCGCGAATGCGCTGAGCTCCGTGAGCGTCTCGGTGAGCCCCGCCCAACCGGCCAGATCGCGCCAGGCGATGCGCGTGAGCTCGCGTCGCCGCCAGCGACGCAGCTCGCTCTGCGCCTGTGCCTCGGCAACGGTAGAGCCGTCGAGCACCGGCGCGCGCGCCTGGTAATCCGCGCTCGCCAGTGACCGCTGCAGCTCTCCGCTCTCGATCAGCTGCGGCAGCAGCTGGCTGTCGCGCGCACAGGCGTGTGCCACGAAATCGCTCGCGGCAAATACGCCGCGGATGGAATCTGCAATCGCCGGTGACGCCGCTGCCAGCGCCGTGCGCGCCGCATCGCCGAGCTCGGCGAGCGCCCGCTCCACCACAGCGTTCAGCTCGGGGCAGATCTGATCCCCAGCGGTCCCCATGAAATCGATGATCGCAGATGCTGCGGGCAGCCGGCGTCCCGCAGAGGCCGGCATGGGGATGGGGTGCCTGTTAATTCCAGATATTGCCGCCGAGATCGTGCACCGCGGCGGTATCGAGACGGCGGCTCAGACCTTTGAAGCGCGAAGACGCGGCGTACACCTGGGCACCCTGTGAGGCTTCGATGGAGGCTTGATCGCCCTCGATCTGGCTATTGTCGATGTGTACGTTCGCCGCGCGGACGGCAATGCCGATGCCGCTCGCGCTGATGTGGCTGTTGGTGATGTGAATCTCACAACCGTCCATGGCGCTCACTGCATCGCCATCGAAAACCAGGTTCCGGTTGTCGATATGCAGCAGTCGCGAGCCCTGACACACGATCGGCTCGTGGCGGCGTTCGAGCGGTGCGTTGCTCGCGGAGTCACGCACGCGCGGGGCTGCGGGCACCGTCGCCTGCGCAGCGGTGATGCTGTAACCCGGCCCGGACTCGAGCACGCGCCCAGGAGCCACGCGCCCCGGGTCAGCGGAAATCTCCGAGGTCAGTACGGGCTGCGAATGTGTGGCGTGTGCTTCAGCGTCAGCCGCCGGCTCTGCATCGCTCGCCGCCGCCTGCGCCACGGGCTGCACCATCGGAGCGACCTCGGATGCTGCAGAAGGATGGCCCTCACTTACCGGGCGTGCCGCAGCCCCGGGCGATGCGTCAGGCGGGAAGCCGATCACTTCATCAGCGTGAACGGTACGCAGCTCACCGCCATCCTTGAGCCGCACTGTGAAGGTACGGGTCTGCTGATCGGCGGCCACGACCTCGATCGATTTGTTGCGCTCGAGGGCCGCTCGCGCCCAGCTCATCTCATCCTGGCCCTCGCGCCCGCAGGCACCGAGCACCAGAAAGCCGACGCAGCCGATACACATCACGCCGCGGTAGCGAAGCTTGCCCATGGAGCCTCCTCTGCGGGGACGATAAACCGTGGCAGGTCCGTAAGGAAGTGCTGCAGCGCTGCATCACGCGCATGCTGTGAACGCGGTCGCGGAGTCTGGACAAACCGTCGCGCGCAAAAAAACAGGCCCCACAGTGTGGGGCCTCGAGGAATGCGCGGAATAGGGGGTCTTGTTCCGCGTCTTTCCGGGCTGACGCCCGGCAGAGACCTGGCGCCAACCCGTAACTGTTATGTAAAGCCTATCGAGTGTCCTTTTTAGAATCGATACCTCTTTAGAGAGGGTAATTACATATCCATTCCGCCCATGCCGCCCGGCGGGCCGGCATGGCTGTGCTCCTCATCCTTCGGAGCCTCGGCCACCATGACCTCCGTCGTCAGCAGCAGACCTGCCACCGAGGCGGCGTTCTGCAGCGCAAGACGGGTCACCTTGGTCGGATCCAGGATGCCCTCCTCGAGCATGTCCCCGAACTCGCCCGTGGCGGCGTTCCAGCCGAAAGCACCCTTGCCTTCCTTGACGCGATTCAGGATGACCGCGGCGTCCTCGCCGGCATTGTCGACGATCTGGCGCAGCGGCTCCTCGATCGAGCGGGAGAGGATGCGGACACCGACGTGCTGGTCCTCGTTCGCCGTCTCGAGCTTCTCGAGAGCACGCTGCACGCGGATCAACGCCACACCGCCACCTGGCACCACGCCCTCTTCGACCGCGGCACGCGTGGCGTGCAGCGCGTCCTCGACGCGGGCCTTCTTCTCCTTCATCTCGATCTCGGTGGCAGCGCCCACCTTGATCACCGCGACGCCGCCTGAGAGCTTCGCTACGCGCTCCTGCAGCTTCTCCTTGTCGTAGTCGGAGGTGGCTTCCTCGGCCTGCTGCCGGATCGACTCGATGCGAGCCTTGATGTCGGCGGCCTTGCCGGCGCCATCAATGATCGTGGTGTTCTCCTTCTCCACGACGACTTTCTTAGCCTCGCCCAGATCGTTCAGGGTCGCCTTCTCGAGCGACAGACCGACCTCATCGGAGATGACGGTGCCGCCGGTGAGCACGGCGATGTCCTGCAGCATGGCCTTGCGGCGGTCGCCGAAGCCCGGCGCCTTGACACCCGCTACCTTGAGGATGCCGCGGATGTTGTTGACCACCAGCGTCGCCAGCGCCTCGCCCTCGATGTCCTCGGAGATGACCAGCAGCGGACGCCCCGACTTGGCGACGCCCTCGAGCAGCGGCAGGAGCTCGCGGATGTTGGAGATCTTCTTGTCGACCAGCAGGATCACCGGCTTTTCCAGCTCGGTGGTCTGGTTCTGCTGATTGTTGATGAAGTACGGCGAGAGATAGCCGCGGTCGAACTGCATGCCCTCGACCACTTCCAGCTCGTTCGAGAGTCCCGAGCCTTCCTCGACCGTGATCACGCCTTCCTTGCCGACCTTCTCCATCGCTTCCGCGATGGTCTTGCCGATCGACTCGTCGGCGTTTGCCGAGATCGTGCCGACCTGGGCGATCGCCTTGGAATCCTTGCAGGGCTTGGAGAGCCTCTTGAGATCCTCGACGGTGGCGATCACCGCCTTGTCGATGCCGCGCTTGATGTCCATCGGATTGCGTCCCGAGGACACCGCCTTGAGGCCTTCGCGGATGATCGCCTGCGCGAGGACGGTAGCGGTCGTGGTGCCGTCGCCGGCCTCATCGGAGGTGTTGGAAGCGACTTCCTTCACCATCTGCGCGCCCATGTTCTCGAACTTGTCCTTGAGCTCGATCTCCTTCGCGACCGACACACCGTCCTTGGTGACGGTGGGGGCGCCGAAGCTCTTCTCGAGCACCGCGTTGCGGCCCTTGGGGCCGAGGGTCGCCTTGACGGCGTTGGCGAGGACGTTCACGCCCTTGAACATGCGCTGGCGTGCGTCATCGCTGAAACGAACTTCTTTAGCTGCCATTGTCGTGGTCCTCGCTTACTTACCTTCGATCACGGCCATGACGTCTTCTTCGCGCATGACCACGAGCTCTTCGCCGTCGACCTTGACCTCCGTTCCGCTGTACTTACCGAACAGGATCTTGTCGCCGACCTTCACATCGAGAGGCCGAACCTGACCGTCTTCGAGAATCTTTCCTTTACCGACTGCGACGATCTTTCCCTGCACCGGCTTCTCGGCCGCGGTATCGGGGATGACGATGCCACCCGGGGAGGTACGCTCCTCCTCCAGGCGCTTCACGATGACGCGGTCATGAAGAGGACGAATCTTCATGGTGAACGCTCCTTAAGCATTGATGATTTTGGTGAAATACCGGTCATGAGGCCCATTGTTAGCACTCACCCCCGGCGGCTGCTAATGATATGGAGGCAGTTCCCGATTTCAAGGCGCTGGGGGGTTTTTTTTAGGCCGCTGGCGGCCTCAGGTGAGCCCGCGACGCCCGGTCCGTGGACACAGCGTGAGCGTTACCGCTGCGGGGACGCGCCTCGAGGAACGCTTCCGTGCTGAATGGAGCGGTGTTCCTGCCCTTCCTCACGAGGCTGCGCTATAAGGGCGCAGCTAAACTTGCGTGTCCACCATGCGTCCATCATCCACGAGACATATTCTGGCCATCGCGCTCCTCGCGTTGAGTGCACTCCTGCAGGCGCAGACGCCGCCTGCTCGGCCAGCCGCGTCGCCGCCTGCCGGGGTCGACGCACTGCTCAAGTCCTCCCGCACCGGCGGAGATGATTTCCTGCCACCCGAGCAGGCCTTTCGCTTCGATGCGCTCGCCGAGGGCACCGATCGTGTGCGGCTCAACTGGGAGATCGCTGACGGCTATTACCTCTATCGCGCCCGTATCAAGGTCAGAACCCCGAGTACCAGCGCGCAGCTCGGCACGACGCAGTTTCCGCCCGGACAGGTGAAGACGGACGAGTACTTCGGCAAGCAGGAGGTCTATCACCACGAGCTGGTGGCCTCGGTACCGGTTGCCCGTGCAAGTGGCGACGCGCTCGATCTCCCACTAGAGGTGACTTATCAGGGTTGCGCCGACGCAGGCCTGTGCTACCCACCTCAAACCAAGACCCTTACCGTGCATCTCGCGGACGGAGGCACCGCCAGCGGAAGCGGCCGCGGCGGGCTGAGCGCAGCCGATGGGGGTGGAACAGCGCAGACCGCCGGCAGCTCGAGCGCACCTCGCGCGGCGTTTCTCTCGCAGGAGTGGTTCAGCAATGCACTGCGCGGCAATCTGCTGATCGCGCTCGCCTGTTTTTACCTGGGAGGCCTGGTGCTCTCGTGCACGCCGTGCGTGCTACCGATGGTGCCTATCCTCTCGGGGATCATCGTCGGCAGCGGCAGGTCGATCTCCAGTCGAAAATCCTTCACACTCTCCGTGAGCTATGTGCTCGGCATGGCGCTCACCTACGCCGTGGCTGGCGTCGCGAGCGCAGCGGCGGGCAAGCAAGTGCAGGCGATGTTCCAGCAGTGGTGGGTGATTGCGCTCTTCGCCGCCATCTTCCTGGTGCTTGCGCTCTCGATGTTCGGGCTGTTCACGCTACAGATGCCGGCGGGGGTGCAGTCTCGTCTGGCAGAGCTCAGCAACCGGCAGTCCGCGGGTACGTTCGGCGGAGTCGCCTTGATGGGAGCGCTCTCGGCACTCATCGTAACCACCTGCGTTGCCCCCGTGCTGGTCGGCGCATTGCTCGTCATCAGCCAGACGGGGGCGGTCGCGCGCGGCGGGGCGGCGCTATTTGCCGCCGGTATCGGCATGGGCACGCCGCTCCTCATAGTGGGCGCCTCCGCGGGCAAACTCCTGCCGAGGCCAGGCCCATGGATGGATCTGGTGAAGAGGCTTTTCGGCGTGCTGATGCTCGCCGTCTCCGTGTGGATGCTCGCCCGCATCGTGCCGGAGCGGATGGTCCTCGCGCTGTGGTCGGTGCCTGCACTGATTCTTGCCTGGCTGCTGTGGAGCGGAATGCGCGAGCGCTCCGCGCTCGTGTGGGGACTGCGGATGGCCGGGGTCGTGGCGGGCCTGTACGGGGTCGCGCTCGCGGCAGGGTTTGCGCTCGGAGGAACCGATCCGCTCGCGCCGATTCCGGGATTTGCGGAGCCCGTATCGACGCTCACTTTCCGCCCGATTCGCTCGGTAGCGGATCTCGATCGTGAGGTCACGCAGGCGCACGCGGGGGGCCGTAGCGTGCTCGTGGACTTCTCCGCGGACTGGTGTACCTCTTGCAAGGAGATGGAGCGCTATACCTTCACCGACCCTACGGTGCAGGCGGCGCTGAGCAACACCGTGCTGCTGCGAGCTAACGTGACGCAGAACGATGCCGACGATCAGGCACTCTTGCGGCACTTCGGCATCTTCGGGCCGCCAACCATCGCCTTCTACGGGACGGACGGCCGTGAGCGTGCCGCCTATCGCGTGGTCGGATATATGAGTGCCGAGGCGTTCGCGGCCCGCACCCGCGCGGCACTGCACGCATCTTCGTGAGCTCTGCGGGCCTCTCTCCGGGGGGGACACGCATTCGTGGCCTATTCGCTCTGGCCGCGGTGCTGCTCCTTTCCGGCGCAGCCGGATTCATCACTTATCGCCTGGTGCACCGAGAAGGTGGGACCGTGCGGCCAGCTGCCCCTGCCGCAGCATCGGGGACCTTGCCACCAACAGCCTCGGAGCCTGCCGAGGAGATCGCTGCGCTCTCCCCCTCGAAGGTCCCTGAAAGGCTGCCCGACATACGCCTGCCGGGCCTCGACGGAAAGGTGCATCGGCTGACGGACTGGAAGGGCCGGCCCCTCGTCATCAATTTCTGGGCGACCTGGTGCGAGCCGTGCCGCCGCGAAATCCCGCTGCTGCAATCACTCCGTCGCAAATATGCCGCGAACGGGCTGGAAATAGTCGGCATTGGCATCGATCAGGTCGATCCGGTGCGCAAATACTCGTCTGACCATGGAATCGAGTACCCTCTGCTGCTCGGTGAGCGTGAGGGACTAGAGGCCGCGAAGGCTTTCGGCATGGAGACGGTGCTGCCCTTCAGCGTCTTCTCGGACCGCGAAGGCCGTGTGGTAACCCTCAAGATCGGCGAGCTCCATAGGGACGAAGCGGAGCTCATCCTGGACCGCATCCGGGACGTGGACGCCGGGAGACTCTCTCTCGCGGCAGCCCAAGCCCAGATCTCCACAGGGATCCACAGCCAGCGGGAGGCACGCGCCCGGGAGAATTAGGGTTTGGCCCGGATCCTGCACGTTCCTCGCAAATCGCAACAAGTCGTACCCCAATGGCCGCGGATTAGGTTACATTCGCGACCGTCGCTTGCACCAACGTCAAACGAAGAAGTCCTAGGGTCATGGCCCGAGTGCTGTTGTTGAGCGGCCCGAACCTCAATCTGCTCGGGACCCGGGAACCGTCCGTGTACGGGACGGACAGCCTCGAGACGATCGAGCAACGTGCGGCTTCCGTAGCCCGCGAGACGGGGCATGAGCTGATCGCCTTTCAGAGCAATGCCGAGCACGAGCTCATCGAGCGCATCCACCGCGCGCGCGCTGAAGGGGTGGGCTTTCTCATCGTCAACCCCGGAGCCTTCACACACACGAGCATCGCACTGCGTGATGCGTTGCTTGCGAGCGGGCTGCCGTTCATCGAGGTGCACCTGTCCAACCCGCACGCCCGCGAAGCGTTCCGTCGGCAGTCATATTTCTCGGACATCGCTGTCGGAGTGGTCAGCGGCCTTGGTGCATTCGGCTATGAGGCGGCGGTTCGCGCCGCTGCGTTGCGGCTGGGCGGCAAGGCCTGACACCGAGGCGGTGCCCGGGTCGCTCGATTCTATTGGGGGGGCAGTCCGCGCATGGACATTCGAAAAATCAAGAAACTGATCGAGCTGCTGGAGGAGTCCGGCATAGCGGAGATTGAGATCAAGGAGGGAGAGGAGGCGGTACGCATCAGTCGCATGCCCCCCGGGGCGGTGCAGCCGCCTCAGCTCACGCACCTTGGCGCGATGCCCGGAAGCGCCGCGGCGATGGCTCCCACAGTGGGCGCGGAAGTCGCGGTATTGGAGAGCGCCGTGCAGAAGCCAAAGCCGAGCGAGCACGTGATCACCGCTCCGATGGTTGGCACGTTCTATGCCTCGCCCTCGCCCGGCGCCAAGCCCTTCGTCGAGATAGGCGATGAGATCAAGGTCGGCCAGGTGCTGTGCATCATCGAGGCAATGAAAATGATGAACCAGATCGAGGCTGACCGAGCGGGCCGGGTCGCTTCGGTCATGGCTCGCAACGGCGATCCGGTGGAATTCGGCCAGCCGCTGTTCGTCGTCGAATAGCCGCATGATCGAGAAGATCGTCATCGCCAACCGTGGCGAGATCGCGCTGCGGATCCTGCGCGCCTGCCGGGAGCTCGGCATCAAGACCGTGGCCGTCCATTCCACCGCCGATTACAGCCTCAAGCACGTGCTGCTTGCGGATGAATCGGTATGCATCGGGCCACCGCCTTCCTCGCAGAGCTATCTCAACATGCCGGCGATCATCTCGGCCGCCGAGGTCACCGACTCCGTCGCTATCCATCCTGGCTACGGGTTCCTCTCCGAGAGCGCCGACTTCGCCGAACGCGTCGAGAACAGCGGCTTCGTGTTCGTCGGCCCGCGGGCGGAGACGATCCGCACGATGGGCGACAAGGTGTCTGCCATCCGTGTGATGAAGGGCCACGGAGTGCCCTGCGTCCCCGGCTCGGATGGACCGCTCGGCGATGACGCCGACGAGAATCTGCGCATCGCGCGCGACGTCGGCTACCCGGTAATCATCAAAGCCTCGGGCGGGGGCGGCGGCCGCGGCATGCGCGTGGTGCACACCGACGCCTCGCTCCTCAACGCCATCGGCATCACGCGCGCGGAGGCGCGTGCCGCGTTCGGCAACGATCAGGTCTATATGGAGAAGTTCCTCGAGCGCCCACGGCACATCGAGTTTCAGGTCCTCGCGGATGGACTGGGCAATGTCATACACCTCGGCGAGCGTGATTGCTCGATGCAGCGCCGGCACCAGAAAGTCATCGAGGAGGCGCCCGCGCCCGGCATCACCATGCGCCAGCGTCGCCTGATGGGCGAGCGCTGCGTCGAAGCCTGCCGTGCCGTCGGCTACCGCAGCGCCGGCACCATGGAATTTCTCTATCAGGACGGAGAGTTCTATTTCATCGAGATGAACACCCGCATCCAGGTCGAGCATCCGGTCACCGAGCTCGTGACCGGCATCGACCTGGTCAAGGCGCAGCTGCTGATCGCGAGCGGCGAGCGGCTGCCGTACGCGCAGAGTGATGTGCAGATTCGTGGGCACGCCATCGAATGCCGCATCAACGCGGAGGATCCAAAGACTTTCATGCCCTCGCCAGGTCCGATCCGCCTGTGGCATGCGCCCGGGGGGCCGGGCGTCCGGGTCGACAGTCACGTGTACTCCGGCTACAACGTGCCGCCGTACTATGACTCGCTCATCGGCAAGATCATCGCCCAGGGCGATACACGTGACACCGCGATTGCCCGCATGAAGAATGCACTGGCGGAAATGGTGATCGAGGGCATCAAGACCAACGTGCCGCTGCACCAGGAGATCTTCAACCACGCGGCGTTCCAGAAGGGCGGCACCGACATTCATTACCTGGAGCGCCGCCTGGGCCTGCGGTGAGGGGCGGAGGCTGCAGCAGCTCGCAGTGTGTTGTGTCGACCGCTGCCTTTCTGGAGCTGTCCTTCGACCTCGGCTCGCTGCCTGCGCAGGCGGCAGAAGCAGCGGCGTTCGAGTGCGGTGCCGTTGCAGTGACCTTCGTCGATGCGCGCGATGATGCGCTCTATCACCCCACAAGATCCGGCGCGACCCTGCCGCCAGCTTCACCGCCACCTGACAAGACGCCGGATCTAGTGGCGGTGCTCGAGCCTGCCCTCGGGGAAATGCCACTGTGGCCCGCAACGCGGGTGCGATGCCTGTTCGAGTCCGTAGGCCCCGATCCACCCGCGGCGCTCGCGCGCGCACTTGCGGCCAGGCTCGCCATGGGCGCCGCGCTGATCGAAGTGCGGCCAATCGCCGACCGGGTGTGGGAGCGCGAGTGGCTGAAGGACTTCCATGCGCTGCGTTTCGGCCGGCGTCTGTGGATCTGCCCGCACCACGAGCGCGTCGGTGCGCCGGATGCGGTCGTCGTCCTCCTCGACCCGGGGCTCGCCTTCGGAACCGGTACGCATCCCAGCACCGCGCTGTGTCTCACCTGGCTCGATGCCTGTCCACCGCTCGGTGCGCGTGTCATCGATTACGGCTGTGGCTCCGGCGTGCTCGGCATTGCCGCTGCGCGGCTCGGCGCGGCTGAAGTGCATGGTTTCGACATCGACCCGCAGGCGCTCACCGCCACACGCGACAATGCCCGCGCGAACGAGCTGCAGGCGCGGCTCACGGTGCACGCAGACGTGGCGACGCTGCCCGTAGCAAACGATCTGCTGCTGGCCAACATCCTCGCCGCACCGCTGTGCTCATTGGCGCCCTGCTTCGCCTCGCTGCTGCGCGTGGGTGGACAAGTCGTGCTGGCGGGCCTGATGGAGCCTCAGTCGGCGGAGGTGACAGCCGCTTATGCCGCGTGCTTTGATGTAGTTCGGTTTGCCGAGCGCGACGGCTGGGTTTGTCTCGCCGGTCGGCGTCGCTGACCACGGGCGCTGAGACACGCCGCAATGTTCACTGTCTGCCCCAAGTGTGCACTGACCCTGGTGGTGACCGCCGCCGATCTGCGGGTCGCGCAGGGCTATGTGCGCTGCGGACGCTGCTCGAGTGTGTTCAACGCGCTGGCGCGGCTCAGCGATGAACGTCAGGTCGGCACCGCGGGCGATGAGCCTGCGGCCCTGGCGAGTCCGGAGCCAACCGAGCCGGCGCAGCAGGCCGATGCGGATCTCTCGCCGCTCGACCAGGCATTGACGCAGGAGGACGCGGCACCCGACTCTGATACGAGCGCTGCAGCGGAGGAACCGATACCGGAGGGCGCGCTGGAATTCAATCCCGACACCACCGATGTGGGCGCGGTGTTCGTCGAGCCTCCACCCAACCCGCAGTGGACCGCCGCCACCGGCTCATTCAAGGCGATGCGCGCGGCCAGTCTGGCGTCGACTCACGAAGTCGCCGAGGTGCCCGAAGAGCCATCGGGCGACGCCGGCGAGCCGCAGGTAGACGTCGAAATCGACGCAGCCTTCATGGCGGACATGCTGCGGGAGTCTGCGCCGCAGTCCGAGCCGCAAAGCGAGGCAGAACTGCCCGAGGTGCAA
>DASQYM010000011.1:0-3656 GCA_035639195.1 Steroidobacteraceae bacterium
TCGGTGGCGAACTGCTTCGTGGTTCCGCCGATGAAGTTCGCCACCGATGCCTGTCGCTGCCTGGAGGTGGCCGCACTCGGTGGTATGCCGGTGCTGCTGCTCTCGGCCGGTCAGGCGGGTGCGACGGCTCCCGCAGCACTCGCCGGCGCGCTCGCGCAGGAAGTTGCCGAAGTACTGGCGGGCCTCGTGTACGTGAATGCGGTCAAGCCAGGAGCACCGGCGATCTTCGGAACCTGGTGCTTCGTTTCGGACCTGCGCACCGGGGCCATGTCCGGCGGCAGCCCCGAGCAGGCACTGCTCTCGGCGGCAGCCGCACAGATGGCGCATTACTATGACCTGACCGGTGGCACGGCCTCGGGGATGACCGACTCGAAGCTGCCGGATGCCCAGTCGGGCGCGGAGAAAGCCTACAGCCACGCGCTGGTCGGCAATGCCGGTGCGAATCTCATCTACGAGTCCGCCGGTATGCATGCGAGTCTCCTCGGCTTCTCCCTGGAGAGTCTGGTGATTGACAATGACATCATCGGCGCGACGCAACGGACGATCCGCGGCATCGAGGTCGATGATGCGAGCCTGTCGTTCGATACCATCCGCGAAGTGTGTCTTCAGGGTCCGGGCCATTACCTCGGCTCCGAGCAGACGCTGCAGCTCATGCAGTCGGCCTATCTCTATCCAGTGATCGGCGATCGCAAGAGCCCCAACGAATGGACGGAACAGGGCGCGCTCGATGCCGCCGAGCGCGCCGCGAAGAAGGTGGGCGAGATCCTCGCTACACACTTCCCGGCCCACGTGCCGGAGGCACTCGATGCACAGATACGCGCGCAGTTCCCCGTGAGGTTGCTGCGGGAGCACATGCGCGCAGCCGCGAGTTGACCCAGAGAGCACCCGTGCCAGACATTCCGTCGCACGCCAGCGTCGTGATCATCGGCGGCGGCATCGTCGGCTGCAGCGTCGCCTATCATCTCGCCAAGCGCGGCTGTGCCGATGTGCTCCTGCTCGAGCGCAGGAAGCTCACCTGCGGCACGACCTGGCACGCCGCCGGCCTCGTCGGACAGCTCCGTGCCACACAGAACCTGACGCGACTCGCCCAATACACGACGCAGCTGTACGAGGGTCTCGAGCGCGAGACCGGGCAGGCGACCGGCTTCCGGCAGGTCGGCTCGGTTGCGGTGGCAGCGAGTATGGCGCGGTTCGAAGAGCTCAAACGCGGCGCATCCATGGCGCGCTGCTTCGGGCTCGAGGTGCAAGTGCTCTCACCGGCTGCGGCCAGGGAGTGTTGGCCGCTGCTCTCGACCGATGGGCTGGTGGGTGCGGTATTTCTTCCCAAAGACGGACGCACGAATCCGGTCGACACGACGCAGGCACTCGCCCGTGGCGCGCGCAGCGGCGGGGTCCGCATCATCGAAGAGCTCAAGGTGACCGGTATCCAGAAGTCTAACGGACGCGTCACGGGTGTGACGACGGATGCAGGCGAAGTGCGCGCCGATATCGTGGTGAACTGCGCCGGCCTGTGGGCGCGCGAGGTCTGTGGATGGGTGGATGTCAGTGTGCCGCTGCACGCTGCGGAGCACTTTTACATCGTGACGCAGCCGATCGCGGGACTGCCTTCCGAGCTGCCGGTCCTGCGCGACGCAGACGCCTGCTCTTATTTCAAGGAGGACGCCGGCAAGCTGCTCGTGGGGTGGTTCGAGCCGCGCGCCAAGCCCTGGGGCGGAAACGGCATCCCCGATAGTTTCGCCTTCGATCAGCTGCCGGCGGACCTTGGCCACATCGAGCCGCTCATTGCGCAGGCCATGCAGCGCGTACCGGTGCTCGAATCGGCGGGCGTGCAGGTATTCTTCAATGGACCGGAGAGCTTCACGCCCGATGACCGTTATCTTCTCGGCGAAGCCCCCGAGCTGCGCGGCCTGTACGTGGCGGCCGGCTTCAATTCCATCGGTATCCAATCCGCAGGCGGCGCCGGGAAGGTGCTCGCGGACTGGATTCTCGATGGCCACCCGCCTTTCGATCTGTGGGATGTCGATATCCGCCGCTGCGCGCCGTTCCAGCGCAACAAGCGCTACCTGCGCGATCGCACGGTCGAAAGCCTTGGACTGCTGTACGCCATGCACTGGCCCTTTCGACAGCCCGAGACGGCTCGCGGCGTCCGTAAGTCCGCGCTGCACGATCGCCTGAGGGCAGCCGGTGCCTGCTTTGGCGAGGTTGCCGGCTACGAGCGCGCGAACTGGTTCGCTCCCGCCGGTGTCGAGCCGCGCTACGAATACAGTTACGGCCGTCAGAACTGGTTCGAGTACTCCGCCGCCGAGCACCGCGCTGTGCGCGAGCGGGCGGGACTTTTCGATCAGTCCTCCTTCGGCAAGTTCGTGCTCAAGGGGGCCGATGCCGCGGCGGTACTGGGGCGGATGTGCGCCAACGAGGTCGATGTGCCGCTCGGCAGGGTGGTCTACACCCAATGGTTGAACGAGCGCGGCGGCATCGAGGCCGATCTCACCGTCACGCGGGAAGCCGCAGACTCCTACCTGATCGTCACCTCGTGCGCGACGCAGACGCGCGATTTCCATTGGCTTGCTCGGAGCATTCCGGAGGGCGCACGCGCGGTGGCCCTCGACGTGTCCTCGGCGTACGCGGTGCTCGGCCTCATGGGACCCTGTAGCCGCGATCTCCTTGCCACGCTCACCGACGCCGAACTTCATAGCGCTGCGTTTCCGTTCGCTACCTCGCAGACCATCGATATCGGCTACGCGCGCGTGCGCGCGAGCCGTATCACCTACGTCGGCGAGCTCGGTTACGAGCTGTACATTCCCACCGAGTTTGTGCAGTCCGTCTACGATGAGATCGTGGCGGCCGGCAAGGCCTTCGGGCTGCGCCTCGCCGGCTACCACGCGCTCAACAGCCTGCGCATGGAGAAAGCGTATCGGCACTGGGGTCACGACATCTCCGATGAGGACACACCCCTCGAGGCCGGCCTGCAGTTCGCTGTCGCCTGGAACAAAGCCGCCGGCTTCGTTGGTCGCGGTGCGCTCGAGCGACAGCGCGCGGCCGGACTTCGACGCCGCCTCGTGGCACTTGCCCTCGAGCGCAACGATCGCATGCTCTACCACAACGAGCCGATCTGGCGGAACGGCGAGCTGGTCGGGCGAGTCTCCTCGGCAATGTTTGGCCATACCATCGAAGCGCCGCTCGCTCTCGGCTACCTCGCCAACGGTGGCGAGCTCGTGACGCCCGAGTGGATCAGCGCGGGCCGCTACGAGATCGAGATCGCGGACGAGCGCATTCCCGCGCGGGTATCGCTGCGGCCCTTCTATGATCCGGCAAGCGAGCGCGTGAAGTCATGAGTCATGCGGCCACTCTAGTGCGCGCAGCGCCGAGGATCCGAGCAGCGCAGCGTGCAGCGCATCGATGAAGAGCCAGGCCCGGGTCGTGGTGATCGGCGGAGGCGCGGTAGGCTGCAGCGCGCTGTATCACCTCACACGGCTCGGCTGGACCGATGCGGTGTTGATCGAGCGCGATGAGCTCACCGCGGGATCCACCTGGCATGCCGCCGGCAACTGCCCCAACTTCTCGACCTCCTGGAGCATCCTCAAGCTGCAACGCTATTCCACCGCGCTCTATGCACGCCTCGCTCAGGAGACCGGCTACGACATCAATTACCACGT
>DASQYM010000012.1:0-3471 GCA_035639195.1 Steroidobacteraceae bacterium
ACCCAACGCGACGCTGCTCGTCAAGGTGGCCTGCGAGGTCGCGGCGGGCAAACGTGCGCAGCTCGATATCTTCGGCACCGATTACCCCACCCCAGACGGCACCGGCGTACGTGATTACATCCACGTCGAGGACCTTGCGGCGGCGCATCTCGATGCGCTCAGCTGGCTACGCCGCGGCGGCGATTCGACCACACTCAACGTTGGCTACGGCCACGGCTACAGCGTGCGGGAGGTGCTCGCGAGCGTCGCGCGCATCACGGGCCATAAGCTCAAAGTGCGTGAATCGCCGCGCCGCGCCGGGGATCCCCCCATGCTCATCGCGCGCGCCGACCGCATCCGTGGACAGCTCGGTTGGCAACCGCGCCTGGATGAGCTCGACACCATCGTGCGCACGGCCTGGAACTGGGAGCAGCGGCTGCTGCGCGAGCCATGGTGAGCCGCGGGTAGAATGGGGGACGCATGCGGTGGACGCGCCCCAAATCGTTGAGCGGATTGATGCTGTTCGGCCTGGCCGTGATCGCCGTGCCGCTGCTCGCCGCCGTGTTGACCGCAGTCCTCCAGATCCGGGATCTCTCGGACACCGGGCAGAAGATCGTCATCCAGGGGGTCACCGGGGCCCGTGCCAGCCAGGCGCTCTTCGCCCAGATCGCCTCGCTCGAGCGCACCGCGCGGCTGCACGGGGTGTTGAAGGACCCGAAGCTCCTCGAGCTCTACCGCACCCAGGATGAGCGCCTGAGCAAGACGCGCGAGCAGCTGCACACCCTCATGAGCGGCGAGGCGCGCGCTACGCTCGAGGAGCTGGACGCGCTCCAGGAGAGTGTCCGAGCAGCGGTGATGATCAATCCCTCTGGCGGCACCAACGACAGTGCGGATCTCTCGGCGCGCTTCGTGCAGCTCTCGGAGGTTGTCGAGCGCGTCGCGCAGCAGAGCAACGCGCAGGTCGATGAGGAGGTCGCCGCGCTCGAAGCGCGCACCCTGCAGGCGCGTCAGCGGCTGCTGTGGGAGGCGGCATTACTGCTGCCGCTCGCCATCGTCGCGGTATTCGTGCTCACCGTCGGGGTCGGCCGGCCGCTGCGGCAGCTCGACCGCGCGATCAGCGAGCTCGGCGAGGGTACTTTCACCAATCCGATCGCCGTTTTGGGCCCGCAAGACCTCGAGCGGCTCGGCGGACAGCTCGAGTGGCTGCGTCAGCGCCTGCTCGACCTGGCGCACGAGCGCAACCGCTTCCTGCGCCACATGTCGCACGAACTCAAGACACCGCTCGCCAACATTCGCGAGGGCACCGAGCTGCTGATGGACGGAGCGGTCGGCGAGCTCGACTCCAACCAGCGTGAGGTAGCGGCCATCCTGCGCGAGAACGGCATCAAGCTGCAGCGCATGATCGAGAACCTGTTGTCCTTCAGCGCCTGGCAGACTTCCAGCGTCGGCCTCGAGGCGACTGAGTTCCGGCTACGACCGCTCATCAAGCAGGTGCTCGAGAACCAGCAGCTCACGCTGCTGTCGCAGCGCGTGCGGCTCGATGTGCGCGTCGATGATCTGACCATGGTCGCCGACCGCGGCAAGATCCGCCTCATTCTCGAGAACCTGGTCTCCAACGCCGTCAAATACTCGCCCAAGGGAGGCACCATCCACCTGCAGGCCCGTGCTGCGGGCCCGCAGCTCGTACTGGATGTCGCTGACAGCGGCCCGGGGATTCCGCTCGAGGACCGTGGCCACGTGTTCGATGCCTTCTATACCGGCCGTGCCGCGCGCAGCACATCCGTCAAGGGTACCGGCATCGGCCTCTCGGTGGTGCTCGAGTTCGTGGCGGCGCACGGTGGCACGGTCCAGATCGTCGATGGCCAGTTCCCCGGCGCCCACTTCCGTATCACCATGCCGTTGCGCGCGGGCAGCGGCGATCGCCCCCGTGCGGAGCCGAAGGCGCATGCGCATGCGGCGTGATGTCCTATGGACTCAGGTGCGGGCGCGCGCGGGAGCGAGCGTCCCGGCGCGGTCGGCCTTGCACCGCGCCAGCGGCGGGCTGCTCGGTGCGGCGCTGCTGCTCGCCGGCTGCACCACGGGCTTCATGTCCGGACAGCGCCCGCCCGCGCCCCCACCGGTGGTGAGTCCGAGCGCCACATCCTCGACGGTGCTCAACGAGGATCTGCTGCTGCTCCAGCGCCTGGTGCAGGGGCCACCGTCCGAGCAGGCGGAGATCGTGGCGAGTGCGCAGCGCGACTACGACACGGCGCCTACTCCGAGCCATACACTGAAGCTCGCCCTCGTTCTCGGCACACCGGGTCATCCGGCCACGAGCCTCACCCGTGCGCAGGGGCTGCTGCGTGAGCTCATGGCGAATCCGGAGACGCTGCTGCCGGGGGAGCGGGCGCTCGCTTTCCTCACCCTTTCGCAAATTGACGACCATTTGACGCTCGATGCGGAAAACCTCAGGCTGCAGGCTGAGGCGGTGCGTGCCGATCGCGAGCGCATGGCAAATGCCAATCACCGGTTGCAGACGGAGATGGACGAGAACGCGCGCCTGCGCAAGGAGCTCGACGAGGCGCGTGCCAAGCTCGATGCCATCGCCAACATCGAACGCTCGCTGAATGAGCGCAAACCTGGGAGCTCGGGACGCTAATCGTGACTAACAAGGAATCCATTTTGAACCAGACCGGCAAACGCAAAGCCCGCATTCTGGTCGTCGATGACGATCCGGGGCTGCTGCGACTGCTCACCATCCGTCTGCGCGCGGAGAGCTACGATGTCGAGGCCGTGGAAAGCGCCGCGCAGGCACTCGCCGCCTCGAGCCGCTTTCGCCCCGATCTGGTGATCACCGATCTGCGCATGGACCAGATGGACGGTATCGGTCTGCTGAAGGAGCTGCAGAACCGCTGGCCCGGCTTGAAAGTCATCATTCTCACCGCGCATGGCACCATTCCGGATGCCGTGCAGGCGACCCAGATGGGCGCCTTCGGCTTCCTCACCAAGCCGGTCGACAAGCAGGAGCTGCTCGATCAGGTGCAGAAAGCGCTGCGCATCTCGGGCTTTGGCGCCTCGGACGAGGACTGGCGCGCGGAGATCATCACGCGCAGCGCCGCCATGGAGGAGAAGCTCGCGCAGGCGCACATGGTGGCCGGCACCGATGCGCGCGTGCTGATCACCGGCGAGAGCGGCACCGGCAAGGAGCTGCTGGCGCGCGCCATCCATCGCGGCAGCCCGCGCCGCAACAAGCCCTTCGTCGCCATCAACTGCAGCGCGATGGCGGAGAACCTGCTCGAGTCGGAACTGTTCGGTCATGAGAAGGGCTCCTTCACCGGCGCCACACGCGCGCATCGCGGGCTGTTCATGGCAGCCGACGGGGGCACGCTGATGCTCGATGAGATCGGCGACATGCCGATGCGGCTGCAGGTGAAGCTGCTGCGAGTGCTGCAGGAGAACGTCATCCGCCCCGTCGGCAGCACCGATGGCATTCCGGTGAACGTGCGCGTGATC
>DASQYM010000013.1:0-63220 GCA_035639195.1 Steroidobacteraceae bacterium
GAGCCTCAGGGAAATCCTCGGCGAGTGGCTCGAGTTCCGCACCGCGACCGTGACGCGCCGTCTGCAACACCGCCTCGAGAAGGTGACGAAGCGGCTGCACGTCCTCGAAGGCCTGATGGTCGTGTATCTCAACCTCGACGAGGTGATCCGCATCATCCGCCGCGAGGATGAGCCGAAGCCGGTGCTGATGAAGCGCTTCAAGCTCTCGGACGAGCAGGTCGAGGAGATCCTCAACACGCGGCTGCGCCACCTGGCGAAGCTCGAGGAAATGAAGATCCGCGAGGAGCAGAAGAGCCTCGCTGCCGAGCGCGAGGAGCTCGAGGCGCTGCTGAAGAGCAAGGCTAAGCTGAAGAAGCTCATCGCCAGCGAAATCCGCGCCGATGCCGAGAAGTACGGCGATGAGCGCCGCACCAAGATCATCGAGCGCGAGGCGGCGCAGGCGATCGATGAGACGAGCCTCATCCCCAACGAGCCGGTGACGGTGGTGCTCTCTACCGGTGGCTGGGTGCGCTCGGCCAAGGGTCATGACATCGAGCCGGGGGCGCTGTCGTACAAGAGTGGCGATGCGTTCCAGGCGCTCGCCCGCGGCCGCAGCCTGCAGCCGGCGGTGTTCATCGACAGCACCGGCCGCACCTATACGCTGCCTGCACACTCGCTGCCTTCCGCGCGAGGCTATGGGGAGCCCCTCTCCGGCCGCCTCGACCCGCCCGATGGCGCCAAGTTCGCCGGTGTGATGATCGGTGAGCCCGAGGATCTATGGCTGCTCGCGAGCGATGCGGGATATGGATTTACGGCGCGGCTGAAGGATCTCATCACCGACCGGCGTGCCGGCAAGGTGGTGCTCAATGTGCCGCAAAATGCGCAGGTGCTCGCACCGGCGCCGGTTCCCTCCGCGGACTCGCTCGTGGCAGCGGTCTCGAGCGAGGGGAAGCTTCTCGCCTTTCCGGTCGCAGCCGTGCCGGAGATGCCCCGCGGCAAGGGCAACAAGCTCTATGACATCCCGGGCAAGAAGGCGGCTGCCCGGCAGGAGCTCATGACCGCGTTGGTCGTCGTTCCGCCGAACGCCAGCCTGGTTCTCTGGGCGGGTGAGCAGCAGAAGCAGATCGACTGGCGGGAGCTGCAGGCCTATGTCGGCCAGCGTGCCCAGCGCGGCGCAGTCCTCAAGCGTGGCTGGCCCCGCAAGATCACCCGTATGGAAGCGCGCTTGCCGCCCACGCCCGCCTAGCTCACGGCCCTCCCGGAAACCCGTCTCTTCGATTTGCTAATGAGAATGATTCTCATTAGTGTTATCGTTACAACCTTGGCCGTTGCGGGGATCGAGCACCTCGCGGGAGGACGCCTCGCCGCCACGGGCTTACCGATGGCTTCGATCCCAAAAAAGCCCCGAGGGCACAAAGCTCCGGCGCAATGCGCCCCCCGGGGCTGAGTTAATTCTTCGAACCGAACTGGAAGAACCCCTATGAACCGCCCACAGTCCTTTCGTGCGCCGCGCCGCGTTGCGCGTGTCACCGCCGTACTCACTGCCGCAGCGCTGACGGCGGCCAGCGCTGCGGGCGCAGCTGGGACGACCCTTGCGGATCTGCAGCGCCAGCTCGCGCAGATGCAGGGGGCGCTGCAGCAGCTTGCCGACGAGAACCGCGCATTGCGCGAGCACCAGGCGGATGTGGACCGTAAGCTCGCCGAGCTCGGGAGCGGCGCGGCTGCGGCAGCGGCTCAGACGGCGCCAGCCGGCACCGCGGGTCAGCCGAATGCGTCGGCGCTGCCCCCCGCGAGCGCGCCGCAGAATGCCAGCGCGCTGCCCAATGCCTCGGCACTGCCAAGCGCCGCGGCGCTGTCGCCGACGGCGATCGCGCCGCCCGGTACCACGGGCCCGGGCCTGTTCGGCACTGGCCTGAGATTGTGGGGCTATGGGGAGGTGTACTACACCCATCCGATCGATGAGCCGGCGCAAACCCAGATGGATCTTGCCCGGGCCGTCTTCGGCATCGGCTACAAGTTCAGTGATCGCACCGAGTTCAACTCCGAGTACGAGGTCGAGCATGCCGTCTCCTCGGCCAATGACGTCGGTGAGTTCGAGGTCGAGCAGTTCTACGTCGATCACCGCGTGAGCGACGCGGTGACCGTGCGCGCTGGGCTTTTCCTCCTGCCCTTCGGCTTCCTGAACGAGCACCATGAGCCGACCAACTTCTACGGCGTGCAGCGAAACTTCGTCGAGACGCTGATCATCCCGAGCACCTGGCGTGAAGGTGGCTTCAACCTGCACGGCGACACCGCGGCAGGGTTCTCCTGGAACGTGGGAGTGACCACCGGCTTTGACCTCTCGAAGTGGGATTTCCAGCCGGAGTTCCCACCGTACCGCACGGCGCTCGAGCTCGAGGACAGCGACATCGCCCCGCTACAGGCCTCACACCAGGAGCTCGCGCTCGCCAACGCGCGCAACCTCTCGCAGTACGTGGCGCTCAACTACTACGGTATACCGGGCTTCAGCATCGGCGGCGCGATCAGCAGCGGCAAGGCGGTCGCCGCCGGCCCGGGTGACCCGCGCGTGACGCTGTGGGAGGCGCATGCCCGCTGGACGCCGGGACCGTTCGAGTTCTCGACCGTCTACGCGCGCGGCACGATCAGCGATCTCGCCTCGACTAACGAGCTCTTCCCGGGTTCGCCGAACCCGATTCCGTCATCGTTCTATGGCTACTATCTGCAGGCGGCCTGGCGGGCGTGGGAGCACGGAGACTACCGGCTCGCACCCTTTGCGCGCTTCGAGCGCTACGATCTCGGCGCCAGCTGGGCGGGAACGAGCGGCCCGGACATTCCCTCGGGCCTCGTACCGATGTCACCAGCGCCGGGTGATCTCGGCTACTGGCCCGAGGACCAGGACCGCGTGTGGACCGTGGGGGCGAACTTCTACATCACCCCGCACGTGGTGCTGAAGGCGGACTACCAGTGGTTCGAGGAGAACAGCAACTTCAAGCGCTACGACCTGGGGCTCGGTTTGTCGTTCTGATGCTTGCCTCTATCGCTCCGTACGCAGAACCACTTCTTCGGGCTCGTTGACGAAGTAGCCCTGGATGTACTGCACACCGAGCTGCCACAGCACGGCCATGGTGTTGGCATCCTCGACGCGCTCGCCTATCGTCTGCACGTTACGCTGGCGCGCGGCTTCGACCAGCGCACGTACCTGCATCTGCAGCTGCGGATCGGCGGCCAGTCCCTGAATGATGGTGCCATCGATCTTGATGAAGTCGAGCGGCACCGACTCGAGCAGTCCCATGCTGTCGCGGCCGGAGCCGAACCCCTCGACGGCGAAGCGGAAACCGCGCTCACGCAAGGCCTTGGCGAGCGCCGCGACCTGCGGCAGGTAGCTGGCGGCACTCTCCTCGGTGGATTGGAAGCATAGCCGCTGCGGCTGCGCGCGGCTCGAGCGCAGATGATTGTCGAGCCACTCCGCGAAAGTGCTGTCGCGCACCGTTTCCTTCGAGAGCCGCACGAACAGACACTCGGGCTTCTTCTGCGCCGCGAACGACAGTGAAGCGCCCACCACCCAGCGGTCGATGTTCTTCAGCAGATCGTTGCGACCGGCCGCCGCCATGAATTCCGAGGGCAGCACCTCGCGACCCTGGCTGTCGATCATGCGCACCAGCACGTCGAACATGCGCGGGTCCTCGCCCTGCAGGCTCGCGATCGGCTGTTGCACCAGGCGGAAGCGATTCTCCATCAGCGCCGCCTTGATGTGCTTCACCCAAACCTTGTCGTACGACATCACCCGGGTGTCGGTGTCGGCGCGATCGGAGGATATCGCCTGGTTACCGCCGCGCGCCGCGCCCTTGCGGGTGCACTCGAGCGCATCCGCGATCACCGCATCGAGGTTCACCTCTCCGGGCGACACCACCGAGAGGCCGATGGTGCAGGTCACCGATAGGGATTTATCGCGCACCCGCAAGAGGTGCTTGTGCACCCGTGCCAGGAAGCGCTCGCTCCAGGCGTTGATGTCGTTCTCGTTGCCGCGCTCGAGCAGGGCGAGAAAACGCACTCCGCCGAAGCGACCAGCAAGCTCCTTCGGATGCAACGTGGCCTTCAGCAGCCGCCCCACCTCGAGAAGGATCTCCTCGCTCGCGGTGGCGCCGATCACACGCTCGAGCGCGGCGAACTTGTCTATCTTGATGAGCGCCAGGCAGCGCATGCCGCCGGGGGAGGGGATGGCGAGCCGCTCGGCCAGTGCTTCGAGCAGCTCCCCTCGGCGCAGCAGTCCAGCGGCGGGCTCCGCGCGCGGCGCGGCGGCGATCGCTCTCTCGATGATGCGTGTCTCTTCACGGGGCCTCGAGGGCACGACGAGCCGCACGCACGCCTCAGCATCATTATCGCCGAGCGCGAGCGTCATCTCGATCGGCAGGACCGTGCCATCCGCGAGCAGCGCATTGGCGCGCAGCGGGTGATCGCTCCAGCGGCCCTGCAGGCACGCGGCGAGCGCGCCGCGCAGCGCCGCATGAGTGGATTCCTCGAACAGGTCCATGACCGGCTGCCCGGTGATTCCCTCCTCCACGCCGAACAGCTCGAGCCAGGCCGGATTGGCCTCGATGACGATGCCCTCCTGCACCTGAATGATGGCGTCGTTCGAGCGCTGCAGCACGGTGTCGAGTTGACTGCGCGCATCGTGCGCGGATTTCACGCTGGCATCGAGGGTGCGCTCGGTGCGAAACACGCGCAGCTCGCGCATCACCACCGCCTGCAGCCGGGCGGGACTCTCGAGCGTCACGACATCGCGCGCGCCGAGCGCGAGACCTGCGGCGATGCGCTCCTCATCGACCTTCTTGACGAGCTCGAGCACCGGCACCGTTGGGGCGAGCTGATTGCGCACGCGCATGACCGCTTCGAGCTCGGATACATCCGCGCCGACATGCACCAGCAGCTCCGGGTTGATCTGGGTGAGCGCGTCGCCGAGATCTCGCAACGCCGGGATCCAGGTGCAGTGCACGGGCTGACCGGCACGGCGCAGCAGCCGGTTGATGGCCTCGACCGGATCGCGCGCAGGGCTGAGCACGATGAGCGGAACGGCGTTCGGCTCGTTCAAATAAGCCTCCCTGGTGCGCTCGCGAGAGCGGCGGATTCTAGCACCGCGTTATGTGCCATCCGCGTGAGCCGCAGCACACCGCCTTGCCGCGCGGGCTGGGCGGGACCCGGTGGCGCGGCTGGCAGGGGCAGGGGGATGCCGCTATCATACGCGGCCCTCTTGAGCGGGCCGCGCAGTCGGCCCGTCCCGGCGTGAGATGCAGCCATGGCCAGTTACACCACCAGTGAGATCCGCGGGGGCCTCAAAGTCCTGCTCGACGGTGATCCGTACACCGTGATCGAGAACGAGTTCGTCAAGCCCGGCAAGGGGCAGGCGTTCAACCGTATCAGGGTGCGCAACCTGAAGACCGGGCGCACGATCGAACGCACCTTCAAATCGGGTGAATCGCTCGAGGCTGCCGATGTCGTCGACACCGAGATGCAGTACCTCTATCAGGACGGGGACTTCTGGCATTTCATGGTGCCGGACAACTTCGAGCAGTACACCGCCGGGAAGTCCGCAGTGGGCGAGAGCGCCCAGTGGCTCAAGGACGGTGTGGTGTGCATCGTCACGCTCTGGAACAACGTGCCGCTGGTCGTCACGCCGCCTCCGCACATCGAGCTGAAGGTGATCGAGACCGATCCGGGCGTGCGCGGCGATACTGCTACCGGTGGCCAGAAGCCGGCGAAGCTCGAGACCGGCGCGGTGGTGCGGGTGCCGCTGTTCATCAACGAAGGCGAAGTGGTCCGCATCGACACGCGCACGGGCGAGTACATCTCGCGCGCCAAGCAGTAATCCGCACGACACCCAGACGGGTGAGCGGCGGCGCAGCCGCTGCCATCCGCAGGGCGCGCATGATAGGTCTCTGCCGCGATAGTTAACCTTTGGTGAAGTATCGCCGAGGCCCATAGGTATCGCCCAGGCCCACGACCAGTCCGCGTGTCTCCTCAGGCCGGCGCGCTCGTTGCAGCCGCGCGCGCCGCACTGCGCGCCCGCCAGAGCCCGTCGGCCGCATAGATGAGCAGGGCGATCCAGATCAATGCGAAACCGGCGGCCAGCGCCGGGCCGAAGCTCTCGCGGAACAACACGACCCCGCACATCAGCTGCAGGCTCGGTGCGATGTACTGCAGTACGCCGACCGTCGAATACGGCAGCGCACGGGCACCGTAGGCAAACAGGAACAGCGGGATTGCGGTAACCAGACCGCTGCCGATGAGCAGCGCCGCGACCGCTGGACCCGCCGTGGTGAGAGCGCCCGTGCCCGCCCACTGACACCAGCTCAGATATGCGACCGAAAGCGGCATGAGTAGCAGCGTCTCGGTCGCCAGGCCCGGAAGCGCATCGACGCTGATCACTTTGCGCACGAGCCCATACAGTGAAAAGCTCAGCGCGAGCGTGCAGGCAATCCACGGCGGCCGGCCGGCGAGCAGTGCGAGGTACAGCACGGCAAGCGCTGCGAGGCATACCGCAATCCACTGCGCCCGATTGAGCCGCTCCCGCAGCACGACCACCCCGAGAAGCACGTTGACCAGAGGGTTGATGTAGTAGCCGAGGCTGGTATCGACGATGTGCTGATGGGTCACGCTCCACACGTACACCAGCCAGTTGCCGCTGATCAGCAGCGCCGTGAGCGCAAGTCGCGCGAGGAGGGCGGGGCGGCCGAAGGCTACCGAGAGCCGACCGAGCTCCCCCCGCAGCAGCAGCCACGACAGGAGAAACACGCACGACCAGACGACGCGGTGGGCGATCACCTGCGGCACCGGTACGCCGCTCAAGGGGTGCAGGTAGACCGGGAACAGGCCCCAGATGGTGAAGGCCGCTGCAGCGGCCGCGAGACCCCGGGAGGAGAGTCGCGCCGCTGTCATCCTTCAGCGAGCGGGGCGTGCAGCGCTGGCGCTCACCAGCATCGAGGCCAGCGTCTCCAGCCCGCGCGCATCCGCCTCATCGAAACGCGCCGCAACGGGACTATCGATATCGAGCACCCCGATGAGCGTTCCCGCTTCGAGGAGCGGCACGACGATCTCGGCGCGCGAGGCGCCATCGCAGGTGATGTGCCCGGGAAATTTCTGCACGTCCGGCACCACGAGCGTACGCCGCTGCGCCGCGGCGGCGCCACAGACGCCCTGCCCGAGTCCGATGCGCACGCACGCAGGCTTCCCCTGAAAGGGGCCGAGCACCAGCTCGGTGCCGCGCAGGAAATAGAAACCGGCCCAGTTGATGTCCGGGAGCGCAACGAAAATGAGTGCCGCGGTGTTGGCGGCGTTGGCGATACGGTCGCTCTCGCCGGCAAGCAGACCGCTCAGATCCTGTGCGAGGCGCGCGTAGTCAGCGGGCTTGTCGCGAAAGTCGTAGCGTTGGGCGGTGTAGCTCATGCAGCGGTCCGCAATAAGGGGGCACTATTCTCGCTCAGGCGCGCCCGGTCGGAAACGGCAGCACCGCCTCGATGTGTGCCGCCCCGACCGCCAGCATGAGCATGCGGTCGAAACCGACCGCGACGCCCACACAGTCCGGCAACTCACGCAGTGCCGCCAGCAGCCGTTCATCGACTGGAAACACCGGAAGTCCCAGCCCGCGCCGGCGCATGTTGTCCGCCTCGAAGCGCGCACGCTGCTCGGCTGCGCCGGCGAGCTCATGGAAACCGTTGGCCAGCTCGATGCCGCCGCAGTACAGCTCGAAGCGCTGCGCCACGCGCGCGTCGGCGGGGTCGAGCCGCGCAAGCGCAGCCTGACTTGCCGGATAGTCATGGACGAAACTCAGCGCGCCGCGGCCGAGGCGCGGCCCGACGACTGCGCCCATGAGAAGCTCCAGCCACTCATCGCGGCTCACCGTGGCCGCGCCCCCGTGTGGACCGAAGCCGCTGAGCGCGAGCGGCTGCGCCGCCTGCGCGAGCGCAGCATCCGAGGCACTCAAGGGATCCAGACCGAGCTCGCGCCGGAAGGCATCACAGTAGCTGATGCGCTCACTCGCGACGGGCGCTGCGGCACCGAGCAGCGTTCGCACCAGCGCTTCCACCTCCTCCATCAGCTCCCCGAGGGAGAGGCCGACGCGGTACCACTCGATGAGGGTGAATTCCGGATTGTGCAGCCGTCCGCGCTCGCCACCGCGCACCACGTGACAGATCTGGTAGATGTCCCCGCTGCCGGCGGCGAGCAGCCTCTTCATCGCGTACTCGGGCGAGGTGTGCAGAAAGAGCGACGGCGCAGCAGTGTCAGGTACCGCCGCGTCGAGCCCGAGCCGCACCACCGCGGAATGGATGTGCACGTCGCTTACCGGCGCGCTCACTACGAGCGGGGTGTCCACTTCGGTCACCGCGCGTGCCGCAAAGAACTCGCGCACACGTCCCAGCAGGGCCGCCCGCTGTCGTAGCAGCTGTACCGAGGCGCTTGGGCGCCAGGCCTCTCCCGCGCTCATCTGAGCCGCGCGATTGACTGCCCCACGCGCACGGTGCTACCCGCGGGGCAGGTCGCGAGCACTCTGTCCGCAGGAAGCAGCAGGATGACGGTCGAGCCCATATTGAAGCGGCCGACCTCGGCGCCGCGAGCGAGCGTGAGGCTCGCACGGTTGGCGTCGAGCGGCAGATCCGCGCGGCGCCGCGGGTGGCGTGGGGTCACCTCCCCGTGCCACACGGTCGACATACTGCCAACAAAAAGCGCGCCGACCAGCACCAGGGCGAAGATGAGCGAGCCTGCGCCGAATACACACACGAGCCGCTCGTTGCGCGCGAAGAGCCCCGGCACACTCGCGGCAGTGGTGGCATTGACACTGAAAAGCTGTCCGGGGACGTACCAGGCGGCACGCAGCGTGCCATCGAGCGGCATGTGGATGCGGTGATAGTTGAAGGGGGCCAGGTACAGCGTTGCGAACCAGCCGCCACGGAACGGCTCGGCCCAGGACCCCTCGGTAGCAAGCAGCGACTCGAGTGTGTAGGCGTGCCCCTTCGCCTGGACCAGCCACGAGCCATCGAGCTCTCCCAACTGGCTGATGCTGCCATCGACGGGCGAGCATATGGCGGCGGGATCGGGGTCCGGGGAACGCGCGTCCGCGCGCAGCGGGCGCGTGAAGAAGGCGTTGAAGCTATCGTAAGCGAATGGATCGGGCTGCTCGGCATCGCTCATGTCCGGTCGGAATCGGCGCACGAAGCCGCCAATCAGCGCGTTCTTCAACGGTCGCACGGGGCTGCGCGTGATCTGGTGCACCAGCGCCGAGAGCAGATGATGCGGCAACAGGTACTGCAGCGCGACGAATGCGCGCGCCGTCGCGCTATCGGCGTCCACGGCTCTCATGTCGCAGACCGCGCGCGCCCACCCAGCCAGGGTGCCGCACGCGCCAGATCCTCGCTCAAGGCCGCAACGTCGAAGGGCGGGGTGAAGACTGCCACGATGTGCGCCGACTCATCGAGCAGGAACACGACAGCGGAATGGTCCATGGTGTAGTCACCGCCGGGAAGCTCCACCCGATTGACCGCCACGCCGAAGTTGGCTGCGAGCCCGGCAATGGTGCGGGGATCCCCCGTCAGCCCCTGGAACTGCGGGTCGAAGGCATGCACGTAGGCCCCGAGCACCGATGGGGTATCACGCCGCGGGTCGACGCTGATGAACACCACGCGCAGGCCGGCGATCGCCGCACGCCGCCGCACCCGTGCGAGCTTCAGCAGGGTCGTTGGGCACACGTCCGGACAGTGCGTGAACCCAAAGAACACGAGCGTCGGCGCACCCGCGAGATCGCGCCGCGTGAACGGGCGGCCGCTGCTATCGGTCAGCTCGAACTCGCTCACCGCCTTCGACTGCGGCAGCCATGTGCCGCTTGCCAGCTGTGGCGCTCCCCTGTCAAGTTGCCGGGCGAGCCAGAAGCCCGCCAGGCCGGCGCAAAGCGCGGCAACGAGCAGCAGGGAGCGGGCACGGAGCAAGATCATCTGCGAATTATTTCATACGCCTGCGCGCGCCGGGCGCACACGGCGCCCGAGCGAGACTCGTTCCGCCCTCACCGTGGGCAGGCTCATTGCGCGCGGCGCGGCGCGCCTCAAGCGGGCGCAGGTATTCTTCGGCCACGGTACCGACAACGCACGCGATGAGGCGGCGGCGCTGGTGCTCTACGCCCTCGGGTTGCCGGCCCGCGGAAGTGCCGCTCTCTACCGCCGCCGTGTGGACCGAGCGGGTGAGCGTCACGTGCAACGGCTGCTCACCCGACGCGTGCGCGAGCGCATACCGGCCGCGTATCTTACCGGCGTCACCTGGTTCGCCGGAGCGCGCATCGAGGTGGATCCGCGGGTTCTCATCCCGCGCTCCCCCATCGCCGAGCTGATCGAGCGACGCTTCGCTCCCTGGATCGATCCGGCCCGCGTGCGGCGGGTGCTCGATGTCGGCACAGGCTCCGGCTGCATCGCGATCGCCTGCGCACGGGTGCTGCCGCGCGCGCGCGTGGATGCCATCGACATCTCTGCGGATGCTCTCGCGGTGGCGCGCAGCAACGTGCGCCGGCACCGATTGGCGCGCCGCGTGCGCCTGCTTCGCTCCGATCACTTCAACGCTCTCGGCGACGCCAGCTACGATATCATCGTCGCCAATCCGCCCTACGTCGGGGCACGCGAGCTAGCGGGTCTGCCACCGGAGTACCGGCACGAGCCGCGCCTGGCACTTGCGGCAGGTTCGTCCGGACTCGACTCGGTGCGCATCATCCTGGCGCAGGCGGCGCGATACCTGCGGCCGCGGGGGCTGCTCATCGTGGAGGTGGGCAACACCGAGCGGGCAGTGCGCCGCGCGTGGCGGAATCTGCCGTTCCTGTGGCTCGAATTCGAGCGCGGCGGGGGCGGGGTCTTCCTGCTCACGCGCGAGCAGCTGCAGGGACATTAACGGGCACACGAGCGCTATCCGCACGCACCAGCATGTCCGGCAATACCATCGGCAAACTCTTCACGGTCACCACTTTCGGCGAGAGTCACGGTCCCGCCATGGGGTGCATCGTGGATGGCTGTCCACCGGGGTTGCCACTGAGCGAGGCGGACCTGCAGCAGGACATCGACAGGCGCCGCACCGGCACATCGCATTTCGTGAGCCAGCGCCGCGAGGCCGACCAGGTGCGCATCCTCTCGGGCGTTTTCGAAGGCCACACGAGCGGCACGCCGATCGGCCTCCTCATCGAGAACACCGACGCGCGCGCGCGCGACTACGAGCGCTTGCGCGATCGTTTCCGCCCGGGGCACGCCGACTACACTTATCAGCAGAAGTATGGCGTGCGCGATCACCGTGGCGGTGGACGCTCCTCGGCACGCGAGACCGTCATGCGCACCGCCGCCGGTGCCATTGCGCGGCGTTATCTCGCGATGCGCCTCGGCGTACGTATCTACGGTTACCTGAGCCAGATCGGGCCGCTCGTGCTCGAGCCCGCGGACCCTGCCTTTGCCTACCAGAACGCATTCTTCTGTCCCGATCCGCAGCGCATCCAGGAGATCGAGGAGCTGATCTGGAAGGTGCGTGGCGAGGGCGACTCGATCGGTGCACGCGTGACAGTGGTCGCAAGCGGCGTGCCGCCGGGGCTCGGCGAGCCGGTGTTCGACCGGCTCGACGCCGACCTCGCCCATGCGCTCATGAGCATCAACGCGGTGAAGGCCGTCGAGCTCGGCGCCGGGGTGCGCAGTGCGGCGCAGCGCGGCAGCGAGCATCGCGATGAGCTCACGCCGCAGGGTTTTCGCAGCAACCACGCCGGTGGGGTGCTCGGCGGCATTTCCTCGGGACAGGATGTGATCGCGCATCTCACCTTCAAACCAACCTCCAGCATCCAGGTGCCCGGCAGCACCATCGATCTGGCCGGGAACGCAGCGGAGATCGTGACGACGGGTCGGCACGATCCGTGCGTCGGTCTGCGCGCTACGCCGATCGCCGAGGCCATGCTGGCGATCGTGCTCATGGACCATTACCTGCGTCACCGGGCGCAGAACGCGGATGTGAAATCGACGACTCCCGATATCACCGCGCCGCGCGGCTGAGCGCGGGCAGCGCGCGGGTCGGGAAGGAGTGTGGCTCTATGGACAGGCAGTTCGCGATCGCCATCGTCGGTGCGACCGGGCTCGTCGGCGAGATGATGATCAACGTGCTAGAGGAGCGCCGCTTTCCGGTCGCGCAGCTCTACCCGCTCGCCAGCAACCGCTCTCTTGGCCGCAGTGTCAGCTTCCGCGGCCGCAGCTACCCGGTGTGTGAGCTCGAGGGCTTCGATTTCGCGCAGTGCCAGCTCGCGCTCTTCTCCGCCGGTGCCGCGGTCTCGCGCGAGCATGCGCCGCGCGCAGCGGCCGCGGGCTGTATCGTCATCGACAACACCTCGGCCTTCCGCTACCAGGAGTCAGTTCCGCTCGTCGTGCCGGAGGTGAATCCGCAGGTGCTCGAGGCGGTGGAGCGCAGCGGCATCATTGCCAATCCCAACTGCTCGACGATCCAACTCGTCGTAGCGCTCAAGCCGCTGCACGATGAGGCGCATCTCGAGCGCATCGATGTCGCCACCTATCAGTCGGTCTCAGGCGCGGGCCGCGCCGCGGTCGAGGAGCTGGCACGGCAGTCGATCGCGGTGCTGAGCGGCAAAGGACCTGCAGAGCCCGCTGGCGGCGCGAAGCCGATCGCTTTCAACTGCGTGCCTCACATCGATGTTTTCCAGGACAACGGCTACACCCGTGAGGAGATGAAGATCGTGTGGGAGACGCGCAAGATCCTGGCTGAGCCGCGTCTGCGCGTGAACGCCACGGCGGTGCGTGTGCCGGTCTTCTACGGACATTCCGAGGCGGTGCACATCGAGACCGAGCGTCCGCTATCGGCCGCCCGGGCGCGTGAACTGCTCGACAGTGCGCCCGGCATCACGGTTCTCGATGAGCGTCGACCGGGCGGGTACCCCACGGCGGCTACCGAGGCAGCGAACCGCGACACAGTTTATGTCGGGAGAATCCGTGAAGATCTTGCCCCTGACCGGGGACTTAACTTATGGATTGTCGCCGACAACGTACGCAAGGGCGCCGCCACGAACAGCGTGCAAATCGCGGAGGCTTTGGTCCGGCGGGCTATTTAAGTTATATTGCCGCCGGGTTGTCAGGGGGGTCGCAGTGTATGACCCACCTCCTTGTTTTTATTAGATATTCCACCCAATTAATGCCTGCCGGGGTGACCTGATGATCGCCAAACGCTCCAGCCGGGCGCTGGCAATACTGCTGGCCCTGCCGTCCGCCGCGTTTGCCCTGGGTCTTGGGGACATTCGACTGCTGTCGGCGCTGAATGCGCCCCTCGAGGCGGAAATCGACCTGGTCGATGTGACGCCGGAAGAAATGAGTACCGTGCAGGCGCAGCTCGCCTCGCGGGACACCTTTGCCCGCTATGGCCTCGATTGGCCGTCCTATCTCTCGGGCGTTCAGGTGAAGACCGTGCGCATGTCCGATGGGCGCGAGGTCATCAAGCTGAAGTCCAACGATCCGATCTCCGATCCGTTCGTGACGCTGCTGGTCGAAGTGAACTGGGCGCGCGGCAAGCTGGTGCGGGAATACACCATGCTGCTCGACCCGCCGGTGTTCACCCCGGGCCAGCCGCAGGTCGCGAGCGCTCCGGTCACCGCGCCCGCAGCGGGTGCCGGCCCGCGCGAAGGTTCCATCGCACGCTCGACGGAGACGCCAGCGCCCGCACCGGCAGCCGCCACCGAGGCGGCCCCGGCACCGGTGCCCGCGATCCCTGTCGCAGCGCCTGCACCTACGGCCGATGCTGCGCCCGCTGCTGCTGAGGGCGCCGCCGCGGCTGCCGCCGCGACCGTCGCTCCACGCTCCGAGCCGGGTTCGGCGCGAGCCGAGCCGGCGGGCACCGCCGCCGAGGCTGCGCCGTCAGTCGCCGACTCCGGCGCTTCCTCCGCCGCAGCGCAGCCGTCAGAGCCTGCTGCAGCTCCCGCGGAGGCTGTCAGCGCGGCAGCCTCGGCTGCGCGGGGCGCGAGCTCGGGTGACGACGACGGAACGCATACCGTCCGCCGAGGGGAGACGCTTTCGCAGATCGCCGCGGGCGTCGCCGGCGACAAAGTCACTGCTGCGCACACGCGCAGCTGGATGCTCGCGATCTATCAAGCGAACCCGCGCGCCTTTCAGGGCAACATGAATGTGATGCATTCGGGCGCGGTACTGCGCATCCCGGATGCCGGGACCGCCGCCGCGGTGTCGCCATCGGAGGCCGCGAGCGAGATACGCCGTCAATACGCGGCGTGGCGCGGCAGCCCCGCGGCACCGTCGGAATCCGCCACCGCTGCTACCCAGCCCGGCCGTCTGAAGCTGGTGACACCCTCCGAAAGCGCCTCTGTGGGCGCGGCTCCTGCCGCCACAGGCGGCGAATCGGGTGCGTTGCAGGGTCGCGTGCGAGACCTGGAAGGGCAGCTGGCCGAATCGAAGCGGCTGCTCGAAATGAAGGATGCGGAGCTCGCGCGCATGCAAGCACAGCTGGCCGCGAAGCAGCAGAGCCCCGCGACCCCTGCGCCCGCTGCAGAGCCTCCAGCGGCACCCGCTCCGACGGCAGCTCCTGAGCAGCCGCCCGCAGCTCAGGCGGCTCCGCCTCCGCCTGCGCCGCCGGCACCGGCCGCCGAGGAGAAACCGCCCGAGGCGAGCGCGCCTCCGCCACCGCCGCCCGTCGTGGCACAGGCGCCCGCGCCAAAGCCTAAAGCACCGGCTGCGGAGTCCGGAGGATCCTTCCTTGGAACGCTTGCCGGCTACTGGTGGGTGCTGCTGCTTGCCGCCGTAGCGGCGGGCGCCGTCGCCGTGCTGCGCATCGTGCGGTCACGGCGTGCTTCGCAATTCGATGATTCCCTCGGCCGACTCGCCGTTGCAGGTACCGATGCCGAGATCGATCTGGGATTTGATGACGGGGTTCCCACGCCTGCCGCTCCGGCTGCTTCGGTAGCCGGCAGCGCGCGCAACTTCGCACCCCCCGAGGCGTCGCCACGAACGAAGCCGCCACAGGCGCGTGAGCCCGCGTTCGTCGTCGAGGAGACGGGCACGCACGAGCGTCCACGCCTGACTCCAAGCGGCGCGCCTGCGGCGCCGACCGCGCGGCACGTCGCAACCGATGAGACGATCAGCAGCGAGACCGCCATCAATCTCGACCAGGGCGATCCTCTGGCCGAAGCCGATTTCCACATGGCGTACGGCCTGTACGACCAGGCCGCGGACCTGATTCGCATCGCGATCACGCGCGAGCCGAACCGGCGTGACCTGAAGTTGAAGCTCCTCGAGGTGTTCTTCGTCTGGGGAAACAAGGACCAGTTCCTGCAGACCGCGCGTGAGCTCGCCGAGTCGCGCACGGAGGCAGCCCCCGGGGAATGGGAAAAGATCCTCATCATGGGTAAGCAGCTCGCGCCCGAGGATCCACTCTTCTCCGGCGGCGGAGCTGTGACCGGTGCCGCCGCGGGTGGAGTGGACCTCGACCTCGAGGGTGGCCAGAGCCGCGTCGACTTCGATCTGCTGGGCGAGCCCGTGCCAGGTGAGGCTGCGCAGGCTCTGGACCTCGACATCGGTACGGCCGTCGGCGATCGGCACGAGGCGACGACCAGTGTCACTGATCGCAACGTGGCGCTCAGCGAGAACAGCTTCACGGGCACGACCGGCACGACGGGAACGACGCGGCAGATGACCGCGCGCATACGCCACGGAGGCGGCACGACCGAGATGGAAGGGCCGACCGTCGAACAGCCCGCGCTGCCCGGCGCGCATCAGCCGACGATCCGACAAAAGGTCGAGACGGCAATGCGCAAGGGCGTGTCCGAAGCCACGGCCGAGCTGGCGATCGACGATCTCGGGCTCGATATGGGCACGGTCGATACCATCGACCAGCCAGGTCCGACGACGGCCGCCGCTTCGACCCCAGACGCACCGACGCTCGTGGCGGGTCTCGATGATCGCTCCCGGAAGGTCATGGAGGACGCGCAGCGTCGCGCTACTACCGAGGAGAACCCCGCGATCGCCAGCACCGGCGCGTGGAGCTTCGATCAGAATGAGCTCGAAGCGGCGCTCACGCAGACGAGCGCGGCGCTCCCCGACCCCTCGGATACCTCGCGCCTCGCGGCGCTGCGCGCGCGCGGCATCGACGTCGATCTGAGCGATGCCACAGGCGCACACGTCGCCACTGCCACCGACATCGACCTCGATGTCGGCTCGGCCACCGGCACTCACGCCAACGGCGGACTCGACCTCGATGTCGGCACTGCTACCGTGCCGGACACCGCATTCGCCGCCACTCAGCGCCTCTCTTCAGAGGAGCTCGCACTGCCGGACCTCGAGCCTGTGACCATGAGCGAAGTGGGCACCAAGCTCGACCTTGCGCGGGCGTACATGGACATGGGTGATCCCGATGGCGCCCGGAACATCCTCGAAGAGGTGCTGAACGAAGGTTCGGCCGTGCAGAAGCAAGAGGCGCAGCGGCTGATGGAGTCGCTTCCCTGATGCACTCCCCAAGATTCTGCTTGCCGCGCGTGATCCACCACGCCGATTAGCAGGACGCGGAAGTTCGCAGGGACCCCGCCAGAGTCCCCGCAGCCGGACCGCTCGGGAGCGCGGCCGTGGTGAGAATCGCCGTTGGCATCGAGTATGAGGGCGGTGCCTACGCCGGCTGGCAGGCGCAGGCTTCGGTGCCCACCCTGCAGATGGTGCTCGAGCGTGCGCTCGGCCGCATCGCGGCCGAGCCGGTGAGTCTGATCTGCGCCGGACGCACTGATGCCGGCGTACACGCCTCGGGTCAGGTGGCCCATTTCGACACGCACGCTGCACGCAGTCTGCGCGGCTGGGTGCTCGGCGCGAACAGCGAGCTGCCACGCGATGTCAGCATCGCATGGGCGCGGCCGGTGCCTGCCCACTTCCACGCCCGTTACTGCGCCGAGGCGCGCACCTATCGCTATCTGATCGCGAACCGCTTGGCGCGTCCGGCGCTGCTGGCCGAGCGTGCCACCTGGATCCACCGGCCGCTCGATCAGGCGCGCATGCACGCAGCGGCGCAGTCGCTGCTGGGCGAGCACGACTTCAGTGCCTTTCGTGCTGCCGAGTGCCAGGCAAAGTCCCCGGTCCGGCGCATGGAGCGGCTGCAGGTCGAGCGGCTTGGGGAGTTCGTGGTGATCGAGGCCACCGCCAACGCCTTCCTGCATCACATGATGCGCAACGTAGCGGGCCTGCTGATCGCAATCGGCCGCGGCGATGCTCCGGTAGAGTTCGCACGCCAGGTGCTCCTCGGGCGCGACCGCACGCGCAACGCAGCTACCGCACCGGCGGGTGGGCTCTACCTGCTGTCGGTGCGTTACCCGGCCGCCTTCTGCATACCCATCCCTGCCGTCACGGCGGCCTTTCCGGTCTGATCGGCTATCATCGCCTCGGGGCCAAGCGCCCGGACCCTCCGAATGAACTAATGACCTGGTTCGACAAGATCATGCCTTCCCGCATCAAGACCGAGAGGCGCACCCGCTCGGTACCGGAGGGCCTGTGGATCAAGTGTCCCGCCTGCGATGCGGTGCTGTACCGAGCGGAGCTCGAGCGCAATCTCTATGTGTGTCCGAAGTGCAGCCACCACATGCGCATCGGGGCGCGCGATCGCCTGGAGCACTTCCTCGATCCCGGCTCGGGCGTGGAGATCGGTGCGGCGATCGGGCCGGAGGATCCACTGAAGTTCCGAGACAGCAAGCGCTACCGCGACCGTCTCGCCCAGGCACAGAAGGCTACCAATGAGAAGGACGCGATGGTGGTGCTCGCGGGCACGCTGCAGGCGCTGCCGATCGTTGCCTGCGCATTCGAGTTCCAGTTCCTCGGCGGTTCCATGGGCTCGGTGGTGGGCGAGCGCTTCAAGCGCGGCATCGACCACTGCATTGCCGAGCGGCGCCCACTCGCATGCTTTTCCGCAAGCGGCGGGGCACGCATGCAGGAGGCGTTGTATTCGCTGCTGCAGATGGCGAAGACGGCGGCGGCATTGTCGCGCCTGGCACAGGCGCATCTGCCATTCATCTCGGTGCTCACCGATCCGACAACGGGCGGCGTCTCGGCGAGTCTGGCGTTGCTCGGGGATCTAAACTTGGCCGAGCCGCGCGCGCTCATCGGATTTGCCGGTCCGCGGGTCATCCAGCAGACCGTGCGCGAGACGCTTCCCGAAGGCTTCCAGCGCAGCGAGTTCCTTCTCGAGCACGGTGCGATCGACATGATCGTCGATCGTCGCGAGATGCGCGACAAGATCGCATCGCTCCTGCGGGTACTGCTGAAACTGCCGGCCGCCGCCTGAGCGCCGGCAGCGCGCCGCTTCGACCCCATGCGCACGCTCGCCGAGTGGCTCACGCTGCAGGAGTCGGTGCATCCGCAGAGCATCGACCTGGGGCTCGAGCGCGTCACGTGCGTGGCGCGCGAGCTCGGGGTCGCAGCACCCGCATTTCCGGTGTTCACCGTTGCGGGCACGAACGGCAAGGGATCGGTCGTCGCGCACCTGGAGGCACTGCTGAGGGCGCTCGGCGTGCACACCGGCGCGTTCACCTCGCCGCACCTCACCCGTTACAACGAGCGCATACGCCTCGATGGCAGCGAGGTCGAAGATGCGCAGTTGATTGCCGCGTTTGAGCGGATCGAAGTCGCACGCGCTGCGACCACGCTCACCTTTTTCGAGTACAACACGCTCGCCGCGCTGCTCATCTTCACGCAGGCGCGCGTGGACGTCGCTCTGCTCGAAGTCGGCCTCGGCGGCCGTCTCGATGCCACCAATCTCCTCCACGCCGACGTGGCGGTGCTCGCCTCGGTAGGTTTCGATCACCGCGAATGGCTCGGCGACACGCTCGAGCTCATCGGCACGGAGAAGGCCGGTATCTTCAGGGCCAATCGGCCGGCAGTGCTCGGCACGCCACAGATGCCCGCCACCGTCTATCAGGCGATCCGGCAGCTAGCGGCGCGGGCGGTGGTGGCGGAGCGTGACTTCAGCTGGCGCATTCGTGCCGACGGCTGGGACTATGAGGGACTTGCGCTGTCGCTCCATTCCCTGCCCCCATCGGCGCTCGCCGGCGCGATTCAATACCGCAATGCTGCCACGGCAATCGCAGCACTCGAAGCGCTCCGCGCTTTCAGCGCTGACCGCCCTGGAGCTGTCCGCCTCATCGGGCGGCTCGAAGCGCTCGATAAGCGCGTGGTTGCCGCAGCACTCGGCGAAGTGCGTCTCGCCGGCCGCTTCCAGGTGATCCCGGGCGCCGTGGAGTGGATCCTCGACATCGCCCACAACGAGCCCGCGGCGCGGGTGCTGGCAGCGCAGCTACGCGACCGGCCGCTGCCCGGTGCGGGCGCGCGCGGCGCGGGACGCACCTTCGCCGTGGTCGGCGTGCTCGCCGACAAGGATGCCGCTGGTATCGGCGGCGCGCTTGCGGAGCTCATAGAGCATTGGATCGTGTGCACGCTGCCCGGTCCGCGCGGCCTGAGCGCTGCGCAGCTCGCGCAGCGCCTTGCGCTCGAGGGAGCCTCCATCGAGCTCGCCGCATCCGTGGTCGAGGGCTGCGAATTGGCGCGTACCGAGGCAAGACCCGGCGACCGCATCATCGTCTGCGGCTCGGTGCATACCGTCGGGCCGGCGCTGCAGTGGCTTCGGATATACTAGCCAGCATGCGCTCGAGCCTGCGGCGCTGCGCTTGGTTTCTCGGGTTTTGTCCCCATAGTCGGTGGTCCAGGTGAAAGAACGGCTGACGGGCGCGATCATTCTCGTGGCCCTGATCGTGTTGTTGGTGCCTGAGCTGTTGACCGGGCCGGTCCGCTCGGCTCCGCGCACCGCGGCCGTGGCGTCATCCATCGAGGAACCGCCATTACGCTCCTACACCATCAAGCTTGCGGAGGAGCCGCGTATGCGCGGCGCGAGCATGCACGGCACGCCCGAGCAGCCGACACCGCTTCCGCCCCCGCCGGCTGCTGCCGCCGTGAGCTCACCTTCCGCTCCACCGGGCGCGGGGACGAGCGCGTCGGCGCCGACGAATGTGTCTGCGGCCGCTCCGCCAGATCATCGGCCTCCGGCACCGGCCGCGTCGCCCGCTGGCAGCGCGGACACCTCCGGTACCTACGTGGTGCAGCTTGGCAGCTTCGCGAGCCGCGCGAATGCCGAGCGTCTCGCGAAGCAGGTGCGCGGCCAGGGATTCACGGTGAGCGTATCGCAGGGCAGCAGCGGGCACCTGTACCGGGTGCGCGTCGGCCCCGTGCACGATCAGGCAGCCGCCGGACAGCTCGCACAGCAGCTGCGGGCGCATGGCCACGGCGGCGGCGCGATCGAGCCGAAGTAGTGTCAGGCGTACACGTGACGGGCTACTCAGGCAACGCCCGCAACGCTCTTGTACAATCCGCGCCGCGCGGAATGGCCGCGACGACCACGGGCTGCGATGAACGCCACCGACTACTTAGTAATCGCCGCCATCATCATCTCCGCGATCGTCGGCGCAGTACGCGGTTTCCTGCGCGAATCGATAGCGGTCGGTGCCTGGCTTATCGCACTCTTTCTCGCCTGGCACTTCTCCGATCTGATTGCACCGCATCTCGGTGGACTGATGTCCGACTCGGAGGTGCGCCCCTGGGCCGCGCGCATCATCATCGTCGTACTGGTGTTGCTGCTCGGTGCGGGCATCGGCGCGACGCTTGGCCACTTCGTGCGCCTGTCGATCTTCAGCGGCATGGATCGCCTGCTCGGTTTCGCCTTCGGGCTGCTGCGCGGATTCGTGCTGCTCGGCGTATTCGTGATACTCGGGCAGCTGCTGCGCCTGCAGGGCGAGCACTGGTGGCGCTACTCGCTGCTCATCCCCTACGGAGAATCGATCGCCAACGGCCTGCGTACGCTGGTCGGCGAAGAGCGCGTGCGTCACAGCAGCGAAGAACACAAAGTGCACGTCTGATGCTCGTCGCGGAGGGCTGACAGCTCATGTGCGGCATCGTCGGCATTGTTGGCACCAGCGCCGTAAACCAGCGTCTCTATGATGCGCTCACGGTGCTGCAGCACCGCGGCCAGGATGCTGCCGGCATCACCACCTCCTCGGGCGAGGGTGAGCTGTGCGTGCGCAAAGGCAGCGGCCTGGTGCGCGATGTCTTTCAACAGCACCACATGCTCGAGCTCAAGGGTAATGTGGGTATCGGCCATGTACGCTATCCGACGGCGGGCTGCGACAGCGCCACCGAGGCGCAGCCCTTCTACGTCAATGCACCCTATGGCATCTGTCTCGGCCACAACGGCAACCTCACCAACGCCGCCGAGCTCGCCGAGATCCTGATCCGCGAGGACCGGCGTCATTTGAATACCACCTCCGACTCGGAGGTGCTGCTGAACGTGTTCGCCTCGGAGTTGCAGCGCGTCGGCAGCGTCCGCATCACGCCGGCGGACGTGTTCGCAGCGCTCTCTGCTGTCTACCGCCGCTGCCGTGGGGGTTATGCGGTGGTGGCCATGATCATCGGTCATGGCATCCTCGGGTTCCGTGACCCAAATGGTATCCGCCCGCTGGTCCTCGGCGAGCGGCGCACCCAACGCGGTACCGAATGGATGCTCGCTTCCGAGAGCGTAGCGCTCGATGCACTCTCCTTCCGCCTGGTGCGCGATGTAGCCCCCGGCGAAGCGGTTTTCATCGACGAGCAGGGACGACTCCACACGCAGCAGTGCGTTGCGAGCGCACGTCATACACCCTGCATCTTCGAGTACGTTTATTTCGCGCGTCCGGACTCCAAAATCGACAACATTTCCGTCTACCGTGCACGCATGCGCATGGGCGATCGCCTGGCAGACAAGATATTGCGCGAGCGCCCGCGGCACGATATCGATGTGGTCATCCCGATTCCGGACACGAGTCGCACGAGTGCTCTGCAGCTCGCGCAGCGACTCGGCGTGAAGTACCGCGAGGGCTTCATCAAGAACCGCTATATCGGCCGCACCTTCATCATGCCGGGGCAGCACGAGCGCGAGAAATCGGTGCGGCGCAAGTTGAATGCCATCGACCTGGAGTTTCGCGGCAAGCGGGTGCTGCTGGTCGATGACTCGATCGTGCGCGGCACCACCTCGGCGCAGATCATCGAGCTCGCCCGCGAAGCCGGCGCCGCCAAGGTCTACTTCGCCTCCGCCGCACCACCGGTGCGCTTTCCCAACGTCTATGGCATCGACATGCCGGCGGCGAGTGAGCTGGTTGCGAGCGGGCGCTCGGTGGATGAGGTGGCGCAGATCATCGGCGCCGACTGGATGATCTACCAGGATCTCGAGGACCTGATTGCCGCGTGCAAGCACGAGGATGCACGCATCGAGGAGTTCGATACGTCCTGCTTCTCGGGCCTGTATGTGACCGGTGATGTCACACCGGAGTACCTCGAGCGGCTGCAGCTCGAGCGCTCGGACGCAGCCAAGATCGCTCGCCGTGACGGCCGAAGCAAGCTCAAGGTGGTGCGCTAGGCCACCCCCGGTGACCATCCCAGAAAGTCGCGCACACGGTGAGCCGTGAGCACACACCGACCGATAAGCTGCGCGATTTTCCGGGGACCCCCGTGAAGAGGATGGATGAGTTCCATCCGCGCCGCAGGCTGCTGCTGGAGCTGTTTCGGACCGGCCTGGCCCGGGTGCACGGGCGCCACTGCGTCGCGGCGGCACTCGGCGCGGCGGCGCCGGCTGCGCCCGTATGGGTCGCGGCAGTCGGCAAGGCGGCCACCGCCATGGCACTCGGCGCCCACGATGCGCTCGGCCGGGCCATCGAGCGCACACTGCTCATCACGCGCGAGCGTGAAGACCTGAGCGGCTTCGCCGCCGGCGCGGTGCCCGAGGTTTGGCTGGGCTCGCACCCGGTGCCCGATGAGCGCTCGCTTGCCGCCGGCGCACGTCTGCTGGCCTGGGTGGATGAGCTGCCCGCCGCAGTGTGGCCGCTGTTCCTCATCTCCGGAGGTGCATCCAGCCTGGTGGAGGTTCCAGCAGAAGGCGCGACGCTCGGGGATCTCGCTGCCCTCACGCGGCTGTCATTTTCCTCCGGCATGCCGATCGGCGAGCTCAACTCCCGCCGGGCAGCGCTCTCGCGCATCAAGGGCGGGCGACTCGCGGCGCGTTTGGCGGGACGTGCGGCGCGGGCGTTGTTCGTCTCGGATGTACCCCGTGACGATCCGCGCGTCATTGGCTCCGGTCTGATGGGTCCCGCTCCAGGGGGCGACCGGATCGAGCGGCTGGTGGTCGCGAGCGTCGATCATGCGGTGGCGGCAGTCGCCGCGCACGCAGCGCAACTCGGCCTGGCCGTGCGCGCCTCGACCGAGCGCTTTGCGGACGGCGCGGAGCGGCTCGCGGCCCGCTTCGCGCACGAGCTGCACTTCGGTGAGGCGCAGCTGCGCGTGTGGGGCGGGGAATCGACGGTGGAACTACCGCCGCAGCCCGGGCGTGGCGGGCGTAATCAGCATCTGGCGCTCGCTGCGGCGCGGCTGATCGCCGGACATAGCGAGCTGCTGCTGCTCGCTGCCGGCACGGACGGCAGCGATGGCGTCACCGATGACGCCGGAGCGCTCATCGATGCGGATACCTGCGCCCGCATAACGCTCGCGCAGCTGGATCCCGATGACTGCCTGGCGCAGGCGGACTCTGCGGCGGCTCTCGCCGCGAGCGGCGACCTCGTGCACACCGGTCCCACCGGGACCAACGTCGGGGACCTGGTGATCGGACTGAAGCTCTCGGCGCAGGATGCCGAGTCCGTGGCGCAGCACCGTGACGTGCGCGCGCCACGCGTGTTGTAATTCTGCGCGTGCGCCTGCTGTTGATCGAAGAAGACGCGCGCCGCTGTGCGCACATCCGGCAACGGCTCGTCTCCTGGCGGCCGCACGCGGAGATGGTCGTGCACCGGCCGGTGTCACAGGGGGCGCTGGCGCGCGAGTTCCTCGCGCAGGGCTTCGATGCGGTACTGCTGGCGGACGAGTGGCCGGGCGGACGCGGCCTCACCTGGGCGCGGGAGCTTTCCGGACGCCCCGGTTTCGCGCCGATCGTGCTGTTGTGCCAGAAGAGCGACGCGAGCGTCGCGCGCGAGGCCGGAGCGATCGGCGCTTTTACCGTCAGCCGCGAGGACCTCGAGCGCGAGAGGTTTGCGCACGTGCTCGCCGCCGCCGAGCGGCGTCAGGCACACGCGCGCGCGATCTGGCGCACCAGCCGGGCGGGACGCGAGACCCAGCGGTTCGGCGATGCCTTCGTCCGCGGATACCGCCGCATCCGCCGTCTCTCCGCCGGGACCACCAGCGATCTTTACGTGGCCGAGAGCGAGCGTCTGGGCGCACTCGTAGCGCTGAAGGTGGCACGGGACCGGCAGGACGAGCAGCAGCCGGTGGACGCCTTTCGCCGATTCCTGCAGGAGTACGAGATTGCACAACGCATCGCAAGTCCTGCGGTAGTGCGTCTCCACGATCTCGGGGTAAGCGATGAGCATGCCTGGCTCGTCATGGAGTATTTTGCGCTCGGGGATCTGCGCCGTCGCATGCGCAACTCGCTCAGCCCGCGCCAGGCACTGGGTTTTGCGGTGGCGATGGCCGAGGCGCTCGCCGCCGTACATGGGGCCGGCGTGCTCCATCGCGATCTGAAGCCGGGGAACGTCATGCTGCGCGAGGATGGCACGGTCGCGCTCATCGATTTCGGGCTCTCCAAGGATGCGGCGCTCGCGCTCGATGTCACCGACACCGGCATGATCTTCGGCACGCCGCACTATATGAGTCCGGAGCAGGGGCATGCGGAAGCGCTCGACGCGCGCAGCGATCTCTACAGCCTCGGAGTAATCGTGTTCGAGATGCTGACGGGCGAGAAGCCCTATCGTGCCGAGAACCCGATGGCGATCGTCTACAAGCATCGCAAGGAACCCGTGCCGCAGTTGCCCGCGCAGCTTGCCGCCGTGCAGCCGGTGCTCGAGCGGCTGATGGCGAAATCCCCGGCGGCGCGGTTCGCGGACGCCCAGCAGGCGCGCGCCGCTCTCACCGAGACGCTCAGCGCCTGGCTCGCACGCGGGCGCGAGTCGTGAGTGCGACTGCGCACATCGATTCGTCGATTCTGTGCGCGCCGACCCCGGCCAGCTGGGTGGAGGATGCGCTCCGCCACGTGCCCGACCTGCTGCAGGACCACGCCAACTGTGAGAAGAAGGCAGCTTCCACCGCGCTCGCGCTGATGTTCGCCTATCCGGAGGATCGCGCGCTCGGAGCCGCGCTGTCGCGCCTGGCACGCGAGGAGCTGCGGCATTTCGAGCAGGTTATCCGCACCATGACGACACTCGGATTGCCGTTCGTGCGGCAGCGACCCGGGCGCTACGCGCAGCAGCTGCGACGCGTGGTCGCCGGCTGTGATCCGGCCCGCAAGCTCGATCTGCTGCTCACAGGCGCGCTCATCGAGGCGCGCTCGGCGGAGCGCTTTGCGCTGCTCGCGCCACATCTCGCGCCACCCCTCGCGCGGCTGTACGCTGATCTCGGGCGCGCGGAGGCGCGTCATTTCCTGCTCTATCTCGGGTTCGCGCGCGCCACGGCGCCGCACGCCTGGGAGTCCCGCCTGCGCACGATCGCCGCCCGGGAGGCGCAGCTCGCCACCGAACCCGACGACACGCTGCGCTTCCACTCCGGTCCGCTGCAGCGCGCGCGCACCCAAGCGTGACTAACAGTTGGTTACACGTCCTTGCGCAGCGCGACCCGCGGCGCGGCACCAATTACGCTGCTGGTTGTCTGTCGTGCGGGTATCCTCGGCTGTCAGAGGCACAATGAGCGAACGACCACACGTGCTGATTGTCGACGACGATCGCGAGATCCGCGGTCTGCTGGCGCAGTACCTGGAGAAACACGAGTTCCGCACCACGGCAGTGGCCGAGGGCAAGGAGATGCGCCGGGTGCTCGAGCGCTCGCACGTCGATCTGTTGGTGCTCGACCTGATGCTGCCGGGCGAGGATGGACTGTCGCTGTGCCGCGAGCTGCGCAGTCGCTCGCAGCTGCCGATCATCATGTTGACTGCGCGCGGCGAGGACGTCGATCGTATCGTCGGTCTCGAGCTCGGCGCCGACGACTACGTCGCCAAGCCCTTCAATCCGCGCGAGCTGCTCGGCCGCATCAAGGCGGTGCTGCGCCGCTCAGTGCACGCGCCGCGCGATCCCAGTCCCGAAAGCGTGCGCGGCTTCTCCTTCGGGGGCTGGCGGCTGAACACCGTGACACGCACGCTGACCAATTCCGAGGGGCGCGAGCAGGCCCTGAGCGGTGCCGAGTATCGGCTGCTCGCCGTACTGCTCGCCGCCGGCAACCGCGTGCTGACGCGGGCGCAGCTCACCGAGCTGCTGCGCGGACGCGATGCAGATCCTTTCGACCGCAGTATCGACGTGCGCGTCAGCCGTCTGCGACAGATCCTCGGAGATGACGCGCGCGCGCCGCAGATCATCAAGACGGTGTACGGCGAGGGTTATGTGATCGGCGTGAGCGTCGCGACCGAGTAGCGCGGGCAGCGCCTATGCGCCTCTCGCCATGGCCACAATCCCTGTTTGGCCGGCTGCTCGCAGCCTCGGTGGCGGCGGTGCTGATCGCCCAGGCGGTGGCGCTGCTGCTGATCGCGCAGGAGCGCGAGCACTTCATGCTGCAGGGAAGTGTGCGCGAGTGGACGCGTCGCATCGCGGATGCGACGCTCATGCTCGCCCCGCTGGATGGTGCGCAGCGCGCGCAGGCACTCACGCAGCTTTCGGCCACCCAGCCGCCGCGCATGCCGCACATCCTGATGCATCATCCAGCAGGCGAACCTGGCGCCGCCCGGCACGAGAGGGGACGGGGCTTCCTGCGCCTGCCACTTCTGAGCGACTTCGAAGCCGCGCTGCGCGCCCAGCTGCGCGCTGCGCTCGGTCCCAGCTACGGTATAGAGATCGCGCCGACGGCGGACCCCGCGTCCTCGGCGGTCGTGCTGCCAGTGCCGTTCTACGAGGCACACGAGCTCGCCCTGCACCCCGCGAGTGCGCAGCGCTACGACGTGACGGTGCGCTTTGCCGACGGCGCTGCCGTCACCTACCGCGTGTTGCGCATGCCAGGGGGTGCACCGCTGCCGCGCAACCTGTTCCTGAACCTGACTCTGCTCGTGCTGCTGCTGGTCATCGTGCTCTATGTGGCGGCGCGCAACATCACACGGCCGCTTTCGGATCTGGCGCGCGCGGCCGACAGCGTCGGGCGCGACACGCATCCGGCAGCACAGCTCGCCGAGCGCGGGGCGCGCGAATTACGTGATGCGGCACGCGCCTTCAATACCATGCAGGATCGGCTGCACCGCTACCTCGACAGCCGCACGCGGGTGCTGGCGGCCATGTCGCACGATCTGAAGACTCCGCTCACGCGGCTGCGTCTGCAGGTGGAGGCGCTCGATAACCTGCCGATGCAGGCACGTATCGGCCGCGAGCTCGATGAGATGGAGAGCATGGTGCGCGAGGCACTGTCGCTGTTTCGCGGTCTGGACGATGGCGAGCCGCCGACCGAGACTGATGTCGATGAGCTGCTCGCGCAGATCGCCGAGGAGTTCGCCGATATGGGGGCGGCGGTGACCGTGAGCGGCAGGGCGCTGTGGCCCTTCACCGGCAAGCCTCAAGCACTCAAGCGCTGTCTCACGAACCTCATCGCCAACGCCGTCAAGTTCGGTACGCGCGCCGAGGTTCACATCGAGGATGGTGCGGACTTGATTGTCCGCGTGCGCGACCACGGACCTGGCATTCCGGAGGCGGAGCTCGAGCGCGTGTTCGAGCCCTTCTATCGGCTCGAGTCCTCGCGCAACCGCGACAGCGGCGGCACAGGACTCGGCCTGTCCATCGCCCGGGACATTGCGCAGGCGCACGGCGGATCACTGCGGCTCGCCAACGCAGCGGGCGGCGGACTCGAGGCCACGTTGCGCCTGCCGCGGCGGCGCTGAGGTGGGGCCAGGGGCCCGAGGCGTACCGTGGGCACGACTCATCGCGGCAGGCGCTCGACTTAACGCAAATACCCCTAACAGTGCCTCACGATTGTTCACGGCTGCGGGCACTCACCACCCGTTAGGGTTAGTACCAGACGCGGACCCCCGAATTCCCCGCGAGGAGATGTTCATGAAGGCCACCGTTTTGACGCTCGCTCTGCTGTGCGCCGGCGCGGCGTACGCTCAGGCTCCGGCGGCGCCGCCCGCACAGGGAGCAGAGGCAGCGCGACACATGGATGATCTGGCTACGCTGCTCGATCTGAGCGAGGCCCAGAAAGCGCAGGTGCAGAGCATTCTCGAGCAGCAACACGCGAAGATGAAGCAGAGCTTCGAGCAGGCAAAGGCCTCGGGCGCGCGCCCCGACTGGCAGCAGATGAAAGCGCTGCACGAGCAGGCGCAACAGGAGACTCTGCAGAAGCTCGCGCCGGTGCTCTCGGCGACGCAGCTGAAGAAGTTCCAGATCATCCAGCAGCACATGCTGCATGCCCACATGGGCCACATGGCCCATGGCCCGGCGGAAGCTTCCTCGCCGCCACCGGCGCAGAACTGATCCCTCGCCGCACGCGGTCGCGGTCAGCGTGCGCGTGGTCTCGCCGGCAGAAACCCCCTCTGCCGGCGAGACGCTTACAGTGCGCGCCATCAGGCGTGCAGTGTCAATGACGCGGCAGCGTGCACAGCTCGTAACGGCCGTGCTCGTAGCGCAGGAAACTGCCCTGCTCGTACCAGGCCCCAAGCACGATGCGCTGCGCCGGCTGGCCATCGACCTCCAGCTCGTGCATGGCGGGTCGGTGGGTATGGCCATGCACGATGCGCCGCACACGGGCGGCACGGAAGGCGGCGGTCACCGCCGCGCTGTTGACGTCCATGATGTCCGGGACGGTGCGCGCGGTGTGGCGGCGGCTGCCCGCGCGGGCTTCATCGGCGAGCAGCTCGCGATGCGTGCGCGGCAGTGCGAGAAAGCGCCGCTGCCAGCTGCGAGCGCGCACGATGCCGCGCAGTTCCTGATAGGAACGATCGTCGGTGCACAGCGCGTCACCGTGCGTGAGCAGCACCCGCTCATTGTCGAGCTCCGCGATCACGGGGTCGGGAAGCAGCCGGCAGCCGCTGCGCTCGCAGAAACCGGCGCCTAGCAGGAAGTCACGATTGCCGTGGAGCGCGAAGCACGCGACTCCACCGGCAGTGAGCTCACGCAGCGCACGACACACCCGCTCGTTGCCCGGTTCCTCATCATCGTCCCCCACCCACGCCTCGAAGAGATCGCCGAGAATATAGAGGGCGTCAGCGCTCGCCGCCTGCGCGCGCAGGAAACTCACGAACTGCTCGGTGGCAGCCTCGGCGGCGGCGCCGAGGTGCACGTCCGAGACGAACAGCCGCGCCATCGACTCACTTAGGCGACAGGATGGTGTTCGGCGCCGCCGGAGTGACCGGAGTCACCGGCGCTTGCGCGGCCGCCTGGCCGGAGATGATCTCCATCTTCTCGATCACGACAGGTTTGAGCGGCGAATCGCTCTTGAACGGGCCCATCGCCCCGGTCGGCGTCTCGGCGATGTGCTCGATCACCTCCATCCCCTGCACCACGCGGCCGAAGACGGTGTAACCCCAGCGGGTCGGTACCGGATCGAGATCGGGATTGTCGACGAGATTTACGTAAAACTGCGCGTTGCCCGAATGGGGTGACTCACCCCGCGCGAGTCCGACGGTGCCGCGCTTGTTCTGCAGGCCATTGCCGGACTCGTTGAAGACAGGATCGTGAGTTGGCTTCAACTGCTGGGTGGTCGCGTCATGCCCGCCGCCCTGGATCACGAAATTTGCGATGACGCGGTGAAACAGAGTGTTGGTGTAGAAGCCTTCGCGCACGTAGCGCAGGAAGTTCGCGGCGGTGAGCGGGGCGCGATCGTTGCGCACCTCGATGACAAATTCGCCCATGCTGGTGGTCACCCGCACCTGCGTGGTCGGCTCCGCGGCGCGGCACGCCGCGGACAGCAGCAGCGAACCGAGCAGCACGCCGGCGAGTAAGCCGATCCGCTTGCGGGGCTTGATGAGCATCGATCCTCCACCTGGCCACAGACGAAGTGCGGCACACGAGTGCCGGCGGCGAATTCTATAGTAGCCGGTGCGCTGCGGGCGCTTTGTTGAGATTCGTGACTTTCCCGTAACATGGCGTCATGAGCACGAGCGCCAGCGCGCCACCACGGCAGGGCGCGCCAGTGATCACCCGCTTCGCCCCGAGCCCGACCGGCGAGCTGCACCTGGGGAATGCGCGCACGGCGCTCTTCAACCAGCTGCTGGCGCGGCGCGCCGGCGGGCGCTTCCTGCTGCGCGTAGAGGATACCGACAGCGAGCGCAGTCACGAGGCTCACACGCGGGCACTGCTGGCCGATCTAGCCTGGCTCGGTATTGAATGGGACGCAGGACCGGACCGCGAGGATGCCCGCGGGCCTTATCGGCAGTCCCAGCGCGGTGCGCTCTACGCGCAGGAGCTGGCTGCGCTCGAGCGCGCCGGCGCCGTCTATCCGTGCTTCTGCACACCGCTCGAACTTTCGCTTGCCCGCCGCAGCCAGCTCGCCGCCGGTCGGCCACCACGCTATGCGGGCACCTGCCGGGATCTGCCGCCGGCCGAGCGCGCGCGGCGCATCGCTGCTGGTGTCCCCGCCACGCTGCGCTTCCGCGTGCCGGGCGGTGAGCGCATCGAGTTCATCGACCTGGTGCACGGACCACAGAGCTTCGCGAGCGATGACATCGGCGACTTCGTCGTGCGGCGCGCCGATGGCACGGCCGCGTTCTTCTTCTCGAACGCCGTGGACGATGCACGTATGGGGATCACGCTGGTGCTGCGCGGTGAGGACCACCTCACCAACACCCCGCGGCAGCTGCTGATCCTCGCCGCACTCGGGCATGCGCCGCCCCATTATGGACACGTGGCGCTGCTCATCGGTGCGGACGGGGCACCGCTTTCCAAGCGCCACGGCGCGGTGAGCGTGCGCGAGTATCGCGAGCGCGGTTACCTGCCCGAGGCCATCGTCAATCACCTGTTCCGGCTCGGCCACTCCACGGCTCTCCATGGGCTCCTCAGCCTGGAGCAAATGGTGCAAGCCTTCGATCCGGGCCACCTCGGGCGCTCTCCGGCACGCTTCGATGAGCAGCAGCTCGCTACGTGGCAGAAGGAAGCCGCACAGCGCCTCGCCCCGGCTGCCGCTCGCAGATGGCTGGCCGCAGTGCTCCCACCCGGGCTCGATGAGGACTCGGCCACCGCGTTCACTGCAGCGTTGCTGCCGAATGTGCTGCTGCCCGAGGACGCGCGTCCGTGGGTGGACATCGTTTTCGGTGACCCGCCAGAGCTCGAGCCCGCCCAGGCGGAGGTGGTGCGCGCGGCGGGTCCCGGCTATTTCTCCGCCGCCGCGGCGGCCGCCGCGCGTGCCGGCGGCGATTTGACCGCGATAGCCGGCGCGGTGCGCGCCGCCACCGGGCGCAAGGGGGCGGACCTCTACATGCCGTTGCGCGTGGCGCTCACCGGTCGCGCCCACGGACCGGAGCTGGCGACTCTCCTGAAGGTCATGCCCGCGGGCAAGGCGCGCGAGCGGCTGGCGCGGTTCGCGTGATCCGTATTCACAACTCGCTCGGCGGCGAGAAACAGGAGCTCAGGCCGATCCACCCCGGCGTGCTGCGCATGTACGTCTGCGGACTCACGGTGTACGACTACGTGCACATTGGGCACGCACGCATGCTGCTCGTGTTCGACATGGTGAGCCGCTACCTGCGCCACCGTGGCTACCAACTCACCTACGTACGCAACATCACCGACATCGATGACAAGATCATCCGTCGCGCTGCCGAGAATCACGAGCCTGTCGAAGCGCTCACGCAGCGCTTCATCGCAGCGATGAACGAGGACTGCGAACGCCTCGGAATCCTGCGGCCCGACCACGAGCCGCGGGCGACGCACTATCTGCCGCAGATCATCGCCCTGATCGAGCAGCTGCTCGTCAAGGATTACGCCTACCGGGGCGTGAACGGCGATGTGCTGTATGCAGTGGCTCACTTCTCCGGCTACGGCAAGCTCTCGGGAAAGCGTCTCGGGGACCTGCGGGCCGGGGCACGCGTGGAGGTGGATGAAGCCAAGCGGGATCCGCTCGATTTCGTGCTGTGGAAGCATGCCAAGAGCGGCGAACCCGCCTGGCCTTCACCCTGGGGTCCGGGAAGACCTGGCTGGCACATCGAGTGCTCGGCCATGTCGATGGCGCTGCTCGGCACGCATTTCGACCTGCACGGCGGAGGTCTCGATCTGAAATTTCCCCACCATGAGAACGAGATCGCGCAGTCGTGCGCGGCGTGCGAAACCGGCTTCGTCAACGTGTGGATGCACAACGGCTTCGTCAACATCGACGACGAGAAGATGTCGAAATCGCTCGGCAACTTCTTCACGTTGCGCGAGGTGCTGCCGCGGCTGCGGCACGCCGAGGTGCTGCGCTACTTCCTGCTGGCCAGCCACTACCGCGGCCCGATCAACTACTCGCTCGAGCAGCTCGACCAGGCCGACGCCGCGCTCGGACGGCTCTACACCGCGCTGCGCGATTTGCCGCTCGTTGCCCCGGCACTGAGTGGTCACAACGAGCGCTTCCTCGCGAGCATGGATGATGATTTCAATACGCCCGAAGCCCTCGCGGTGCTGCAGACCCTCGCGCGCGCGGTGAATTCGGCCAAGGCCTCGGGCTCGCATCAACGTGCCGCGGCACTCGGCGCCGAGCTCGGTGCGCTCGGAAAGGTGCTCGGACTTTTTTCCATTTCCGCGGACCAGTGGTTTCGTCTCGCGAAACCGCTCGCAGCGCACGAGGCGCCTGGGCCGGCGGGGATGAGCAGCGCCTCCGAGGGGGCCGCGCCGATTGCCACGCCTGCCTGGATCGATGATGCGCAGGTGGAGGCGCGCATTGCCGCGCGGGCGGCGGCGCGGCGTGCGAAGGACTGGGCCGAGTCGGACCGTATCCGCGCTGAGCTCGCCGCGGCCGGGGTCGTGCTCGAGGACAAGACCGGAGGAAAGACCACCTGGCGCCGGTCCTGATGGGCCTGCGCAGCAGCGCCACCGCAACGGCCGGATCACCCGCTGCGTCACCCGGTTGACCCAAGTCCTCGCCAGCCGGCACGGCCCGAAGCTGCTACGATTACGGCCGCGCGAGCACCGGTCGGGGCATGGCGCAGTCTGGTAGCGCATCTGCTTTGGGAGCAGAGGGTCGGGGGTTCAAATCCCTCTGCCCCGACCAAATAAAACAAGCAGTGACGATTCAGTAGTCGTGTGATCGCCCCGTGGGGTACACCTAGGGGTACACATTCGTTGCTGACCGCCTCATTTTCGGGCCGCCGGAGCCAGCAATGAGCCTTGTCGATCTTGTAACTCAACTCCGTGCTGAAGGCGATCCGCTTCAGGTGATGGCTGCTGACGCACTCGCTCCACTAGTAGTAAGTCTCAACCCCCCTGGCGCCTGTGCTCGAGAGGCACGTCAGGCAGTTTGCCGGGTCCCACTTCGAGATACTGCGCCAGCTTCTCGTACGGGCCGCCAACAAACGAAGGTCTGCGACAGCCTGAGGGGGATCGCAAAGAGCATCCCTAAGCTCCAGCCTCAGCGTCGTGGGCCTACGGATAGACTGTGCGGACCGTCAGCACTGGCTAAGCGTTCGCACGGTCAATGTTGCGGTTACAGCGTGCCGAGAGATCGAACCTGAGGCCCTGGCCACGCGGAGTACCAAAGAATCCTCATTGAACCCGCAGGGCGCGCATAAGTACGTATTGTCGGCGAATGGGTTTTGCGTAGGGTTCCGGTGACGATACTCAACGCGTCGGCGTTCAGATCGCCTCGCAAGGTCAAAGGAGTGCCTACAGTGCTAATCCTCACACGCCGTATCGGTGAGAGCGTCATGATTGGTGACGATGTAAGCCTCAAGGTTCTGGGTGTCAAAGGGGACCAGGTGCGTGTCGGCATCGATGCGCCGAAGCACATCGCCGTGCACCGCGAGGAAATTTATGAGCGGATAAAGGCCGCGAAGTGCGCGGCCGTCCCGGAAGCGATAAACGGGACCTTCTCTTCAGTGACAACTCACCGATAAGACGTTAGCGCTGCAGAGCGCTCAAGTATGACCCCGGCGAGCTCAACGGTCAGAGTGTCGAGCTTCTGGGAGCGGGGCTCGAGCTATTCGCTCTATGCAAGGATGGTTCGGCCCCCAAAGCACCCATCGCTTCCCGCAACGCTGACGTCAAAGTGAACCCTTATCGTTTGGCCACTGTCATTCAGGACGCCGCGGCGCTAACCTCGATACATCACAACGACAGGGAACCCACTTACGCCAGTAAGCAGGGCCATCGCGCACTCTGAACCTCCGATCTCTGCGCGGTAACAAATCGGCCTCGCCGGGCTTGCGACCGACACCCCAGCGGGGCCTCTCTCTGCGGTGCAAAGTAAAATGCCGCCCAGCCCCGCGCGGAGTGCCGAAAAATCCGCATTGATCGCTCAGGAGCTGCTGATCAGGACCGGGCGGCGCGCTCGGCACATTCGGGTAACTGTCGTCACGCCGCCGTGAGTCTCACTCCCCAATGGGAGAGGTGAGCGGGCGACATCGATGAACTGCACCAGACAATCGAGCGGCAGCGGCAGGGCCGCCAGATAAAGAGTTATTCAAGGATATGCGCCTCGGAAGCGTCGGCACTGATGCCCGCCGAGCGCGATAACATGGCAGGACTCAGTCCGCGAGATTCGCGAACTGCCTCAGTAGGCGAGTCCCGACATCACGCCTGTCACAAGCGCTGACAGCCTCGGGTCCGAGCGGCTGTTAGAATTAGGACCGCGGAGGTCTACTCCGAGCTTACGCGTTCTCGCCCCCACCGTTACGAGAGTTTCGGGAGGTGCGCCATGTCGCCGGATTTGTTGCGTCGGAGAATTAGCCGGCTAGTCAGAGACGGATACTTGCCGCGAATCGCCTTGCAACAAGGCTTGGCGGGTCACGGGGAGGGTGCCTACTGCGATGCCTGCGGCAAGCGCATTGATGACCGGGACATTCGATACAATGTCGATTGCCAGACTCGACAGTCAGCCCGGCGATCTCTCCGTCTGCATCTTGCCTGCCATAACGTCTGGCAGGAGGTAGTCCAAAAGGCCAACGGAGGAGAGGGCAACGGTGCGGATACGTTGCCGGAGGTCTCGGGACGACGGCGGCCCAGTTGGTCGCCGTGGGGAGGCTTCGACCCAGCGGGAGCGCCGAAGAATCCGCACTGACCGCGCTACCCCTCGTAATCTCTTTGCTGTTGTTCCCCCGGCGGCTGTGCGTCGCTCGCACTCGAGCTCCCGGCATGTGTCGCCGGTTCCGCCGTACCCGGCAAAGACCTCCTCGGACGGAGCGATGGGCAGCTGACCGTCTCGAAGGCCCTCACGCACGCGCGACCGCAAATCGTCCTCCGACAGATGCGGACCGTATGGCATAGCCGTTTCCCCCGCGCGGCTTGAAGTGTCGGTCGCCTCCTACAGCACGTGCGGCCGACGCTGATAGGCGAATGGAGCAGAGGACTACTAACCTGCGCGGCTTTGGGGCAATGCACCTCCCACTCCCACAGATGCAAACGCCCGCTATGAGGTCGAGTGTTTGGCGCTTCACTACGAAAGGCTTGCTGAGTTTGTGGATTCGACTGGTCCTGTGACGACAGCTGCCAACACAAAGACCTGAGCCGTTTATTCCCCGTCAGTCCTGCACAAGGAGTCGAAGCGCATGGTGGCATACAGTGGCTACTCAAAATTCCGCAACGCACCGATCACCTGCCAGGAATGCGGGTGGAAGGGCCAAGCGCGCCAGATGCAAGCCGACGAGTTGTTTAAGATGGGCGTGGTGTTGACTGAATATCACTGCCCGAAGTGCGGTGAGTACGTGAGCAGTCGCGCCGTGGTCGTTGAGTCGCGTTAGTCACGAGTGAGCAAACGACAGCGTCACCCAACATCAGTTCCGGGTGCGCGTGCGGCTTCGGTTGTGTATGGCCGCCGGTACCAACTCGGCAAGCACGGGCAGCAAAGCCAGGACTGGCACACCGATGAAGAGTGCAAAGGACACCGGCAAACCCCATGCCCACTGAGCGTGTGCCCCGTAAATGCCGAGCGCCGTGCCTACCCCTGGCACCCAACCGACGAGGACTGCCCCTACCCAACACAGCAACCACCAGAGCCCGGTGAGGTGCTGGATGCCACTCGCAGTCGCCGCAATCTGCAATGGTCCGAACAGCAGGTAGCCGGTGTACCCCGCGGCGAAGAGCATTGCTTTCACTGCCTTGTCATCCCTGTCATCTGCCCCGCCTCAGGAAAGGAAGGCGCGCACACGTGAAGGATTTAGACGCGGGGCGGCTGAATGTCGGCTGAACGAGGCCGGCATTGGGAGCAGTGCAGTCGTGCCGTCGTGCTCGAATCACACTAGATGATCGAGTGCGAATTAAAAGAATCGCTCGCCCAAATCAGGAGTCGCAAAACAGCCAAGTCAGTGAAATCTGACAGGTTGACGGGTACGCGCCCGATATTTGGGCACAGTGTGTCATACCTAACATCCATGTCAGCGTCGTGGCCCCACGGACAGACTGGGCGGACCGTCAGGATGATGGCACGACGCTTTGAATTGACGGTGAGTATTGCCAGCCTCCAAAGCCAGGCCGTGCTTACCCTCTGGCGGCCAGTGACCCCGTACTGGCCGCTTTCCTATCCGCTTCCCGCCTCCTCTCCATTTTCTCGTGTCGGCTGCGCGCCCACCGACAAGGGCTGATCACTGCTCGCCGCCCTGTTTGTTATACAGATTGAAATCCCGCGGCGCTCATACCGGCCCCTGTGTCAGGGTTGTTGTCGACTCTTCCTTCTCGAGTAATCGGGCTGCGTGCTAGCTCGAAGTGCAGTGGGACGCCCGAAGGGCGGCAGAAGCTCAGGGACCTGGCGCTGCGAATGCGTCACTCCGGGTGCGGCAAGAAAGCGGCTGCTGAGGTTGTGAAGGCCGCGGGGGCGACGCCGCGGCGTCTGTCGAAGAATCAGCACCGAGAGGTGCCCCCGCTACCCCTTCCAATGCTTCGATCGCGGCAGCAATCCAGAGCATGTCTGCATATCCCAACGCCACCTGCACGGTGAAGGAGCGTATGTAGTCTGAGTCCACGTTGCGCCCTGTTTCATAGCGCTGTTGGATGGCGCGCAACGTGCGTAGGGCCTGCTTCAACCGATCATCCATTTTCATTCGTCCATCAACGTGGCGGAGGTTAACGGCTGGCTCAAACAGGCCTGCGGCAACGCGCGATCGCGTCCCATCGCGGGCTGAACAACCGCAGCGTCTCGTTACTCCCGGCGATATGCAGGTGCGACGCGCCGGCGTGGCCCTTTCAAGCCGTGCGCCTGCCGCGAAGAATAGCTACCGTACCTGCCAGGACGATGAGCGCGGAGCCAGCCATGCCCCAATCAATTTCCGGGACCGCGTGCAGTCGCGGCGGGGGCGGCGGCGGAGGCGGCGGAGACCAGATTCTCGGTGGCTGTGGCGGAGTAGGCGCCGCGTGTGCTACCGAAACGCCTGCACAGATGGATAGCAACACTAGTAATGCGGGCTTCATGTTGAGTGCCTCTTTTTTGATTATCCGCACGGTAGCAAGAGGCGCACCCTCTGTCCATGCGTAGCCAGCGCGTGTCGGTGGCTGTGCTCACCATAATCTGTTAACTAATTAGATGGAAACGATCCGAGGCGGCAGTTCTCGCCGAGAGGGCCGGTGATCAGAGCGTCCCCCGTTCAAATCCCTCAGCCCCGACCATCTCCACCGTGTCCATCTCGTTGAGATGGGTGAAAGCTGCGTCGTGCATCCGACAGCGCACGCAACCACATTGCGCTGCCTCCGATTCGTCTGCTGAGCTCCAGGAATAGCACCCAAAAGCCGGCCAGGAACAGTGACAGGAGTATCCATGCCACAGCCAGCCGCAACGCGATTTTCACCATGGCGGGTGCACCTTCGAACTGGGTCTGCTACGTGATTATGACTCCAACTTACATTCGGCCATCAATATCAATATCGGCGAACTGACCCTGTAAGGGTGCTCCTGAACCCTGTGCTCGCGGCCGAGCCTACGCGGTGGTCGAATGGGACTTCGTCACTTCGGCCGGCTTGCAGGACTGACCGCGCAGTCGCAGCGCGCCGTTTGACGAACCTCATGAGCCGTCCCATTCCGAAGACATAGGTAACGATTGCAGTCGGACCTCTCGCGTCAGTACCGCACACGACTGCTCGAGATCGCTGCGCCGCCTTTGCGAGTGCGCATATATGATTCCTGGCAGCAGGGGGGCGGCGAGCGCATGCCGGACGCCGCCAATGGGCGAGTTGGCGAGCAGAAGAGGGCGTTCCTGCCGCGCTCCGGCTGTCCTGGTTTGCCCGGGCAATTAAAGCCTTGACAATGACGGCCTAGGCAACTACGTTACGCAACGTCCCCGAAAGAGGCGGTCATTGTCTCCCCGAGTGGGGATTCACGGAGCAAGAGGCGTGAGCGACATTTACGACAATTCGAGCTTTCAGCCAGGCCGCCATATCGGTGCGCTGGTGAGCCGTGTGAAGGTGGAGATGCTGACTGCGCTCGACCGCGAGCTGGCGCTGGACAAGCGCCTGGCACCGCTGGATATGAGCGCCGCGCAGTACATCATCGTGGCGAATCTCGCAGCGGGACCTGGCGAGCCGAAGTCGGCGGCCGACCTCTGCAAGGTCATCTCGTATGATGCCGGCGCCATGACGCGCATGCTCGATCGTCTGGAGGCGAAGGGACTCATTCGCCGCACTCGTAGCTCGCAGGACCGGCGGCTGATGAACCTGGAGCTGACCGAGGAGGGGCGCGCCGCATACCCGCGCATGCGCGAGATCTCGATGAACATCGCCAATCGCTTTCTGCGCGGCTTCACCAAGACCGAAGCGCGCCAGCTCGAGGGCTTTCTCAGCAGGATGCTCGAGAACGCCGAGGAGCTGCCGGCACGCGCCAGTGCGTGAGGGCGACATTTTTTTGGACAGATACTTGCCTAGGCATTAGCCGCCGCGGCAGCAACAGGAACAGGATCAAAGGAAAGTCATGAGCACACAGAGTCCCAAGCTCGCCTCCAGCACCACGCGGCGCTGGCGCTGGCTCGGCGCGCTCGCGGCCATTCTGATCACGGCCGGCGCAGTGTACGGAGCGTACTGGGCGCAGGTAGTGCGCTATCACCAGTCGACCGACGATGCCTATGTGGGCGGCAACGTGGTGCAGATCACGCCGCAGATATCCGGTACTGTCGTCGCGATCGGTGCCGACGACACGCAGTTCGTGAAGGCAGGCCAGCCACTCGTGCGGCTCGACCCGGCCGATGCACGCGTGGCGCTCGATCAGGCCGAGGCGCAGCTGGCGCGCACGGTCCGCGACGTGCGTAACCTCTACGCTACGAGCTCCGAGCTCGCCGCTGCCGTGCAGATGCGGCAGACCGAGCTCAGCGCCGCGCACAGCGATCTCGCTCGCCGCCAGCGTCTCGGCGCCACCGGTGCCGTCTCCGGGGAAGAGCTGCAGCACGCCGTTGATGCGGTAAAGACGGCTGAGGCGCAGCTCAACGCGGCGCAGCAACAGCTCGCGGCCAATCGCGCACGGGTCGATGGCACGACGCTGCAAAATCACCCGCAGGTGCGCGATGCGGCGGCCGCGGTACGCAATGCCTATCTCACACTCGAGCGCGTCGAGCTTGCCGCGCCCGTGGCGGGCTTCGTCGCGCGGCGCAACGTGCAGCTCGGCCAGCGCGTGAGTCCCGGTACCGCCCTCATGGCGGTGGTGCCGCTCGATCAGGTCTGGGTGGATGCCAACTTCAAGGAGCCGCAGCTTGCGCACATGCGCATCGGGCAGCACGTCCGGCTCACCGCGGATCTCTACGGTGGGCACGTGAACTATCGCGGCACCGTCGCAGGCTTCGGTGCGGGCACCGGCGCGGCCTTCTCGCTGCTGCCGGCGCAGAATGCTACCGGCAACTGGATCAAGATCGTGCAGCGGGTACCGGTGCGCATAGCGCTCGACCCCCGTGAGATCGCCGCCCATCCGCTGCAGATTGGCCTGTCGATGAAGGCAGACGTGGAGGTGAGGGGTGCCGCCGACGGTGCACGGCTGCCGCAGGTTGCAAGTAATCAGCCTGCCTGGGCCACTGCGGTGACCGGGGAGAGCGATGCCCAAGCGGATGCTCGCGTGCAGGCCATCATCGCCGCGAATCAGTCGGCACTGGTCGCGGCACCGACTGCGCATGCGCTACCCGCTGCGGGACCGCGTGCGGCAGGCCACCTGGTTGCCAACACGTCGCTGCCGGGAACGGCGCGACATCTGCGCTGAGGCCCACCGGCTGAGGTGCCAAGGTCATGCCCGACCGAAATGCTGATAGCCCGGTAAGCGGCTCCAGCGGAGCGCCCGCTGCGCCAGCGCCGCTCACTGGCGCGACACTGGCGTTCGGCACCGTCGCGCTGTCTCTGGCGACCTTCATGAACGTGCTCGACACGTCGATCGCCAACGTGTCGCTGCCCGCGATAGCCGGAGATCTCGGGGTCTCGCCCGACCAGGGCACCTGGGTCATCACCTCGTTTGCAGTCGCAAACGGTATCTCGGTTCCGCTTACTGGTTGGCTCACGAGACGCTTTGGCCAGGTGCGGCTGTTCACCTCCGCGGTGGTGCTGTTCGTCGTCGCCTCGATCATGTGTGCGCTGGCGCCGAACCTCTCGCTCCTGATCCTCGCGCGCGTGTTCCAGGGAGCGGTCGCCGGCCCCATGATCCCGCTGTCGCAGGCGCTACTGCTGACGAGCTACCCGAAGAATCGCGCAGGCATGGCACTCGCCATGTGGTCGATCACGACGCTGGTGGCGCCGGTCGTAGGGCCGGTGCTCGGAGGCTGGATTACCGACAACATCTCCTGGCCGTGGATCTTCTACATCAACGTGCCGGTCGGTATCGCCGCTGCCCTCGCCACCTGGGCGATCTATCACAAGCGGGAGACACCGACCGCGCGGGTGCCGGTCGATGCCATCGGTCTCTCGCTGCTGATCATCTGGGTCGGCGCCATGCAGATCATGCTCGACAAGGGCAAGGACCTCGACTGGTTCAATTCGCCGATGATCGTGACACTCGCCTGCGTAGCCGTGGTGGGTTTTGCGATATTCCTCATCTGGGAGCTCAGCGACGAGCATCCGGTCGTCGACCTGTCGCTGTTCAGGAGCCGCAATTTCACGGTCAGCACGATCGCCATGCTGTTCGCCTACGGACTGTTCTTCGGCAACGTGGTGTTGCTGCCGCTGTGGCTGCAGCAGTACATGGGCTACACCGCAACGCTTGCCGGATGGGTGCTGGCTCCGGTCGGATTCCTCGCGATCGTGCTGAGCCCGCTCGTGGGGCGCATCAACGACCGCGTCGACCCGCGCATTCTCGTGACACTCTCGTTCGGAATATTTGCGCTGGTGCTATTCATGCGCGCCCATTTCAACACCAACGCAACCATCGGCACCCTCATGCTGCCGACGGTCATCCAGGGCGCGGGCATGGCGGCATTTTTCATTCCGCTGGTATCGATTTCCCTCTCCGGCATGCCACCGGAGCGCATTCCGGCGGCCTCGGGACTTTTCAACTTCGCGCGCATCACGGCCGGCGCCTTCGGCACCTCCATCACCACGACCTTATGGGATCGGCGTGCCACACTCCATCATGCTCAGCTCGTTGAACGCCTCAGCGCCGGGGATCCAAACACCGCATCCGCGCTCGGTACGATGCACGCCGGCGGTCTCAGCACCGACCAGAGCTATGCGTTTCTCAACCGTCTGGTCGACTCGCAGTCATTCATGCTGTCTGCCGACGACATCTTCTACGTGTCGGGCATGCTCTTTCTGGGGCTTATATTCCTCGTCTGGCTCGCTCGCCGCCCACAGGCTGCCGGCGCCGGCGGCGCGGCGGCTGCGTCCGGGGCGCACTGAGACCTGAGAGCGGCGCCGCCTCAACGAATGGCGCGCAGCAGCTTCGGCGGGACGAGCCAGCGCAGCTCGCCCTGCCCGGCACGCGGCGCGCCTCGAAAGGCAATGAGGGCCACCGCCATCTTGCGCAGCTCGAAAGCGGCGCTGCTTGCCCCTCCAGGCAGACATGCCGCGATCAGGCGGCCGAGATCCGGTTGATGTCCGATGACCGCCAGCCGCTGGCCGCGCATGCGCGCGAGCAGCGCGAGCAGCTCCTCGGGCGCGGCGCCCGGCAGCAATTGGGGACAGGGCATCGCCCGTGGCCATGCGGCGTACTGAGTGAGGATCGCCGCGGTCTGCCGAGTGCGCTCGAGCGGGCTCGCGAGCACCCGCACGGGTCGCAGCGCCAGTTTTCTGAGACCTGCTGCGCTGCGCCGCGCACGTGTCACTCCGCGCGGCGAGAGGGGCCGCGCACCATCTTCGGGCCAGCGCTTTGAATTGCGTTCGCAAGCGATGGCGTGGCGGACTATGAGCAGCTCCATAGCGGAGACCGCAGCGCCTCAGTGCTTCAGTGCGCGCGGTTCGGTCTCGGGCGGCTGGCCGGCAAAGTTGGCTTCAGCGGAGGTCTGATCGGCGCTACTCGCGGGCTCCCGAGGCGCAAACACCGCGTGCGCAACCTCCGCGCTGTCACGCAACTCTGCGAGCCGCGCGCGCAGGGCCTTCCAGCGCTTGCCGCGCACTTTGCGCCACGAGCGCGCCAGCGTGCGCCTCGTGTCGCCGGTCACATGGCCGTAGTGCTCCGCCAAACGACCCATCAGGAACAGCGTGGTGGGCGGCAGGCCACTCCCCGCATCGGCAGCGATTGCGGCCAGCCTGCTCTGCGCCATGCAGGCGTCCTGGTGTGCGCCGAGCTTGTCCTGGAGCCGGCGCAGTGCCTTCAGCATCTCCTCCGCCGGCCTGCCGAACATCGGAGCGCCACACTCGGTCGCGTAGCGAAGCTGCTTGGCGCGCCGGCGCACGAGGTGATAATCCTCCATCGAAGATTTCGGGCGCAGCTGGCGGACGGACTTGCGCAGCTTGCGGAACCGGCGTTGTACCCGCTCGGGCATCACCACCATTGCGGGGTCGGCACCGTTCGCTCTGGGTGGCTCGGTGCCTGTCGCCTGCGAAAGCGTCTCCAGCCAGCGTCGCGTGGGTTCGGCATCCAGGCTGCGAACCATGCGCGCGCGTGCGCGCGCGCGTTCCTTCTCCAGCAGCGCCTGCAGCGGTTCTGCCGCCGCGCGCCGCTCGCTGTCGAGGGTTGCACAATACTGGCCCAGCTCGCTCAGCTGCACATCGAGATCGCGTGCCGCCCCGAGGCTGCGCAGCACCGCTTTCGTCGCCTTGCGCGCGCGCACCAGCGCCGCAGGCAGCTGGCGTTTGAAGAGCGCTAGCGTGGCATCGATGCGCCGCGCAGTGACGCGCAGCTGGTGCAGCTCCTCGGGGTCCTCTCCAAGGCGCGCTCCGGGCTCGTGACGGCGCCATGCAGCGACCAAGCGCCTCAGCTCCACGGTTGCCACCACCACCGCCGGCGTCGTGAGGTCGATATCGGCGCCCCCCGCGCCGAGCGCAACCGCGACCGCGGGCGTGAGATCCGCGCTGCCTGCGTCATGGGGTTCAGGGGGCGAGGCGTTCGCGGGTAGTTTCATACGGGCTTATCGGGCGTGCGGCGAGCGCGACCCCGAAGTGTAACAAATGCGGCGACGACTATTACTCCGCTCGCCGGCTCGGTCGGGCCGATCTGCGGATGCCGCCCCGGGGCGCAGGCGGACTGCCGGCGGGCGGAAATTGACGCTCGTTGAGCCGCTTACGTATGATTCGCGCCCCCCGTGCGGCGGGGCCGGCTAGGGGCGCTTTTGGGTCGTGCCCGTAGCTCAGGCGGATAGAGCATCGGCCTTCTAAGCCGAGGGTCGCAGGTTCGAGTCCTGCCGGGCACGCCACGCTTGAAGAGGGACGGACGGTGGACGTAGCTCAGTTGGTAGAGCCCCGGGTTGTGATCCCGGTTGTCGTGGGTTCGAGTCCCATCGTCCACCCCAACTTGCAATTGAATAACACGGGCCGTTAGCTCAGCTGGTAGAGCAGGAGACTCTTAATCTCTTGGTCGTAGGTTCGATCCCTACACGGCCCACCAATTTCAAGCACCACAGATAGCCACCCTTCAAATCGTCTACCTGTCTACCTGCTTTGGTAGACACTGTCATTTCACCGGCTTCACACGATCCCGGCGCTTGCAACGCGCCAGCATTCCCCGCGCGTGTCCTAGCACGTCATGAGCAGCATCTAAGGCTGCCTTGCTTCTCAGGGCACGTGACTCCGCGGCAGGGGTTGGATTCCATCCAGCCGCGGCGCATAGCATGGTTGCAGGCCGAGAATAGAGCAGCCCTCCCACGGTTTGCTGCTACCGGTGCTCCTCCTTCTTACGCTCCTCGAGATACATCGCCGGATTAATATGCACCAGGCGCAGAGCGACCCGAACCCAAAGCGGAGATCCGCGCTCGTGGTGCGAATCGTCACCGGGGGCATCGCGCTCGGCCTAGTGCTGTTGGCAGTTATCGATAGGCCGGTCCTGCAAGGCGGTGCACTCCTCGGATGGGCTCAGTCGGGGCTGCTCGCCGCAGCGGTTTGTCTCGGAGCGCTCTGCTTCGCCCCCTTGTCCTGGAACCAGAACGCCCTGACCGTTCTGACTTCAGTCGGCATTTCTCTGGTAATCGCAGAGTTCGTGTTACGCGCCACGCTCGGTCCGCAGTTCGACACCATATACGAGCGGGATGATCGGGTGCTGTATCGGCTCGTCCCCGGCGCCGAACGCATCAAAATGTTGCCCCCGGTCAACGGCGGTGCCGTCGTACGGTACAAGATCAACAGCCAGGGATTCAGAGGCCCCGAGCTCGCGCGTCCCGGCGAGTCGACGCGCGTGCTCGTCTACGGAGATTCCTTCATCCATGGGGAATTCTCGCGGACGGAGGACACGTTCACCGAGCAGCTGAGGGGACGGCTCGCCAGGAAGATGGGCAAGACCGTCGAAGTGGTGAACGCCGGGGTAGAGGGTTACGGCCCCGACCAGGAGCTGCGGCGCATGGAAGACGAGCTCCCCGCGCTCAAGCCGAATCTCGTGATCGTCGCGATCTACGCCGGCAACGATTTTGGAGACCTCCTTCGTGACAAGCTCTATCGGCTGTCGAGCGATGGTTCCCTGCAGGATAATCCCTCCATGTCTTTCGACGAAAGCGCCATGAAGCGATCGCGCAGCGAGCCGATCCTGCGCAAGATCATGCGCGCCGCCCTCATACGACTGTTTGCAACTGCGGTCGTGTCGCACTCGCGCCCAGATCTGCGAAATTACTCTGAAGCTGATCGATGGTCGTTTACGGGGCGGGAAGCGCGGCGGGCAAGGATGGACGCCTTTGTGAAGCAAGGAATCGATCAATATCGGGAATACATCATCGAGGGCGATAATGCCGTCCATTCCTTGGCCGATCCCTACAACGCGGACGTGAGCCTCATACCCACGAGCGAGTCTGCACGCTACAAGATCGCGATGATGGAACAGATCATGCGACGGATGGTCGACACGGCTGCGAAGAATAACGCTGCTCTGGTGTTTCTGTTGATTCCCTCGCTACTCGACGCTGCGGATCAGCATGAATTCGCCGAAGTCGATCCGGTAAAATATCCTGAATACAAGCGATCGACGCTGACAGATATCCTCGAGCAGATCTGTCAGAGGCATGGTTTTCACGCGGTGAATCTGTTTGGTCCTTTCTGGGAGCGACGAGCAGATGACCTTTATCTCACGGGGGATGGCCATTGGGACCCACGGGGCCAGGCGTACGCCGCCGAACTCGTGAGCGAATTCGTGAGCGCACAGAACCTGTTGGGTGGTCCAAGTCCTGACACTGGAATGGACCAGCGTGTCAGTGGGCACCAACAACGAGAGAGCGGGCAATAGGGGCGCTCAGCCGCGCTCGGTCCGCGGACGGTTGACGCCGCCGACAAGAGCCAGGTCAGGCCCACCATGGACAATCTCAAGCCGGCCCTCGCGCGCTGATCGATCTGCGCGGCTCGCTGCTCTAGGATCGGCGGTGCCTCCTCCGGGGACGAGCTTTCGCAACACTGTCACTGCGTCGAAACCGTCGTGGTATCACTCGCTTGCCTCAGGCGCGGTACACATGCAAGTTCCTGCCTTCATGATCAATCCGGCGGCGCAGCGAAATGGGCAAGCGAGCGCTTAACGAGTGCGGCACGCCGAATTCACGTTACCTGGAAAAGCCGGCCACGGGGCCACCGCCGCCGCCGCTACCGGAGCGCTCGGGGTTCGAGTCACCGTGCGCCGGAGGCCCCAAGTGACGCTTAATCTCTTGGCCGTAGGTTCGATCCCTACACGGCCCACCAATTCACATAACACACCAGCGACTTTGCAGCGGGTCGGAGTTATTCACCGGAGTGCCCGGTACGGCGGGCAATAGGCCCCGGTCTCCTCAACGGTCACGTCTCCCTGCAGCGCACCGTATGTGCACCGCCAGCGGACCACGGACCCGTCAATGCCGATGGCCGTCTGCCCGCGCAGCTCGCCCGTCGTCTGCTCCGAAGTCAACGTGTGATACAACGCGGGTGGCTGACTCGCGCATCCCACGAGCAAGGCTGCCGCTAGTATTGCACCCCTCGGGAAAGCTGGCGTTGCAGCTACCAGAGCGATCAGGCGTTTCATTCTTTCTTTCTTGTACCCCGGCACGGCGGAGTGTGTCCCCTAGGGCACTACCCTACCCCTGTGGCCGATGCGCGGCAAATTTGCGCTGACTGAATCGGAATCGAGTAAAGGCATACGGTAGCCGCGTCATGCTCTGCATCCCCAGCACTTCGGCATCATATTGCCCGGTCTTTTGCACAGGGCACAGGGCAGCACGTGCAGTAGTTCTCATCACGGTGAGCGGCAGCCGTGTTTCGAGCGGTCACGGGTAGTCGCGCAGAGTGATCCCGGCAACTGTGGGCAGAACCCAGGCTTGGATGGAGTAATCGAGAGAATGTCGGTGGGCCGCTGTCAGAGTAGTATCGCGCTCTCTTAATTCCTGGTCGTACGTTCGATCTCTACACGCTTCCACCAATCTGCATGCCTCCGCGTCACGGCAGCCCCAGCACTGAATCCACGATCGCGCAGACGGCAGATGAGCGCTCCCGTCTACTGCTGCGCGGACGTGCCTGCTATGAGCGTTGCGAATGGAACGACGCCTTCGCCGCATTGACCGCCGCCGATGAGCAAGACGCACTGGGCGCTGCGGATCTGCATCGCAATGGCTCGACCTGACAGGGTTTCTTGCAAGTACCGGCGAAACGGTCAAGCAAACGGCAGGTGCTTTAGCCTGCCGCATGGCCTCGCCTATCGTATTCACCGGCGAAGCTGCCCGGCGCCTTCTCGCGCCGCTACATCTCGGGAGTGCGAGCTGCAAGTGCGGCGAGAACACGCACGGACCCATCCTGCGCGGCCTCGCCGTGCTTGCAGATGTAAGCACGCCTCAGTCGCCGTCCTGTCGCCCCATGCTGGAACGAGGACCGAGGTTAGCGCCGAGGCAGCGTGCATGACAGTGGCCAAACGGACACTTACTTTTCGCCTCGGATGGGTGCAGATTCTTCGGCCAGCCAATAAGCTCCTTGAAGAAGTGGCTTGGTGCATTTGTCTTCTAGCGTCGAGATGCAGCCGAACAGACCATCATCCTCAGCATGAGAATCGTATTGATCGCTGTGCTCGTTGCTCCGTTGGCGTCATGTGCCAGCTCAGGTCTGTACAACATGTCCGATGAGTGGTGCGCGGCGCACCAGGAGGCGACCGTAGCCCGGTGTCCCGAAAAAGGCCAGGAACCCCGCGTCGCTGTTAACGCTGGCGAGCACGTCGCCGGCACCGAAGTTGCGGCAACCGACTAGCCGCCGCTAGCCGCTCCGCCGGTCTGCTGCGCTTCCAGAATTCGCGCGCGCCAGCGCTGCACGTCGCGAGTTGCACGCACCTCGGGCGCGAGGCCATCCATCAGCACTGCGGCTTCATGCAGCAGTGCGACGCGCTTGCCCGGGTCGGTGAGCGCCTGCGCATACAAGGCGGCAGCCAGCTCTTGAGGTTGCCAGCGATCGCCGCGGTTGCGCGCCGCGAGCTCCCGTTGGAATTTCACCGCCGGCACGATCGTCCGCGCGGCTTCGCTGGTGTGGCCTTGGCGTAGCTGTGCGAGAGCAAGCCACGTCACCGCCTCGTAAAGAAAACGGCGGTCGTCCATCGCCTCGGCACCGGCAGCTTTGCGCGCTTCCACCGCCTTGATCTCGGAGTGCTCTGCCGCGGCGAAGTCACCGGCCAGGAATTCCGCACGCCCTTGGAGGTGCTGGGCGAAGTACAACTGGAGATTCGTGTAGAAGCGCGACTCCCCCCTTGGCGCGATGGTCCCTAGCTCGCGCACAGCCTCGGTGGCGATACGGCGCGTTGCGTCCAGGTCGTCGCGATGGAATGCCGCGAGGCCTTGCGCGACTCTCAGCCAGCCGTCGGCGACAATCACCGTGGTACTGCCGGTGGGTTCGCCTTGACGCAGCGTCGCAACCATCGCCTCCGCAGCAGCAATAGTCGTCGCCGCGCCAGTGGTGTCGTCGAGTGCGGTCTGGAAGTAGGCGACGGCCGCGAAGGTTCCGCTCGCATTGACGACGAAGCTTGGCCCCCCAGCGCTCGCACGGCGGGCGTACTCGAACTGCTTAAAGTTGTAAGAGGCGCTGTCGTGGAGTCGTCCAGCCGACCACAGCGCACTCTGCAGCTGTCCCTCGGCAACCGACATGTTGTTGAGGCTGGTCACATTGTTGGGATCGAGCTTGAGCAGTGTGAGCGACACCTGCTCCTGACGAAGGGCCGGCCGCAGTGCAGCGGCGGGATCCAACTCATCCCGCGCCACGGAGGTCAGGACACCCGCGAGGATCTGTGCCGCGTGCAGCGCGAGGCGATAGCCCGGGCGGCGCTCGAGCACCTGATCGGCTAGTGCCAGGCACTCCTCGCTGGTGTGCCGCGCGTCGTCAAAACGGCCGAGTTGCTCGAGGGAGCTCGCCATCCAGCCTCCGGCTTCGGCGTAGTACGCTCCCATATCGAGGTCACGCAGGTCGCGCGCTCCCAGATCGGCCGCCATTTGCATCACTTCGCGCTCGGTGCGAACTACCTCCTCAGGATGGTCGAAAACGCCTTGCTGAAAGCCAACCCGGGCGCCGATCTGGACGTAGGCGCGCTTCGCTCCGACCGACACGGAAGATCCGCTCAGCAGCGGCTGCAGCAACGCAAGCGCCCGTTGACTGGTCGGGAGCGCCGCGGGGTCGCTGCGACTCTCGAGCACCCGGCCCTGGGCATCATAGGCGAGGGCCAGCGAAATGGTGGTGGCCGCGGAGCGATCTCCCGAGTCGCGCAATCCGCTAAGAAGTTTTATCGCCTCTTCCGCATTGGCACCGGCGACATCGAGCTGCCCCAGGGTGCGCACGGCACGCGAGTGGTGTATCAGCGCGAGTGCCCCGTTGCGGACGCTCTGCGGACCGCGCAGCACCAGCGGTAGTCCGTGAAAGTAGTCGATCTGGCGCTGGGAGAACTCCGCCAGCACCTCCAGCCGTCCGAAGTTTTCGAGCTCCCGCGCAAAATCATCGCTCAGGTAACCGAGCAGCTGCTCGGCCTGGCCGCGCGCCTGCTCAGCGAGCGCACGGGTCTGTTTTGCTTCCTGCTCGGCGCGGCGAGCCCGCTGACCACTGAAGTATGCGAACACGGCCGCGACGAGCGCGACGGCCGCGAGCACCGTGCAGCCAGCGGCGACCTGCCGGGCCCGCACCGCGGAGCGGTGCGCCGCAGCCTCACGCTCTTTCTGCTCCGCGAGCAACCGTTCGGTGGCCTCGCGCGCTTCCCGCTCCTGGCGCCTATCCCGGCTTGCCTTGACCACGCCACAGAGCACGTCGTGAGTCAGCTCGACACGGCGGACATCGAGCCGCTCCTCGATGCGCAGCAGGCGGCGGTTCACCAGCACTGCAAGGGTGTTGGGCGCAGCGCCCGCCTCGGCGAATCGCTTGAGCAGGCTCTCCTCGGCGACGTTCTCGCGGAAGCCGGAGTCGGTAAGGAGATCGTCCTCGATGAGGCAGCGCACGGCCGCGGGTTGGTCCGCGAGCGCACGCTCGTAAAAGTTGGTGAGGATGGTGCTGTGCGAGCCCGCGAGCAGATCGAGAGAGATCTCCTTGCGTCCCTGTGCGATGCGCGCGTCATTCAGCTCGCGGCAGATGAGGCTGAGGAGTGACGGCTCGACGATCGCGTTGGCGATCTCGGCCCCGCCCGCGACGAAACGCACGATCGCTTCCGCCACCTCCTGCGTCACCAGGCCCTTGCCCGGCTCCAGCACCGCGGCCAGTGCCTGCTGTCCGCTCATGGGGGCGAGTCGCAGGCGGTTCTGCGAGATGCTGGGAATGGCCTGCTTCAGCCCCTCGAGTGGGGCGAGGTAGTCCTCGCGCAGCGCGATGAGCACGCGGTAGTCGCTGCGCGCAAAATCGAAGCGCTCCGCGGCGGACTCATCCTCCTCGAGCCTCGCCTCGAACTCCTTCGGCGGCCGGTTTTCCACCAGGTCCGCGAGCTCCGCGATGAAGCGCGCCGCACGTGCGCGGCCAAAGTCATCGCTCTGTGCGAGAGTGAAGATCTCCTCGAACTGGTCGAAGATCAGAAGTGGAATGAGCGTGCGGCCCGATTCATCGCGCAGCACGTCATCGCGATGGTGCAGGAACTCCCAGAGAGACTCTCCCGCCACCGCCACCCCGGTCTGTGTCCATTCCCCGGAGCGACGCGCATTGAGGCGGATGGCCTGCTTGATCTGCTCGGCCGGCTCCGGCGAGTCGCGCTCATAGCCGATGCGCACGTACACCGGGCAGTAGCCCTGCACGCGCAGCCGCGGCACGAGCCCCGCGCGCAGGATCGAGGTCTTGCCGAGTCCCGACTGCCCGAAGAGCACGCTGAGGAGCTTGCGCTGCACACGCCGCGCGAGCTCGGCGACTTCCTCATCACGACCGAAGAAGTACTGGCGGGTCTCCTCGGTGAAGGAAGCGAGTCCCAGCCAGGGATTCTTTTCATCGACGGTCGCGGCGCCCTCAACGACTGCTTCGCGGACCGCCGCGTTCACAGCGAGCGTGCCTGCATGAAGTCCGCCAGCCGTGCGGCGAACTCCGCGCTCACCTCACCGCGTGGGAGGTGGGTGAAGTGCAGTGCCTTGAACTTGTCGGGGACCAGTGCCTCCGCAACGGTCGTCGCATCGACGCTCACCGGCAGGATGAAGAGCGCGCCGTCGGCCATGTTGCGCACGCGGTCGATGGCATAGCTCCATTCGCGCCGGAAGTAGGCCTCGAGGCGCCGCTGCGTGTTGGCGGAGACCACCGGAATGAAGTAGGAGCACCGCATGATGTTGCGTTGTATCTTGCGGTCGTAATCATCTCCGACCTCGAGCCGGTCGAGATCAAACCAGGTGATGATGCCTGCCGCTTCCAGTCCCGCCTTGATCTGCTGAACCGCCGGCAGGTCCTCGCGCGCATAGCTGATGAACACCGCGTGGTCGGGCATCTCGCGCGCCGGCGGTAGAAAGCGCACCGGCATGGTAGCGATGGTGGCGCAACTCTTGCGCCCGGCCTGCCAGCGGGCGAACAGCTCCTCGACGAAACGCTCCGCGCCAACGTAGATGCGCGTGCGCACGCTCAGCTGCTGCAGGAATGCCACCAGGCGGTCGTCCTGGCTGCTGTGGTCATCGGCCAGCACCTCGCCCACGTCGCGGGGGTCGGAGAGCCGTTGGCGCTTCGCCATGCGCAGGAACAGTCGCGCCAGCCAGTTGGTGAAGTTGCTGCCGATGAACAGCAGATGATTGTGCTCGAGCTCGTGGAAGAGCTTCTCGGGCACTAGGTGCTCGCTCTGCAGGGCGCAGATGAATTCCAACAGGTCCTCGTCCGAGATGACGTAGGTAGGGGAGGCGGCGAGCTTTCCGAAAAGGTGGTAGACGATCGGCCGCTGCAGCCGATCGCGTTCGCTCGGCAGATCCACCACACGGTTCGGTGCGTACGAGAGCACCTCCGTCGAGGGCGCTCCGCCAAAGCGCTCCAGGTTGATCGCGGTCTCGAGCAACGCATCGGCCGTGGTGGTCACGAACAGATCGAAGTCGGTGATGGCCGCCAGGTGGCGCAAGGCCGGCGGCGGCTCGAGAGCGGCGTCCTTGATGATGCCGCGCAGGCGCACGTAGGCCTCCTCGCGCCGGCCACGGGCGGCGAGGAACAGGCACACCACATCGTTGAGCGTGTACGGCTGCGGCAGCTCGGCGGTGTTCACGTTGAGACGTGCGGCGAGTCGCTCTGCCGCCCACTCGTACAGGAGACGCGCGCCGCGCTCGGTTTTCACCATCAGCAGCTCGGGCCCGACGATCGGGATGACGCGGCGCTCCTCGATGAAGCTCAGAAGGTCGTCCCAGGCGTCCTCATCGAGAGCGGTCGCGGCCAGAGCCGCAGCGGATGCGACGCTCATGCACGCGCTCGCATGGTCTCAGCCGTCGAACTGCGGCAAACCGCGAAGAAGCGACGATGGTGCTGCAATGGGGTCCCCCGTATGCGTCTGACGCCTCGCCGGGGTGGCACTGAAGCCGCCTGACTGTCCCGCGCGACGCTCTTTTTTCGCCTTATTCGAGTGTGCCGGAACGCTGCAGTCACTGCAATTGAGGGACCGCGGGCTCATCTGCCTCGTCCATTTAACCCCGCGCTCAGCGCAAACGCATCTGCTCAGTACCGCGTACACCTGCGCCGCGGCAGGAATCCAGGCGTGCCGGAGCAAAGCCTGAAAAGCCTGACTTAGCGCTGTGAATGCGGCATGCCTCAGCAGGCGGGTATACTGACTGCTCGGCAACGCTCGCGCAGGAGCTTGCCGTGGCGTTCAATTTGGGCGTTGAACCCGGAACGAGTCCCGCGCGCACTTACGTTATGTTCGCGGTCGATATCTCGTCCGGGGACAAGAGCTCGCGCAGATGTCAGACATCTTACTCACTCACGGCTACTTCCTTGCGGAGGACGAGAAAGAACGGCAGATCATGAAGCCGTATCCTCCGCTTGGGCTGTTGTATCTGTCCGCATATTTGAAGGCTCGCGGCCATGCAGTGGAGATATACGACAGCACCTTCGGTGAGAGGTCGGAGCTACTGCAGAAACTGCAGGGATCGCCGCGCGGACTTCTCGGCATATACACCAACCTGGTCACACGCAAGGCAGTGCTCGAGATCATTCGAGTCGCCAAGCAGAGCGAGTGGACGGTCATACTCGGAGGTCCCGAGAGCGCCAACTATCCAAGGGAGTATCTGGCTGCCGGTGCGGACGTGGTCATCATCGGCGAGGGGGAGGCCGCATTGACTGAGGTCATCGCCGCGCTGCCCGCGATCGGGGTGCGCCACCTTCACGACCTCCGTGGCATCTATTTCAAGGACGAGGCCGGTGAGGTGGTGCAGACTCCCGAACGCAGCAAGATCAGGGATCTCGATGCGCTGCCACTGCCTGACCGCGAGGCGATCGACCACCGAAAGTACCTCGATGTCTGGCGGCAGTATCACGGAGCCAGCAGCATCAACCTGATCACGGCACGCGGCTGTCCCTATCGCTGCAGGTGGTGTTCCCATGCGGTGTATGGGTTCTCGCACCGCCGGCGCAGTCCTGCCAACGTCGTCGAGGAGGTTGTATGGATCATCGATCGCTACAACCCGGACCAACTTTGGTACGCCGACGATGTCTTCACCATCAGTCATCCGTGGCTGTCCGGCTACGCCGCTGAACTGGCGCGTCGCGGGGTGCCTAAGCTCCCGTTCGAGACCATTACCCGAGCGGACCGGCTACAGAGCGAGTCGGTGGTGCAGACGCTGCGCGAGCTCGGGTGCTACCGCATCTGGATCGGATCCGAGAGCGGTAGCCAGAAGATCCTGGATGCGATGGAGCGTGGAGTCAGCGTCGAAGAGGTGCGCCGCGCGACCAAGCTCGCGCAGAAGCACGGCATCAAGGTGGGAATGTTTCTGATGTGGGGCTACGAGGGCGAGGAGATGGAGGACATCGCAGCCACGGTGGAACACGTGAAGGAGAGCAACCCCGACATTTTCTTCACCACGGTTGCCTATCCCATCAAAGGAACTCCGTACTTCGAGTCCGTTCGGGACCGGGTGCAGTTGCCACTCGAATGGGCGCAGGCCTCGGATCGCGACTATCTGATTGCTGGACGACGCGGCAAGGATTATTACCATCTGGCCGATGTCTGGCTGCGCAGCGAAGTGGAGGCAACGCGCCTGGCATCCACCGATCCGCGCCGGGCGGGCGAGCTGCGTGCGGCAGCGCAGAAGGCGCGCGAGGACATGCGGCACCTGAGGTGAGCTCACAGGTGCACAACCGACCGTTCGATGACCTCGCGGCCGGCTACGACGAGACCTTCACCGATACCGCCCTCGGCCGGGCGCTGCGCAGGCACGTGTGGCTACGTCTCGATGCGAGCCTTGGCTCATGCGGGCGGATCCTCGATCTGGGCTGCGGTACCGGAGAGGATGCGTTGCACCTCGCCCGGCGTGGCGCCCGAGTGGTGGGGATTGACGTTTCCGCCCACATGGTGCAGCGGGCGCGGCAAAAGGCTTACTCGGCGGGCTGCGCTGCCCAGATCGACTTTCGCTGCCTACCGATGGAGGACCTCGGCGCAGCTCTCGCTGGCGAGTGCTTCGATGGCGTGCTGTCGAACTTTGGAGCACTCAACTGCATCGGCGATCTGCGCGGGCTCATTGCCGGCGTTGCCGGCAAACTAGCACCGTCCGGCAGGCTGCTCTGGGTCATGATGGGCAGGCACGTGCCGTGGGAATGGATGTGGTATGCGTTGCGCGGTGATTGGCGCAGGGCGTGGCGCCGGTTGCCTGCCGGCGGTGCCAAATGGCGGGGAGTGACCATCAGCTATCCGACTCCAGCCGAAATGAGGCGGCTGCTGAGTCCATGGTTCGGCGTGAGTCGCGTGTCGCCGCTCGGGATCGCATTGCCACCGAGTTATGCCGCCGACTGGCTCGAGCGCTCGCCGGCCACCCTGGCAGTGCTGTCACGACTGGAGAGTCTCGCTCACAGATGCGGTGTGCTGGCTTCGCTGGCCGATCATTACATCATCGAGGCGACTCGCTGTCCGCCCGAGGCAGCCGGGAGGCTCAGCGCGAGACCAGGACCGAAGGCAAGCGCTTCGGTACGAGCGCGCGGGTCGGATCGGGCGTAAGCAGTAAGTACTCGAATCGGCCGCTGGTCTTTCCCCACAAGCCCAGCACATCCACTCGGTTGTGGATGGCGGCCACTAGGGATGAGTCGCCGCCGCGATTGTGCGTTGCGGCAAATCGCGCCACCATGCTATGGCGCCCATGGGTTCGGCGGTGGTGTTGTCAAATCCCCGTTCCTGTATGGTGTTCGCGAGACAGCGCCGCTCGAGCTCGGTTGGGTTGTGGGAACCTTTTGATCGAGCTCCAAGACCCACGGTGTCGGGCCTGATGTCGCCTGTGCGAGGTTGAACGGTGTCTCCCGCGATCCAGCAGCCACTTGTATCGGTAATTCTGCCGACGTTCGGTCGTCTGGAGTACCTGCGGCAGACCGTTGATTCTGTTTACCGTCAGACGTCGGGGGACTGGGAACTCATCATTGCCGACGATGGATCAGACGAGGAGACCAGGGCCTACCTGCGCACCCTCGCCGGCGACCGCCGCATCAAGCTGGTGTGGCTCGCGCACACCGGCATCCCGGCCATCGTTCGCAACGCCGCGCTGCGCGAGGCGCGTGGCAGGTACGTCGCATTCCTGGACTCGGACGATCTGTGGGTACCGCAAAAGCTGGCGCGGCAGGTCGAGATGTTGCGCGCTCGACCCCTTTGCGCTTGGAGCTACACGGCGGTCGCGCACGTGGATGGCGGTGGACAGCCCCTGTCCACGTCCCTCTTCGGGCCATGGTTGCCCGCCGAGGGCGCTGTCTTCGAGCGCCTCGTGACCGGCCCGCCTTTGATCCGCACGCCGAGCGTGATCGCGGCGCGCGATTTGATCGCGCGCGCTGGGGCCTTCGATGAAACCATCCGCTCGGGTGAGGATTACGATTTGTGGCTCCGCCTCGCCTTGGCGAGCGAGGTCGCGCTGCTCGATGAGCCACTCGTTCAGGTGCGTCGACACGAGGCCAATCACACCAGCCGAGATTGGGAAATCGCCTTCAGCGGTCGCGATCGCACGCTCAAGAAGCTGCAAAGCACGGTTGACGGTGACCGGCGCGTGCTGCTGCGTAGCGCCCGCATCCACAACGCATTGACACTGGCCGGGCTGCATGCCTCACTCGGCAACCGCGCGCGGATGTTCCGCGCGTTGTACCGGGCCTTGCCGTTTGCTTGGCGCAGCCCGCAATGGTGGCTCGCTCTGGTGAGGACTCCGCTGCGTCCGTACGTGCCCCAACGGCTGGTTGACGCCTACCGCCGGCGCCGCCGCGCCGCCGCGTTATGAGCGTGTTCGTCGAGCTTTGGCGGCTGCTTGACGCCAGGCAACGCCGTGGATTCCTGCTGGCGCAGGGGCTGGCCCTGCTGATGGCTGCCTTCACCTTGGCCGGAGTCGCGGCGGTAGCGCCGTTCTTTGCAGTGCTCGCCGACCGCCAGCTGATCACTCGCAACCCGTTGCTGGCGTGGGCTTACCAACATTTCGAATTCACCAGCGAACGCGGTTTCGTGGTCGCGCTCGGGGTCGCCGTGTTGACCATCGTGGTGCTCGGCAACGTGATCAGTGTGTGGGGAGCGCTCGCACTGAACCGTTTCGCCCACCGGGTGGGCCACCGGTTCTGCGTCGCGCTGTTCGACGAATACCTGCACCGCAGCCTGCAGTTCCACCTCGCCTCCAACAGCGCAACCTTGTTCAACCACGTCGTCTGGGCAGTCACCCGCGGAACCACGGGAATGCTGCAGTCATTCCTGCTGCTGCTGACCAACCTCGCCACCAGCGCACTGATCATTGGTGCGATCGTGATCATCCATCCATTGATCGCCACGACCGCTGCCACCGCGCTTTGTGGCAGCTACGGCCTCGTGTACCTGCTCGCCCGCCAGCGCCTGTTGCGCAACGGCATGCTCGAGAGTCGGCACCACGAGGAACGCGCCAAGATCGCCAGCGAAGCCTTCGGCGCGATGCGCGAGATCATCGTGCTCAACGGACAAAAGTTCTTCCGCGAGAAGTTCGCGCGCAGCTCCGCGGCGCTTTCCCGCGCTGCGCTCAATACCAACACCATCGCGCAGAGCCCGCGTTATATCCTGGAAGCTATCGTCGCAGTGGCGCTGGTAGCCGGTGCAACGATGTCGATCGGTCGAAACAGGAGCAGTGGCGAGTGGCTGGCGGAGCTCAGTTTTCTCGGGTTCGCAGCGTACCGCCTGCTCCCATCTCTGCAACAGATATTCCACGGAGCCGTCAAAATCCGAGGCGAGCGTGCAGCGTTCCACCGCATCGCTGCGGACCTGCAAGCCGCCAGTCGCCCCGATGGCAGGACCGTACGCACTGCGGATGAGCTCAGTTGGCGGGGACGACCGCACGCGGCCATCGCGCTGCAGGGCGTGCAGTTTGGCTACGCCACGGAGAGACCCCCGGCAATTCGCGACGTGCAGCTGACGATTCCGGCGGGTGCAACGGTCGCGTTCGTCGGGCCAAGCGGCTCCGGCAAGACGACGCTCGCCGAGTTGATCCTGGGGCTTCTCAGTCCCACCGGCGGGACGATCGAGGTCGACGGCATCCGGCTGACCGCGAGCAATCGGGGTGACTGGCAAAGCACCATCGCCTATGTGCCGCAGCATGCCTTCCTCTTTGACGCTTCCTTGGCGGAAAACGTCGCCCTGGCAACGGATTTCGCGCGTATCGACTTCGAGCGCCTCAGCCACGCGCTGCGACTGGCGCAGCTCCAGGAATTCGTCAGCACACTACCGCGCGGATACCGCGAGATAGTCGGCGAGCATGGCGTACGGTTGAGTGGTGGTCAGCGTCAGCGGGTGGGAATCGCGCGGGCGCTGTATCGGCGCGCCTCGCTGTTGGTTCTCGACGAGCCCACCAGTGCCCTCGATGGGCTCACCGAGAGCGAGGTCATGTCGGCGATCGAGGGCCTCAGAGGGCAGTGCACCATCATCCTCATAGCGCATCGGATGAGGACGGTGCGGCAGTGCGACCTGATCTTCGAGCTCGACGGCGGTAGGGTGGTGACCACGGGCACCTACGCACAGCTGGCGAGACAATCCGAGCGGTTCGAAAGGCTCCTGCACGGAGGGGATGCAGCAGTGGAGCGATCTGTCATGGAGCCGGCCGGCGTCGACGCAGACGTTCATAAGGAGTAGCCACGTGCAGCAGGTAATTCCACAAGCCGCGCTCGCCGTTCACCAGTATGCGCGGCAGCCGCAGTGGGTCGTCGGACGAGCGCGCCACTCCCGGCAACACCGTGACGGCCGACGAGTAGCCGGCGCGCTGCACCAGCTCCACTATCTCGTCAGTGAAGTGCCCGAACGGGTAGGCAAAGTGTTCGATCGGCACCCCCAACCAGCCACGCAGCGCAGCCCGACTCTCCGCAATCTCCTGCTGCACCGCAGCCCGTGGCAATTGCGGCAAGCGCGGATGCGAGCACGAGTGCGAGCCTATTTCCATGCCACTAGCCAACCACTGCTCGAGCTGCTCACGGCTCATCAGCGGCTTTCTCTCCCCGACATATTCTGCATCCCAGCGGTTGTAGCTTCCGAGTGCTTCGCTCACGACATAACAGGTGGCGGCGAACCCATAGCGCTTCATGAGTGGCGCTGCCGTCGCGAGCGCATCCGCGTAACCATCGTCGAAGGTGAAGGCGACACAACCACGCGCCGTGCCACTGCGCAGCCGGGCAATGCCTTCGCTCATGGAGACACCCCGAAGGCCAAGCCGGCGCAAGGCCCACAGCTGCCGCTCGAAGCTGTCAGGATGCACGTACAGCAATTTGAAGCGCGCGTTCCCGGGGGCCGGGGCTATATTGTGATAGCAGAGAATAGGAAGCGCCGACATGCTCCCTAGAATATTACCGGCGTTGTCGGCAAGCACGGAGGCAGCGCGGTGAGCACGCCAAATGTGGGCCGGTACAGTCTTGTGGACCAGGCGGCGCGCTGGCTGCAGTCGCTCCTGGACCGCGGCCGCCGTTCCGATGGCTTGTTACAGTCCGCCCAGAGCTGGGAAGCGCAATATGCCTCGGGGCGGTGGGACTTCCTTGCGGAGCTGTCCGAGCTCGCGCGCTTCAGTGTGCTGGCCGGCTATATCTGCCACCTGAAGCCCGGCGCAGCAGTGTTGGATACCGGATGTGGCCAGGGGCTGCTGTTGCGCAGACTGCCGAGTGCTCTTTACTCCAGGTACGTAGGCATCGACCTAGCCGGCAGCGCGATCGGCGTCGCACAGGAGCAGCAGCAGGACGCACGCAGTACCTTCCTCGTGGCGGACTGTGCGAGCTACACGCCGCGCGAGCATTTCGACGTCATCGTCTTCAACGAAGTGCTCTGTTGCCTGGTCGATCCGCTACAAACGGTGGAGCGCTATGTGGGTTTCCTGAACCCCGGTGGGGTGCTGCTGGTCTCGATGTGCACGGCCGCACGCGGCAGTGCCACGATACTGTGGCGGCTCAAACGCAGGTATGCCACCGTCGATGAGGTGCGGATAGCCCACAGTGCCAGGAGAGTGTCCTGGGTGTGCACCGCATTGAGGCCACAGGAGAGAAGCGCGTAGCCCCCAAGCGCCGGAGATACCCAGTTTGAACCGACTGTCGCGGTCTGAGCCACTTAAAAAGATATCCATGCGGTGGAGGCTGGGTTGTACGCGCAGCCCTCGATAACTTGGCGGCGGCAAGCGCAGCGGCACGGGTTCCTGTCCGCACGTGTGCCGGGTGAAGCGTGATGCCCTCTGGCGTAACCGCGCCGATGTCGGCGGCCGCGCTCGGGCGGTTACCATTGGTAACGCTCTATCTCACCGAGCGCTGCAATTCCCGTTGCATCACCTGCGACTACTGGCGGCATGGCGTCATCGACACGAGTCTCGATGCCGTGCGCCGCCTAGTACCGGATCTGCTGCGCTTGCGCACGGAGGTGGCGCTGATCTCCGGCGGCGAGCCGCTGCTCAATCCTGAGTGGTCGCAGATCGCTGAACTGCTGCGCCGTGAGGGTGTGAAGTTATGGTTATTGACTTCCGGACTCTCCCTTGCCAAACACGCGCAGCGCGTGGCAGCTCTGTTCGAAGCGGTCACCGTTTCGATCGACGGGACTGACGCGGCTACCTACCAGGCGATACGCGGCCTGGATGCCTACGCCAACGTATGCACGGGCATACGTGCGGCCGTAGAGGCGGGCACCTCTGTCAGCATGCGCGTGACCTTGCAGCGCGCCAACTATCGGCAGTTGCCGCAATTCATCGCTCTGGCGCGTGCGCTCGGAGCGCGGCAGGTGTCGTTTCTGGCCGTCGATGTGGCGAACCCCCACGCCTTCGCGCGCCGCGGCGATATAACAGGCGGCCTCGCTCTGCAGCCCGCCGACCTGCCGGTGCTCGCCGCGATGCTCGATCGCTTGGAGAGCGAGTACGCGGCTGACTTCCGATCGGGACTTATCGCGGAAAGCCCGCGTAAGCTGCGCCGTATTCACCAGTACTTTGCGGCTATCTGCGGCCTCGCACCTTATCCGCAAGTGCGCTGCAACGTCTTCGAATACTCAGCAGTCGTCGACGCCAGCGGACACGTGAGTCCCTGCTTCTTCATTTCGGGTCCTCAAACCGGCAAGCCGCGGGCTGGCCTCGAGGCGATCCTGAACCAGGATTCGATGATGGCGTTGCGTGAGCATATTCGTACTGGCACACGAGCGGAGTGCGCGCGCTGCGTCTGCTCGCTGTGGCGCGAACCGAACGAGCGCGGCGTGGCGCACTTTCTGCCGCGCGGACGAGCCCATGCTTGATCTGACGCAGGAGCCGCGGGCTCGGTTGCCGCACGAAGCTCTAAGGCCGGCGCGCTTTCCCAGGCTCGCACGGCTGGTTCGCAAGACCCTCGCAATGTACGACCGGCTGGCCGGCAAGGCTCGCTACGACGATTTCCGCCTCGAACGCGTGCACGGCGTGCCCCTGCTGGTTACTCCGACGGTGTTCAATCCGCTGTTGCCGCGGACCGGAGCGTTCCTCGCGCAGCAGCTCGATGCGCGACAGGTGTTTGCCGACGCGGAAGTGCTGGACATGGGGACCGGATCGGGCGTATGTGCGATATTCGCTGCCCGTCATGCACGCCGTGTCGTTGCCGTAGATATCAACGCGGCGGCGATCCGCTGCGCCAGCATGAACGCACTGTTGAATCAGCTCGAGCATCGCATCGAGTTTCGCCATGGTGACCTGTTCGCGCCGGTGGCCGGCGAGCGGTTCGATCTGATCGTCTTCAATCCGCCGTTTCTGCGCGGTGCGCCGCAGAGCGATCGCGACCGCGCCTGGCGCTCGAGCGACATTGCCGAACGTTTTGCCGCCGGGCTGGGCAATCACCTCAAGCCGCGTGGCGCGGCGCTGCTCGTGCTATCCACATTCGGCGATGCGCCGCTGTTTCTCGAGCAGTTGCGGCGGCATGGCTTTTCGATCGCGGTGCTGGCCGAGCGAAGCTTCATCAATGAGCGGCTGGCAATCTTCAAGCTCGAGCGGCCAAGCGCGCCGGGGACGGCATGAGCCAGCCTGACAGCGGACGCGCGGCGGGTGCGCCAGGGGCCGGCGGCAGACAGCGTGCCAAGGTGGTGCTCTACAACCCGCAGGCCGTATTTTTCACGATGCCACTGGCACTGCTGGCTATCGGCTCCGAGCTCGATCCCGCGCTGTACGAAGTGGTCATCATCGATGGACGCCTCGAGCCGGAGCCTGAGCGCGCGGTGCTCGCGCAGCTCGACGGCGCGTTGTGCCTTGGAGTCACGGTGCTGACCGGTGCACCGATCTCCGATGCGCTGCGTATTTCGCGTGCCGTCAAGCGGGCGCGCCCCGGTCTGCCGGTGGTATGGGGCGGCTGGCACCCGTCCATGTTTGCCCGCGAATGTTTGGCCGAGTCTTCGGTCGACGTCACCGTACGGGGTCAGGGTGAGGAGACCTTCGTCGAGATCGTGCGGCGCCTTGCCGCCGGACGCTCACTGGAAGGCTGCGCCGGATGCACCGTACGGCTCGCGGACGGCACCATCTGCGAAAATCCCTCGCGCCCACTCGCGCCGGTCGATCGGTTCCGCGCGCACGACTATGGGCTGATTCCGGTGGAGCGCTACTTCGCGCTGAAAGGCAAACGGCAGCTCGACTACATCTCCTCGCAGGGCTGCGCGTTCCGCTGCGCCTTCTGCTCCGATCCGTTTGTCTACGGGCGCCGGTGGGTAGGGCTCGAGCCGACGCGCATGGCCTTGCGTCTGAAGGAGCTCTGGGATCGATATGGTTTCAACGACGTCAACTTCCAGGACGAGACGTTCTTCACTCGCGCGCGCCGCGTGCAGACCTTGGCCGACCACATCATCGATTCGGGCATGAAGATAACCTGGGCGGGCACCATGCGCGCCGATCAGGGAGTGCGTTTGCCGGAGGAGGTATGGGCGCGCTGCAAGCAATCGGGATTGCGCCGACTGCTGGTGGGAGTCGAGTCCGGCTCCAACGAGATGCTCAAGCGCATTCGCAAGGACATCAGGATCGAGCAGGTGTTCGACACCGCCACGAAAATGCTGAAATACGGCATTGCCGGGCATTTCCCGTTCATCGTCGGTTTTCCAGAGGAAAGTGACTCCAGTATTCAGGCGACGCTCGACTGCGCCAAGCGGTTGCGCTCGCTCAGTCCGGATTTTCTCACTCCGATCTTCTACTTCAAGCCCTATCCGGGAAGCGAGCTGGTGATGGAGGCCGTGGCGCGAGGTTTCCGGCTGCCGGACACGCTCGAGGAATGGTCGACGTTCGACTACGTGGCGGGTCTGCCGGGGCCCTGGGTGTCGGCCGAGAAGTATCGGCTCATCGAGCGCTTCAAGTTTTTCCAAGAGCTCGCCTGGAAGCGAGTCTCACGCGGCACGCGCGCCCTGCAGCAACTGGCGCGCTATCGCTGCCGCCGTGATGAGTATCGATGGCCCGTGGAAATGTTGCTGTCGCGCTGGGTGCTGCCGGCGGAGCGGCTGTCATGAGAGCCGCGCAGCGCGTGCTGCTCATCAATCCCAAGATGACCGGCAGGCGCAACGCGCGCTTTCCGCTT
>DASQYM010000014.1:0-25797 GCA_035639195.1 Steroidobacteraceae bacterium
TGCGGCCGCCATGCGCGTCACTCCACCGGCGCGCACAGCCCCCAGGACGGTCCCCGGCGCACCCCGGGTAGCTGCGAGCCCTTCGCAAAGCGTGCCTCCCCCCGCAAAGACGGCTGCTCCCCCAGCCGTGAGCCGTCCGGCGTCCGCTGCGCCAGCCTCACCGGCCCCCCCGGCCGCGGCCCGGACCCTGGCCCCGCCGCCAGTCGCGGCCAGCCCGGGTGCGCCGAAACCCGCCAAGAGCGCCGTCAAGCCGGTATTCGAGGACTCGAACGTACGCGAGGTGCTCAAGGCGCTCGGCGACGCCAGCGCCACGGGCGAGACCCGGTTGATGCGCGCGCCACCGCTGACGCCGCGTGAATCGGCGGCAACGCCACCCTCGCTGAGCGACACGCAGGTGCTGAAGATGCTCGAGACCCGCCGCGCGGAGGAGAGCGAGTCGGGACCTGCCGAGGTGGACGACAGCGGCATTCCGCTGCTTAAGCCCGACGACACCGGAACCCGGCAAGCACTGAAGGAGGCTATCGTCAGCAACGACGCGGTCGCCTTCGCCGTGCAGTTGCAGTGGTCGGTGCAACCGGTCGAGCTCGACAAGGTGCCGCCGCTTGCGATCTTCAGTGCCTACACCCTGTACACCGTCGAGGGCAGCCGCGACGGGCGCCGGTGGTACGGGTTGCGCCTCGGTTTCTTCAGCGATGCTATTTCGGCGAAGCAGGTGGCGTACTACGTGCGTTCGGAGTTCTCCTCGGTTGCCGTCGTGCCGGTAAGTCCGCAGGAGAAGGGGCGCGCCACCGATCAGGACGCCGCTGCAGCGCTCGCCGGACCGGCGCCGCTGCGCTCCGATCCGATGGAGGAATTCAAGCTGATCGACGATGAGCCGCCAAAGGTACCCGTGCCGGCAAAACCAGCCGGGCCGGCGGTGCGCGCCATGGCTGCCAAGGCAGCGCAGGCTCCGAAGGTGGCGGTGGGGCGCACCGTCGCGCAGCCCTCCGCTTCGCAGCCGGCGGTACGGGCGCGCGCCAGGGTCGCGGCGCGCGACAATCGCGGCCCGCAGACGCTGGAGGAAACACTGGAAATTCTCGGCGCCAGCCAGCTCACCATCGACAATGGTCGGGGCGAAACCATCAACGACTCCGGCGTACGGCATCTGCGCGTGGAAGTGCAGAAGAACTCTCCGTTCTCGAAGCTGCTGGAGCGCTTGAGCGAGCGGCTGAAGAAGCCCTAGCCGACGGCACACGGTGGCGCGAGGGCGGCTCTTGCCATCGCTCGACGCTCAGCGGCAGCGGTGCTTCAGCGTTTGCCGAAGAGCTTATCCAGCTCGGCGCGCGAGCGGTCGATTTCGGCGGTGTTCGGAGGGGTATACGCCTGCGGTCGCGGCTTGAAGTGATCGCAGAAATTCGCCCGCGTCTTGTCGCTCACTTCCTCGGCGGTGGGCTCACGGCAGTGCTTGGCGACGCGCGTATCGTAGTCGACGCACATGCGGCACACGTGCAGCTCGGCCCGACACTTCGCACACTCATCGAGACGCCGCAGCGGCAGGGTGAGCTCGGCAAGTGAAGTGCCGCATTTCCAGCAAACCAGATCGTGGGCCATGCGCCAAGGTTACTCCGCGGCTCGCCTGCAAGGCACGACTCAGGCGCGCCGCGCGGCTAGCGGCGGCTCTTCCTGGCGCGTCCGCTCGCGCAGGAACTGGTCGAGCACGCGCCCGGTGTGCGAGTTCCGGCGACGGCGCGCGATATGGGCCGGTGGGCCCTGTGCGACGATGCGCCCCCCCGCTTCGCCCGCCTCCGGACCCATGTCGAGGATCCAGTCCGCTTCCGCCATGACATCGAGGTTGTGCTCGACGACCACGGCGGTGTTGCCCGCGGCGACCAGGCGATGGAGCACCTGGATCAGCTTCTCGACGTCCGCCATGTGCAGCCCCACGGTCGGCTCATCGAGGACATAGAGAGTGTGGCGCGCGCGCTGTGCGCGCAGCACCTCATCGCGTACCTTGGCGAGCTCCGCCACCAGCTTGATACGCTGCGCCTCGCCACCGGAGAGCGTGGGACTCGGCTGGCCGAGCGTCAGGTAGCCGAGGCCCACATCCTGCAGCAGCCGCAGCGCATGCTGCACTCGTCCGTGGGCGGCGAAGAAGCCGGCCGCGTCATCGACGTTCATGGCGAGCACATCGCCGATGCTGGCCTCGCGCCAGCGCACCGCGAGCGTCTCGGAGTTGAAACGGCGTCCGCCGCAAACGTCGCACAGCACCTTGACGTCCGGCAGGAAGTTCATCTCGATGGTGCGCACGCCCTGCCCCTCGCACGCCTCGCAACGCCCGCCGGCGATATTGAAGGAAAAGCGGCTCGCGCTATAGCCGCGCATGCGCGCTTCGGTAGTACCCGCGTAGATGCGGCGGATCTCGTCCCAGAATCCGATGTAGGTCGCCGGGCAGGAGCGTGGGGTCTTGCCGATCGGCGTCTGGTCGACCTCGAGTACCCGATCGATCTGCTCGAGCCCCTGCAACGCCTCGCAGCCGATCAGTGCGGCGGCGGCAGCGCGGCGGCGCCGGCCCGGTGCCGCAGCTTTGCCGGCAAGGCGCCGGCGCAGGTTGGCGTACAGCACATCGCGCGCCAGGGTGGACTTGCCCGAGCCGGAGACACCGGTGATCACCACCAGACGCCCGAGCGGAATCTGCACATCGTGACCCTTGATGTTGTGCAGCAGGACGCGAGCAAGTGTCAGACGCGGCGTCGCGGCGTCCACCTCGCGGTGCGGCCGGGCTGGGTGTAGCAGCGGCGCGCGCAGGAAGCGCCCCGTGATCGAGCGCGGATTGCCGGTCAGCTCCTTCACCGTACCCGCGCCGACCAGCTCGCCGCCGCGCACTCCTGCGGCGGGACCCAGGTCCAGCACGTGATCTGCGTGACGGATGGTTTCCTCGTCGTGCTCGACCACCACGAGCGTGTTGCGCTGGCCGGTGAGCTCGCGCAGCGATTCGAGCAGGATAGCGTTGTCGCGCGGGTGCAGCCCGATGGTCGGCTCATCGAGCACGTAGCAGACGCCCTGCAGGTTGGAGCCGAGCTGGGCTGCGAGTCGGATGCGCTGCGCTTCGCCTCCCGACAGGGTCGGCGCCGCGCGATCGAGCTGCAGGTACCCGAGACCGACTCGCTCGAGGAATTGCAGCCGTGCTCGGACCTCGGCCAGCAGGTCGCGAGCAATCTGCCGCTCGCGCGGACCGAGTCGCAGCCGCGCGAAGAACTGCGCGCTCTGCGCGACCGAATCGGCGGCCAGCGCTGCGATGGAGCGCTCGCGGAAGCGCACGTTGAGCGCCGTGGGATTGAGCCGCTGTCCCTGGCAGGCGCCGCAGGGCTCGGGGGTGTGCGCATACCACTCGTTCCACCAGAGCTCCTCGCCGCTTTGCTGCTCATCGAACCCCGGCATCTCGACGCCGGTGCCGTAGCAGCTCTCGCACCAGCCGTGCCGGGAATTGAACGAAAACAGCCGCGGGTCGAGCTCGGCGAAGCTGCGGCCGCAGGAGGGACAGGCGCGGCGGGTGGAGAACACCGTCACGCGCTCATTGGCGCGTCTCAGCACGTGCACCAGCCCCTTGCCGAAATCCAGAGCGCGCGCAAGCCCGGCGCGTACGCTAGCCTCATTGCGCACGCTCACATCGAGCTCCACTACCGGCAGCTCGATCGTGTGCTCGCGGAAGCGCGACAGCCGCGGCCAGGGCGCCGTAGGCAGCAACTGCCCATCGACGCGCAGCGTGCGAAAGCCCTTTTTGGCCGCCCATCGGGCGAGGTCGGTGTAATAGCCCTTGCGCGCCAGGATGAGCGGTGCGAGCAGCGCGATGCGTTGCCCACGGTAATCGCGCAGCACTCGCGCGGCGATTGAGGCTGCGCTCTGCGGCTCGATGGCGACGTCGCACTCCGGACAGTATTGCGTCCCGAGCTTCACATACAGCAGGCGCAGGAAGTGATAGATCTCGGTGAGGGTCGCAACGGTGCTCTTGCGCCCGCCACGGCTGGTGCGCTGCTCGATGGCCACCGTCGGCGGGATGCCGAAGATCGCATCGACATCCGGGCGCGCCGCGGGCTGCACGAACTGCCGTGCATAGGCATTGAGCGATTCGAGGTAACGGCGCTGCCCCTCGTTGAAAAGAATGTCGAAGGCGAGTGTGGATTTCCCGGAGCCCGAGACGCCGGTGATCACCGTGAAACGATCGCGCGGGATCTCGACGTCGATGCCTTTGAGATTGTGCTCGCGCGCTTTGTGGATCACGACCGCGCCCGCATCGCGCCCCTGGCCATAGCGCGGTCTCGCCTCGGCGATGTTGGCGACCCTTGCGCCCGTCGGCGCCAGTCGCGCCGGCGCGTCCGCTGCGGCGCTGCGATCCAGCGCCGCCTCGTAGGCCGCGAGCGCCCGGCCGGTGAAGGAGCGCGCCTCGGCGCGCACCTCGCCCGGCGTGCCGGCGCAGACTATCTCGCCGCCGCGTTCTCCGCCCTCGGGACCCAGATCGATGATCCAGTCGGCTGCACGGATCACATCGAGATTGTGCTCGATCACCAGCAGCGAGTGACCCGCGACCAGCAGTTTGCGGAAAGCCCGCAGCAGCTTCGCGACGTCCTCGAAATGCAGTCCGGTCGTCGGCTCATCGAACAGGAACAGCTTGCCGCGATGCGTAGTGCTCGAGACTACGGCGCCGGCATCCGCCAGGTGGCCGGCAAGCTTCAGCCGCTGTGCTTCGCCACCGGAGAGGGTCGGCACCGGTTGCCCGAGCTTCAAGTAATCCAGTCCGACGTCCGTGAGCGGCGCGAGCCGCGCGCCGACCTCCGGGGCATCGGCGAAAAATGCGCGCGCCTCGGTCACGGTCAGCTCGAGCACGTCGGCGATGCTCAGACGGCGGCCATCGGCACCTTCGCGGCGGATGTCGAGCACTTCCTCGCGGTAGCGGCGGCCGTTGCACTCGGGACAGCGGAGGTACACGTCCGAGAGGAACTGCATTTCCACGTGCTCGAAGCCGTTGCCGCTGCATGCCGGACAGCGGCCGTTGCCGGAGTTGAAGCTGAAGGTACCGCTGCTGTACTTGCGCTCCTGCGCGGCAGGCTCCGCGGCGTAAAGGGCGCGGATCGCATCGAACGCACCCACGTAGCTCGCAGGATTCGAGCGGGTCGTGCGGCCGATCGGGTTCTGATCGACCATGACGACATCATCGATGAGCTCGGCGCCCAGCAGACCTGCGAAAGTGCCCGGCGCTTCCGTCGGCCGACCACGGTATTTGAGCAGCGCGGGATACAGCACGTCCTCGACGAGGGTCGACTTGCCCGAGCCGGACACCCCGGTGACGCAAACCAGGCGCTTGAGCGGCACACGCACATCCAGGTTCTTCAGGTTGTGCTCGGATGCTCCCCGCAGCTCCAGCCAGCGGTTGGAGCGCGCTTCCGCCACCACATCGGAGGTGGCGGCAGCCTGTGCCGTGCGCGCCGCTGCAGGGGCAGCAGGATCGGTGCGCGGTGCGACGCTCTTGCGGCCGGCGAGGTACTGGCCGGTGAGTGAATCACTGGCGCGCAGCTGCTCCGGACTTCCGCAGAACACGATTTCGCCGCCCTTCTCGCCCGCGCCTGGCCCCAGATCGAGGATCCGGTCGGCCTCGAGCATGATCTGCGGATCGTGCTCGACCACCACCAGCGAGTTGCCGGCGTCACGCAGGCGCTTCATGACGCCGATGATCCGTTGCATGTCGCGCGGATGGAGGCCGATCGAGGGCTCATCGAGCACGAACAGCGTGTTGACCAGCGAGGTGCCAAGCGCGGTGGTCAGATTGATCCGCTGCACCTCGCCACCGGAAAGCGTGCGCGACTGCCGGTCGAGAGTGAGATAGCCGAGTCCCACATCGACCAGGTAGCGGAAGCGGCCGCGAATTTCGGCGAGCAGCAGCTCGCTTGCTTCATCGAGTGGGCTGGGCAACACGAGCCGCTCGAAAAACTCGTGGCTGCGCGCGACCGGCAGAAGCACGAGGTCATGGATCGAGAGTCCCGGCAGCGCCGCGAGCGTTGCCGTACTCCACTCGACGCCCTGGGGGCGGAAGCGCGGCGAACCGCCGAGCGCCGCGTCCGCCAGCTCAGCACTGCCGATGCGCCACAGCAGGGCTCCACTCTTCAGCCTGGCCCCCTCGCAGGCACTGCAGGGGGTGTAGGCCCGATAGCGCGAGAGCAGTACGCGCACGTGCATCTTGTAAGCACGCGTCTCGAGCCAGGCGAAGAAGCGCCTGGCTCCATACCACACCTTGCGCGACCAGGCGCCTTCACCCTCGATCACCCAGTGCCGAGCCTCGGCGGACAGCTCGCGCCAGGGCGTATCGAGAGGAATGCCACGCAGCCTGGCAAACTTCTCCAGATCCTGCTGGCATTCGGCATAGGACTTGGTCTGCCAGGGCTTGATGGCCCCGCCGCGCAGCGTGCGTGTCTCATCGGGGATGACGAGTCCATAGTCGATGCCGATTGTCCGGCCGAACCCGCGGCACGTCTCGCAGGCTCCGAGCGGCGAATTGAACGAAAACGCGCTCGGTGAGGGCGCCTGGTATGCCAGGTCGCAGTCCGCGCAGTGGAGCTCCGCGGAATAGCGCCAGCTCTCGCGCTGCCGTGGCGGATCGCTGTCATCCACCACGTGCACATTGAGCCGCCCGCGGCCTACACGCAGTGCCGCCTCGAGCGATTCGAAGAGCCGCGATTTCTCGGCCGCGCCTGCGCGCACTCGATCCTGCACAACCTCCAGCGCTACGGGTGCCGCCGGCATGCGCCGAGCCCGCCGGCCCGCGCGCCTCGCCTGCCGCTCTGGGGCCCCGGCGGCGGCCGCCGTGGCGATTCCTTCCGGCTCGAGAAAGCGGGTGTATCCCTGCCGCTCGAGGAGCTCGCGCACCTCCTCGACTGAAAAGTTCGCCGGCACCGTCACCGGGAAGGTAATCAGCAGCCGCGGATCCCCCGCCGCCCGTGCGCGCTCGCACAGATCACCATAGATGCTGTCGACGCTGTCACGCCGCACCGGCCGGCCGCAGTGGCTGCAGTAGAGCTCCGCCGCCCGTGCAAAGAGCAGCTTCAGGTGGTCGTTGAGCTCGGTCATGGTGCCGACGGTCGAGCGGGAGGTGCGTACCGGGTTCGTCTGATCGATGGCGATCGCGGGGGGAATACCGGCAATCGACTCGACCTGGGGCTTGTCCATGCGATCGAGGAACTGCCGCGCGTAGGGCGAGAAGGTCTCGACGTAACGGCGCTGGCCCTCGGCGTAGAGCGTGTCGAAGACCAGCGAGGATTTCCCCGAGCCAGAGACCCCGGTAACGACGATCAGCTCGTTGAGCGGGATGTCGAGATCGAGGTTCTTGAGGTTGTTCTGGCGCGCGCCACGCACACGGATGGCGTCACGGGGGCCGTCAGTCATTCGGTCACCATCGAGAGATTGGTTGGAGAGGTGCGCCCCGCAAGCTCCGGGCACGCGCTCCCATATAGTAAAGGATCCATGCGGTGCGGTGCGTCAAGGACACGGGAGGCTGAGGCAGCCATCCGGCGGCTGGGTGCGCTCCAGCCACCATCCGCTGCAATCCAGTAGTTCCTCTTCCGGTCTCCTGTACAAGGTGTCGCTGCCCCGGGCGTACGAAGCGCCGCTGTCGTGCCCGAACGACACGCGGGGGTTTGGACGCGCGGCGCTACAATCGGCGGCGCCTCAATGTCCCACACCAAGGAGAATGCCGAATGAGCTCCAGAGTACTGTCCAGTGTTGCCCTGGCCGCGGCCGCTGCGGTCATGTTCTCGACCGTGGCGGTGAGCACCGCCAGCGCCGAGGAAGGCAAGGTGAAGTGTGAAGGTGTCAATTCCTGCAAGGGACACTCGGCCTGCAAGAGCGCCAACAACGCCTGCAAGGGTCAGAATTCCTGCAAGGGCAAGGGATGGATGGAGATGACGCAGGCGCAGTGCGACGCTGCGAAGGCGAAATCGAAGGCCGGAGGCTGACACTATAGGGCCGGGTGTGCACAACACCCGGCCCATTGTTTGCTTCGCCTATGCTGACTTATCCGGCGCTCGGCTTTGGGCTGGGGCTACGCGCCCCGCACTACGAGGCGATCCTCGCCGCGCATCCGGCCGTCGATTGGTTCGAGGTGCTGACCGAGAATTACCTGGTACCGGGCGGTCGGCCGCTGAACTACCTGTCGCGGATCCGCGAACGTTATCCGCTCGCGATGCACGGTGTGTCGCTCTCGATCGGCAGCAGCGCGCCGCTCAACCGCGAGTACCTGCGTCAGCTCAAAGCGCTCGCGCAGCGCATCGAGCCGGCCTGGATTTCGGATCACCTGTGCTGGACCGGTGTTGCCGGACGCAATACTCATGATCTGCTGCCGCTGCCATACACCGAGGAGGCGCTCGCTAACATCGTCGAGCGGGTGCGCGCGGTACAGGATTTCCTCGGCCGGCGGATTCTGCTCGAGAACGTCTCGAGCTACGTGGAGTTTCGCGACTCGCGGCTCAGCGAGTGGCAGTTCCTGAGCGAGATTGCGGCGCGCGCCGATTGTCTGATCCTGCTCGATGTGAACAACATCTACGTGAGCGCGGTGAACCATCAGTTCGATCCGCTCGAGTATCTGAGCGCCATACCCGCCGGACGCGTGCAGCAGATCCATCTCGCTGGACACGAGGATCACGGGGACTATCTGGTCGACACCCACGATCATCCGGTGCCGGATCGCGTGTGGGAGCTGTATGCGGCGGCGCTGCGTCGCTTCGGTGCGGTCTCGACCATGATCGAGCGCGATGACCACATCCCACCGCTCGAGGAGCTGTGCGCGGAGCTCGAGCGGGCGCGCGCGCTGTGCGCGCGTACGCTCGCTGACATGCGGCCCGCGGATGGCGCCGGCACGAGCGGGCGGGCGCTTGGTAAAGCCAAGGCCCGGCCGCGTCCGCAGGTGCCGCGCGGCCGCAGCAAACGTGTCGTGGGCGGCGGCCCGTGAGCGCACTGGCGCAACTGCAGCGCGAGTTTCAGGACTATCTTCTGCGCGGCAACGGCGCAGTGGCCGCGCGTGTGGTCGGGACTGCGCGCGTCCCGGCCGCCACCAGGCTCGGTATCTACGCCGGAGCCTACCGCAGCAGGCTCGCCGAGGCGCTCGCGAGCAACTACCCGGTGCTCGCCAAACTGCTCGGTGAAGCGGACTTCGGCTCCCTCGCGGCGGAGTACATCGCCGCGCACGACTCGCCGTTTTTCTCCATTCGCTATTACGGCGACGGGCTCGCCACGTTTCTCGCCGCCCGCGAGCACTATGCTGCGGCACCGGTCCTGTCCGAGCTGGCGCAATGGGAGTGGTCGATGAGCTCGGTGTTCGATGCCGCCGATGCAGCGCCGCTCGGCGTAGGGGATCTGGCGCGCATCGCGCCCGCACACTGGGCACAGCTGCGCTTCCGCTGGCACCCGAGCATGCAGCGGCTGACGCTATGGTGGAACGTGCCGCAACTGTGGAAAGCGCTGAGCGAGGATGGTGAGCGACCGGAAATGACACTTGGGGCGACTGCCACGGAATGGCTGCTGTGGCGCGAGCAGCTCACCAGCTACTACCGCTCGCTGGCGAAAACCGAAGCCGGCGTGCTCGATGCCGCACGCAGCGGGTGGCCGTTTGGCGAGCTCTGCGCACTGCTATGCGAAGAGCTCGGCGACAGCGAGGCTCCCGCGCACGCTGCGGCACTGCTGCGCGGTTGGATCACCGCCGGGCTCATCGTCGAGGTCGACTGAGCTCCGCACGCGCTCACCAGGCACGCCTTCCCGGGACGCGCTTGCCGTACAATCGCGCACGGGCTTTCCCCAGGACCGCTGATGGCCGCCGCAAACTACGGCAACGTGCTGGAGATGATCGGCAACACGCCGCTCATGGCGGTGCGGCGCATCGATACCGGACCGTGCGAGCTGTTTTTGAAGCTCGAGAATCAGAATCCGGGCGGTTCGATCAAGGATCGCATCGGTCTGTATCTCATCGAGGCGGCCGAGCGCAGCGGGCGCCTGCGCAAAGGCGCCACGCTGATCGAGGCCACCGCCGGCAACACCGGGCTCGGTCTCGCACTGGTCGCGGCGCAGAAAGGCTATCGGTTGCTGCTGTGCATTCCCGACAAGATGAGCCAGGAGAAGATCTTTCATCTGCGGGCCATGGGGGCGGACGTCGTCATGACGCGCTCCGATGTGAGCAAGGGGCATCCGGAGTACTACCGCGACGTTGCCGAGCGGCTCGCAGGTGAGATGCCCGATTCCTATTTCGTCAACCAGTTCGGCAATCCCGCCAACGCCGCAGCTCATGAGCAGACCACCGCGCCTGAGATTTGGGAGCAGATGGGTGGCCGGCTCGATGCCGTGGTGTGTGGCGTGGGCACCGGCGGTACGCTTGCGGGACTTACGCACTATTTCGCGCGCACCGCGCCGCGAGTCGAGATGGTGCTCGCGGATCCCGTAGGCTCCGGGCTCGCGAGCTTCGCTACCACGGGACGGCTGCCCGAGAAGATGACGCCGTGGCAGGTGGAGGGTATCGGCGGGGACAGCGTGCCGTCGGTGGCCGACTTCTCGCGCGTGGCCGCCGCCTACAGCATTCCGGATGCGGAGGCTTTCCGCAACTGTCGCGAGCTGCTCGCGCGCGAGGGCATCATCGCGGGCACCTCCACCGGCACGCTGCTGGCGGCTGCTTTGCGCTACTGCCGCGAGCAGCGCGCCAAGAAGCGCGTGGTGAGCTTCGTATGCGACAGCGGCAACAAGTACCTCTCCAAGGTCTACAACGATTACTGGATGCTCGATCAGGGATTCCTCGAGCGCGCGCACTCCGGGGACCTGCGCGATCTCATCGCTCGCCCCCATGCGGAGCACGCCGCGGTCACGGTGAACGCCACCGAGACGGTGATGGCCGCCTACCGGCGCATGAAGCTATATGATGTCTCGCAGGTGCCGGTGATGAAGGACGGGCGCATCGTCGGCATCGTCGACGAGGAAGACATCCTGCTGGAAGTGGTCGCTAACCCCGAGCACTTCAACGAGCCGGTGACGCGCGCCATGGCGAGTCATCTCGTGACCGTGCCGGTCGACGCGCCGGTGGCGCAGCTGATGGAGATCTTCAAGCGCGGCATGGTGGCGATCGTCATGCGCGGCAGCGAGTTCCAGGGACTCATCACGCGCATCGATCTGCTCAACTGGCTGCGGCGCAAGCTGTGAGGCAAACTCCTCGGTCGCAGCCGCGATCGCAAAGAGACTTTGCTTCCCATGAGTGAAGAAAAACCGGCACAGCGATTTGCCACGCGCGTCATCCACGGAGGTCAGCAGCCCGATCCGCAGACAGGGTCGGTCATGCCACCGATCTACGCCACCTCCACTTACGTCCAGTCGAGCCCCGGCGTGCACCAGGGCTACGACTACTCACGCACCCGCAACCCCACCCGGGATGCGCTGCAGGCGGCGCTCGCCAACCTCGAAGGCGGTGCAGCCGCGTTTGCCTTCGCCTCCGGTATGGCCGCGACGGCCACACTCCTCGAGCTGCTCGATGCCGGTTCGCACATCGTCGCCATGCACGATCTCTACGGGGGCAGCTACCGCCTGCTCGAGAACGTGCGCAAGCGCTCGGCCGGACACCAGGTGGCGTTCGTCGACCTGTCGGATCCGGGCGCGTTGCAGGCAGCGATCAGAGCCGACACGCGCCTCGTGTGGGTGGAAACACCGACCAACCCGATGCTGAAGCTGGTCGACCTTGCTGCAGTGGCGCGCATCGCCCGGCAGCACAACCTGCTCAGCGTGTGCGACAACACCTTTGCGACCCCTTTTCTGCAGCGGCCGCTCGAGCATGGCTTCGACGTCGTCGTGCACTCGACCACCAAGTACCTCAACGGGCACTCCGACGCCATCGGCGGTGCGGCGATCGTGGGGGCCGGCTCGGATCTCGGCGAGCGCATCGCGTACCTGCAGAATGCGGTGGGCGGCGTGCCGAGCCCGTTCGATTCGTTCCTCACGCTGCGCGGGATCAAGACACTGGCGCTGCGCATGGAACGGCATTGCAGCAATGCACTCGCCATCGCGCAGTTCCTCGAGAAGCATCCCTCCATCGAGCAGGTGCGCTATCCGGGACTGGCGAGCCACCCCCAGCACGCGCTCGCGCGCCGTCAGATGAGCGCTGGCTTCGGCGGCATCGTCACCGCCGTGCTGCGCGGTGGACTCACGGCCTCGCGCCGCGTACTCGAGCGCTGCCGGCTGTTCGCGCTGGCTGAGAGTCTCGGCGGCGTCGAGAGTCTCATCGAGCACCCGGCGCTGATGACGCATGCCTCGCTGCCGGCGCAGGTGCGCGCATCCCTTGGTATCAGCGACGGCCTCGTTCGACTCTCGGTGGGTGTCGAAGACGTCGATGATCTGAAGGCCGAGCTCAGCGAGGCGCTGAGCTAACGCGGCCCTGCTCGGGCTGCATCACTCAGCGCTGCTGCAATCCTGCCTGACTGGTCAGATATACCGCGTAGGTGCCAAGCCAGTGACCGCCTTCGTAGTGCTCCCCGGTCACTGCCGGGAGCGCGGCGGCGGCGTGCGCTGCGGCACCTGCGCGCAGCGCGGCGATGCGCGGATCCCGCTCCGGGAGGCCGTGCGCGATGCCCTCGAGCATCCATGCACGACTCAGGTTGAGACCGTCGATGTGCGCCCGCCGCGCAGATAGGCGAGCTCGGCAGCGATGTTCTGCGGCGTGAGACTGCGGGCCACCGCCGCACGCGCCTCGGGCACGAACGGCGCGCCCGGGAAGAGCCTGACCAGCCGCACCAGCAGCCAATGGCCGTGAACGTCCGAGTGCCAGTCGAAGCAGCCGTAGAACGCCGGCGTCAGCTCGCGCGGCGGCCGCACGTCGGAATCGCCGTTGAGCGTATGACTGATGTGATTCGGATACTCCTGGTGCAGGCACTTGAGAGCCAGCGCCGCGAAACGTGCCGCGGCGCCCGTATCCAGCGACGCAGCCGCGGGAGGCAGCGCGGCGCTCGGTGCTGCCGAACGCACGTCGGCTGCGGGCATGGATCGACCGGCTGCGGCCGGTGCCGCGGCGGCCGCGCACGCAACCGGCGCAGCCGTGATGCTCAGCGTGACGAGCGCGCTCAGCAGTGTGACGCAGATCCAGCCGAGCGTGGGCGCAATGCGGTCTCGCATGAGCACATGTTAACCTCGCGCACGTGAGCGAGCCGCTTCCCATCGTATTGATACCGGGACTCCTCGCCTCGGCGCGCATGTATGCGGCGCAGATTCCGCAGCTGTGGCGCACCGGACCCGTCACGGTCGCCGATCACACCCGCGATGACACCATGAGTGGTATCGCGCAGCGCATCCTCGCCACCGCCCCGCCGCGCTTCGCCCTGGTGGGGCTCTCGATGGGCGGTTACATCGCGTTCGAGATCCTGCGGCAGGCTCCGCAGCGCATCGCCCGGGTGGCGCTGCTCGACACGAGCGCGCGTGCCGACACGCCCGAGCAGAGCGCCATGCGGCGCGCCCAGATGACCGTGGCCGCGCAAGGACGGCTGGCCGAGATCGTAGAGCAGCAGTTCCCGCGTCTGGTGCATGCGGCGCGCCACAAGGATGCGGCGCTGCGCGGGCTGTTCACTCTGATGGCGGAGGAGGTGGGGGCAGAGGCGTTCATCCGCCAGCAAGCTGCCATCATCGGCCGGAGCGATTCGCGCCCGACGCTCGGCGGCATCCGTTGCCCGGCGCTCGTGCTGGTGGGCGAGCACGATGAGCTCACCCCGCCCGAGCGTGCCGCCGAGATCGCCGCCGGCATCGCCGGGTCGCGCCTGGTCACGGTGGCCGGCAGTGGGCACGTGTCCACTCTCGAGCAGCCTGATGAGGTGACGCGGGCGCTGCGGGAATGGCTGCAGGCCTGAGCGCAGCGCTGCATGAGCCTCGCGAGCCCACAACGGGCCTATCTGCTGGCTCATCCGGGTGCCGGCGGCGAAAGCGTCTGGAGCATCTCGGCGGAAGCGCGCTTCACGACCGGCAGTACGCTCAACTGCCGCTACGCGTTGCGCGCCGACATGGCCCGGGTGCGCTTGCCGAGCATCCGCGCCGGGCGTCGCGCGGATGGGCTGTGGAGACATACCTGCTTCGAGGCGTTCGTCAGCGCGCCGGGCAGCAGCGCGTACCATGAGTTCAACTTCTCGCCTGCTCTCGACTGGGCCGCCTACTGTTTCCAGAGCTACCGCACCGGCATGAGCGCCGCGACTCTCGTCCAGGCGCCGGGTTTGACGGTACACCGCGACCGCGATGGTCTCGAGCTCTCCGCAACCGTGCATCTCGGCGGGCTCGCACCGCTCGAGAACGCGCAGGAGCTACGCCTGGCACTCGCCGCAGTGATCGAGGAAGAGGATGGCCGGCTTGCGTACTGGGCACTGCGGCATCCGGCGGGGAACCCGGACTTTCATCATCCCGAGAGCTTCGCACTGGAGTTGCGGTCCGTATGAAACTCGGCATCGAGCGCCTGCTCGAAGAACCCGCGCTGCGCAAGCCGCTGCTGGGAAGGCGTGTGGCATTGCTGGCTCACCCGGCCTCGGTGACTCGTGCACTCACACACTCGCTCGATGCCCTCGCCGCGCTCGCGTCGCTGCGACTCACCGCCGCTTTCGGCCCGCAGCATGGCCTGCGCGGCGACAAGCAATACAACATGGTGGAGTCGGCCGACTATGTCGATCCGCTGCACCGCATTCCCGTGTTCAGTCTCTACGGCAGCGTGCGCCGACCGACGGCGGCGATGATGGACACCTTCGATGTGCTGCTGGTCGATTTGCAGGATCTCGGCTGTCGCATCTACACCTTCATCACCACGCTGTGCTACGTGCTCGAGGAAGCCGCCAGGGCGGGCAAGGCCGTGTGGGTTCTCGATCGACCGAACCCGGCCGGGCGGCCGATCGAGGGTCTGAAGCTGCGCGCTGGCTGGGAGAGCTTCGTCGGGGCGGGCGCCTTGCCGATGCGACACGGCCTCACCCTGGGCGAGCTGGCGCGCTGGTTCATCAGCACGCTGCGGCTCGATGTGGAATGCGAGGTGATCACGATGCACGGCTGGCAGCCGGAACAGGCGCCGGGTTTCGGCTGGCCGCTGCTTGAACGCAGCTGGATCAATCCGAGCCCCAACGCACCGAATCTTTCCATGGCGCGCTGCTACGCGGGCACGGTGATGCTCGAAGGCACGACGCTCTCGGAGGGTCGCGGCACGACACGTCCGCTCGAGCTGCTCGGCGCTCCCGATCTGGAGGTCGAGGTGCTGATGAAGCAGATGCGCGCACTGGCGCCGGCGTGGTTGCAGGGCTGCCGGCTGCGCGCATGCTGGTTCGAGCCGACGTTCAACAAGCACGTGGGGAGCCTGTGCAGCGGCTTCCAGGTGCACGTGGAAGACAGTGCGCACTACGACCATGGCGCATTCCGGCCCTGGCGGCTGATTGCGCTCGCCTTCAAGGCCCTGCGGCGTCTGCACCCGGAGTACCCGCTGTGGGCGGACTTCCCGTACGAGTATGAGTTCAAGCGCCGGCCGATCGATGTCATCAACGGCAGCGAGCTGCTGCGCACCTGGGTTGACGATCCGCACGCTACTCCCGCCGACCTCGACTCCCTCGCCGCGGCGGACGAAGCCGACTGGCAGGGTGAGCGGCGCTCCGTGCTGCTGTACTGAGTACGGCTGCAGTTCAGCAGGAGCGCATCAGCGCGCGGTCCAGCGTCACGATGAACAGCGCACTCGCCGCGTACAGCAGGAAGCGAGTTGACCATTCACCCTGCATGGCCGACATGACCGGGGCACGGCCGAACACGCCGAGCAACATGCGGCCCCTAACCACTGCATCCGCCGCCAGCAGAGGATCAGAGCACCCGGGATCGCAGTCGTTGCCAGCAGAGCGATGGCATGGTCGGAGTGCGCGGCAACGAGCGTCTGCAGGCTCGCCAGGAGGATGAGCGCGCTGAATGTGAAACGGTAGCAGCCGAGAATTCGCGGCGCGCTCACCGGGCCGGCTCCGGCAGCAGGAATGTCCGGCGGGCTCGCTCGCTCGCGAGGCGCTCTGGAGGGTACCAGCGTGCGAGCACGCCTTTCTCCATGAGGTCTGGATTGTTGCGCTCGAACGCCGCGAAGTCCTGACACTCGCTTACGTCCATGCGCTCGGCGATGAGCGCCAGGAACGCAATGGTCACCGTCTGGTGGAACGCCTGCGGCTTGCCGGCCTGCCGCGCCATGGTGCGCAGAGTCCGTGAGAACCGCAGCGCACTCTCCGCGAAATCGTGACGGCGCAGCATCTCGAAGGCCATACGTACGTGATCACGATGAGCAAAGCCCGTGGCCGGGATCTCGCCGCGCAGGAAGCGCTCGAGCTCAGGACAGTCAGCGGTCATCGCCGTCCTCGCGCAGCTGATGCGAGTCCTTCGCCGTGAGGTCGAGTCCGTAGACTGCCTTGAGTGCCTTGACTTTGCGCAGCGTCGCCGCGGAGAAAGGCGCCTTGCCCTCGAATGCATGCAGCACGATGCCCTCGAGCAGATCACCGAGTGACATGTCGAGTTCGGTAGCGAGTGCCTTCAGAACCTTGAGCAGGCGGCTCTCGAGGCGCACGCCGGTCTGGGTGCGGGTAACGGTCTGCATGGTACGATGGTACATTAGTACCTTGGTACCATGCAAGGCCGCCCGGCCGGCTCAGTCTAGCGGGCGGTGCAGCTCGTATACGGTGCGGACTCGCCCGGCACGATGGGGCAGAGCCTGATCGGGTTCAGTCTGGCGAGCTGCCGCGTCCAGTACGCGACATCGATGGGCGACGGCTGCGCCGAGTCGTGGCCGCGCTCGGTCCACTGCAGCGCGTAGTAGTCGTTCGAGCCTTTGACGCTCAGCATGATTGCCGAGACGCCGTAGGGCTTGTCGGATTGGACGCGTCCGCAGCTGACGATGACCTCGTAGGCATCGTAGCCATCGATTTTCTGCTGGCCGGGCGCATTGCTGCTGAAGGTGTCGGGGCAATTGCGCTGGAAGTCCAACGTCATGCGCGCGAGCAGCGCCTGCGGAGTCACGTTGGGATTCGTCGCCAGGCCGCGCGTGCCCGAGAGCGTGATCATGTGTGACCAGTTAGCGAGACTCTCACCTTCGGGTACCTGCTCGCGTATGTAGAAGCTGCCGCTGTTTTTCTCGTAGGTTGGCTTGGTGGACTTGAACTCCGGCGGCAGCGAGAACATGATCAACTGCGAAAACACCGGCGTGACGAGGCGCGGCGCGGTGGCGCTCTGCGCCAGCGCCTGCGCACCGACGGTCAAGGCCATCGGGACGAGCAATGCCCCGCACCCTGTCACGAGTCTCGACAACCCACGCATCTGCGCGCTCCCTTCAGTCAGACCTATCGAACTGCGTGAACCCACTATAGCCTGAGCGCTGCCGCCTCCGCCGCGCATACAGCGCTCGACCGCCAAGCCCAAGATGAGGGCCTGACTGCGCCGCAGCTGTTCTGCTCTAATCTGCGGTCCCATGCAGATCCCCATGCAGACCGCCCCCGACATCACCGGCTACCGCAAGCACTGGGCGGCGCGCTTCGGCACGGCGCCCTTCCTGCCGATGTCGCGAGCGGAGATGGACCTGCTCGGGTGGGACAGCTGCGATGTGATCATCATCAGCGGCGATGCCTACGTCGATCATCCGAGCTTCGGCATGGCGATCATCGGGCGCCTGCTCGAAGCGCAGGGCTTTCGCGTCGGCATCATCGCGCAGCCGGACTGGCGGGACGCGCAAGCGTTCGCGGCGCTCGGCCGGCCGAATCTGTTCTTCGGCATCACCGCGGGCAACATGGACTCGATGGTGAACCGCTACACCGCGGATCGCCGCCTGCGGAGCGATGATGCCTATACCGCAGGTGGCCTAGGCGGACGGCGACCGGACCGCTCGGTGATCGTCTATGCGCAGCGCGCGCGCGCGGCATTCCGCGACGTGCCGATCGTGATCGGCGGTATCGAGGCCTCGCTGCGGCGCATCGCGCACTTCGATTACTGGTCGGAGAAAGTGCGCCGCTCGGTGCTGCTCGATGCCAAGGCGGACCTTCTAATCTACGGCAACGGTGAGCGGCAGATCTGCGAGATCGCCCATCGAGTCGCCGCGGGCGAGTCCATTCACGACATCACCGACGTGCGTGGCACGGTGTTCATCCGCAAGGGCTTGCCCGATGGCTGGATCGAGATCGACTCGACGCATCTCGATGCACCGGGACCTCTCAACCCACCCGTCGACCCGTATGCCATGACGGCGGGCGGCGGCGCGAGTGGCGCCGGTTCTGCGGCCGATGGCGTACCCTCTGCCGCGGCGGCCCCGGCGTGCACCAGCACAGCTGCGATGCCCGGCAGCGAGAAAGTCGTGCGGTTCGTGCGGCGCGTGAAGAATGCCGATCGTGAGCGCAGTGTGATCCGCATGCCAGGCTACGAGAGCGTGGCCGCCGATCCGGTGCTCTATGCACATGCCTCGCGCATTCTGCACCTGGAGTCGAACCCGGGTAACGCGCGCGCTCTGGTGCAGCGGCATGGCGATGCGGAGGTGTGGCTGAATCCGCCGCCGATTCCGCTCACCACGAAGGAGATGGACTGGGTTTACGAGCTTCCGTTCGCGCGTGCACCGCACCCGTTCTACGGCAAGGCCCACATCCCGGCTTACAAAATGATCCGCTTCTCGGTCGCCATCCAGCGCGGCTGCTTCGGGGGTTGCACGTTCTGCTCCATCACCGAGCACGAGGGGCGCATCATCCAGAGCCGCTCGGAGGAGTCGGTGCTGCGCGAGTTAGAGACGGTGCGCGACACCGTCCCGGGCTTCAGCGGGGTCATCTCGGATCTCGGCGGACCGACTGCCAACATGTACCGCCTGGCGTGTCGGAGCCGTGCAATCGAGAGTGCCTGCCGCCGCCCCTCGTGCGTGTATCCGGGCATCTGCCCGAATCTCAATACCGATCACGGCCCGTTGATCCGTCTGTATCGCCGGGCGCGTGCGCTGCCCGGCATACGCAAGGTGCTGATAGCCTCGGGCGTGCGCTACGACCTGGCGGTCGAATCTCCGGAGTACGTCAAGGAGCTCGCGCAGCACCACACCGGCGGCTACCTCAAGATCGCACCGGAAGCGCTCGCGGAGGGACCGCTGTCGAAGATGATGAAACCGGGCGTGGCCGCTTACGACCGCTTCAAGGAGCTCTTCGAGCGTTACTCGAAGGAAGCGGGCAAGGAGCAGTACCTCATTCCCTATTTCATCGCCGCGCATCCCGGCACATCGGATCTGGACATGCTGCAGCTTGCGCTGTGGCTGAAGAAGAACGGCTTTCGTGCCGATCAGGTGCAGGCCTTCCTTCCCGGCCCGATGGCGACCGCGACGGCGATGTACCACTCCGGCAAGAATCCGCTGAGGCGCATCACCCGCGACAGTGAGCCAGTGTTGATCCCCAAGGGGTTGAAGGTGCGGCGGCTGCACAAGGCCTTTTTGCGCTACCACGATCCCAACAACTGGCCGCTGCTGCGCGAGGCACTGCGCCGCATGGGGCGGGCGGATCTGATTGGTAACGGCCGCGGTCACCTGGTACCGGCCTATCAGCCACCAGGCACCGGTAAGGCTCCCGCGGGGCGGCACGGCAGTGAGCGTCCCTTCCGCACCCAGCACACCGGGTTGCCATCTGTGCCGCGCGGCAAGCCGCGCCGTAGCGGTCGGAGACCTTCCTGACAGTCTCGCGCGCCACACGGCGTGCGATTGCGAATGCCGGCGGCGCAAGAGTAGGGTGCAGTCATGAACATCGCTGGGCGCGCCGCCCGATACTCGGTGCTCGTGGCCGCACTGCTGCTCATGCCGCTGCTGCATCGGCTGGCTGCGGCTGCGCCCGCGGCGCGCACCGGGGCCGCTGACACCGCAGCGATCCTCGAGATCAACGGCGCGATCGGGCCTGCCACCTCACGTTATATCGTGCACGGTATCGAGACGGCGCAGACCAGTGGCGCCCGGCTCGTCGTGCTCGAGATGGACACCCCCGGCGGGCTCGACAGCGCCATGCGCGACATCATTCGCGCGATCCTCGCTTCCTCGATTCCGGTGGTCGCCTACGTGAGTCCCTCCGGGGCGCGCGCGGCGAGCGCCGGCACCTACATTCTCTACGCCAGTCACCTCGCGGCGATGGCGCCGGCCACCAACCTTGGCGCCGCGACTCCGGTGCCGATCGGTGGTGAGCCCGAGCCCGGCGCGGCGCCTTTGCCCGGCGGCGGCGCGCGTCCGGGGGAAAAGCCGGGCACGGGAGCTCCGGGTACGAGCGGCGGCGGTGAGGGCAAGAGCGATCACGACGCGGGTAAGCCGCAGGGCGATGCTTCCACTGACGGCGAGCCGGCGAATGCGCCGCGCAGTGCGATGGAGCGCAAGGTGGTGAACGATGCGGTCGCCTACATACGCGGGCTCGCAGAGTTGCGCGGCCGCAATGCCGACTGGGCCGAGCAGGCGGTACGGGGCGCCGCGAGCCTTTCGGCCAACGCAGCACTGCAGCAGAAGGTGATCGATCTCATCGCGCGTGACGAGAGCGATCTGCTCGCGCGCATCGATGGGCACGAGGTGCACATCGACGACCGCACTGAGAAGCTTGCGACGCGCGATCTGGCGGTCGTGCGCATGAAGCCCGACTGGCGCACGCAGCTGCTCGCGGTCATCACCAACCCGACCGTGGCCTACGGGCTCATGGTGATCGGCATCTGGGGGCTGCTGCTCGAGGGCTACAACCCGGGCGCCGTGCTGCCCGGGGTCGCCGGCTCGATCTGCCTGCTCATCGCTCTGTTCGCATTCCAGATTCTGTCCGTCAACTACGCGGGGCTGGCGCTGGTTGTGGTCGGCACCGCCATGATCATTGCGGAGTTCTTCTTTCCGACCTATGGCTCCCTCGGTATCGGAGGGATCATTGCCTTCGTGGTCGGCTCGCTCATCCTTTTCGACACGGATGTGCCCGGGCTGAGCGTCGGGCGCCCGCTGATCGCCGCAATCGCCACCGTCGGCGCTCTCATGGTGGGCGGCATCGTCTATATGGGCACGCGCGCCATGCGCCATCCGGTCGCCACCGGCGCGGAAGGCATGATCGGCGCGAGCGCCGAGGTGGTGGCGGATTTCGCCGGCAAGGGCAGGGTGCGCTATGGCGGTGAGTTGTGGAATGCCCGCAGCGACCGTCCGCTGCGCGCGGGCGAGCTGGCGCGCATCGTCAAGGTGGAAGGTCTAACATTGTGGGTCGAGCCGCAGTAAGCGCGCCGCCGTCACGGAGTTCCACATGCCGTTCGTGATCGCCGTTGTAATACTCATCGTCGTGCTGCTGTTCAGTGCCATCAACGTGCTGAACGAGTACGAACGCGCCGTCGTGTTCACGCTGGGCCGCTTCCGCGGCATCAAAGGCCCGGGTCTGATAGTCATCTGGCCGGTGGTGCAGCGAATGCGCAAGGTGGACCTGCGGGTGATCGTGCTCAGTGTGCCCAAGCAGGACGTGATCACGCGCGACAACGTCTCGGTCAAGGTGAACGCCGTCGTCTACTTCCGCATCGTCGATCCCGGCAAGGCCATCATCCAGGTAGCCAATGCCTTCGATGCCACGAGCCAGGTGGCGCAGACCACCCTGCGCTCGGTGGTCGGCCAGCACGAGATGGACGACCTGCTGGCGCAGCGTGACAAGCTGAACGTCGACCTGCAGCGCATTCTCGATCAGAGCACCGAAGCCTGGGGAATCAAGGTCTCGACGGTCGAGATCAAGGACGTCGACCTCGATGAGACGATGATCCGCGCCATGGCGAAACAGGCCGAGGCCGAGCGTACGCGCCGTGCCAAGATCATCAACGCCGAGGGCGAGAAGCAGGCGGCGCAGACTCTGGTGGAGGCAGCGCAGGCGCTGGCGCAGGCCCCGAGCGCCCTGCAGCTGCGTTACCTGCAGACCCTCGCCGACATCGCCCACGAGCGCACGCAGCTCATCGTTTTCCCCCTGCCGCTCGATCTGATAAAGCCGCTGCTCGGCCCACGCGGTGAGTAGTACGCGTGCGCTCGCACTCGCCGGGCTGCTGCTGGCGCTCGCCACCGCCTGTGGCGCGTTCGGCGCCCACGGGCTCAAGAGTCAACTTCCGCCCGAGCGGCTGCAGTTGTGGGACACGGCCGTGCGTTACCACTTCTTCCAGGCGCTGGGACTACTCGGTATCGGGCTGACCCTGCGCGTTCTCGAGCCGCGCGATGGTGTTGCTGCGGGCGCGCTGCGCAGCGCCGCAGTGTTGAGCGCCAGCGGGGTGGTGCTGTTCTCCGGAAGTCTGTATGCGCTCGCTCTCGGCGCCGCGCGCGGCCTCGGTGTACTCACGCCTCTGGGTGGCGTTGCCTGGATTGCGGCGTGGCTGCTATTTGCCTGGGGAGCGTGGCGTGCGCAATGGTGAGATCGGAGATGGAGTGGCCTGCATGTTGACTCGCATCCTGTCCGCGGCCCTGATCACCGGTTGCGCCCTCGCGCTGAGCCTCGCGGCTTCCCGCGATACCCTGGCCGCCGCGGCGGCCACTGCCGCTCAGGCGCAGATCGGCAGCTTTGGCCTGGATCTCTCGGGCGGGGATCCGAGCGTGAAGCCCGGGGATGACTTCGCACGCTATGCCAATGGTCATTGGCTCGACACGGCGCAGATTCCGCCTGACCGCGCCTCGTGGGGCAGTTTCGCCATGCTGCGCGAGCGCTCGTTGCAACAGGTACGCGACATTCTCGAGGCGCTCCCCAAGGACAGCCCGCAAGGCAGCAACCAGCAGAAGCTCCACGACTTCTACCACGCTTATCTCGACACCGACGCCATCGACCGCGCCGGGCTGAGCTCCGCGCAAGCGGTGCTGGATGCCATCGCGGCCGCCCGCACGCATGAGGCGATCGCCGGCTTCATGGGGCGGCCCGAGCTGCGCCTCACCGCGCCGGTGAGATTCGATATCGATCCTGACGAGAAGGATCCCGACCACTACATGGTGGAGGTGTTTCAGGGCGGACTCGGGCTTCCCGACCGCGACTACTATCTGAAGGAGGAGCCGGTCTATCAGGAGCTGCGCGCCAAGTACACCGCGCATATCGAAAAGGTGCTGACGCTGGCGGGCCAGGCCGATGCGGCGCAGGCCGCCAAATCGATCGTCGAGCTCGAGACACGCATCGCCGCCGCGCATTGGCCGCGCGCAAAGACACGCGAGCGCGACCTCACCTACAATCCCTACGAGCGCGAGGCGCTCGTCGCCTTTGCGCCCGGTTTTCCGTGGCCGCAGCTGCTCGCCGGAGCCGAGCTCGAGCGGCAACCGCGCTTCATCGTGTTCGAACCCGATGCGGTGCAGGCGCTCGGCGCGCTGTTCCGGCAGGTACCGGTGGAGCGCTGGCGGCAGTACCTCACCTACCACTATCTCGCCGGCAACGCCGATACGCTGCCGAAAGCCTTCGACGACGAGGCCTTCGACTTCTACGGGCGCACGCTCCATGGACGTCAACAGCAGCAGGCGCGCTGGAAGCGCGCCACGGCCGCGGTCGATGCCGGACTCGGAGAGGTAGCCGGAGAGCTGTATGTGCAGCGTTACTTCCCGCCCTCCTCCAAGGCGCAGATGCTCGAGCTGGTGGAAAACCTGCGCATCTCCTACCGGGAGCACATCGAGAAGCTTCCCTGGATGAGTGCCGACACCAAGAAGGTCGCGCTGGAGAAGCTCGCCGCCTTTCGCCCGAAGATCGGCTACCCGGATAAGTGGCGGGACTACTCCGCGCTCGCGGTCAAGCCGGGCGATGCCTTCGGTAATGTCGCGCGCGCCGCCGCGTTCGATTGGCAGCGTCAGGTGAAACGGCTGGGCGGGCCCACCGACCGTGGCGAGTGGGGCATGACACCGCAGACCATCAATGCCTATTACAACGCGACCTTCAACGAAGTGGTCTTTCCGGCGGCGATCCTCCAGCCGCCGTTCTTCGACCCGCACGCCGACGCGGCGGTCAACTACGGTGCGGTGGGCGGAGTCATCGGCCACGAGATGGGTCACGGCTTCGACGACCAGGGTGCCAAATCAGACGCTCGCGGAGTCCTGCACACCTGGTGGCTGCCGCAGGACACGGAAGCCTTCCACGCGCGCGTCGATCGTCTGGCGGCTCAGTACGACGGCTACACCGTGCTTCCCGGCCTCAACATCAACGGCCGCCTGACACTCGGCGAGAACATCGGCGACCTCGGTGGGCTCTCGGTGGCGAACGACGCCTACCACCGCTCGCTGCACGGCAAGGCCGCGCCGCGCCTCGGGGCACTGAGCGCAGATCAGCGCTTCTTTCTCTCCTGGGCGCAGGTGTGGCGGCAAAAGCAGCGCGATGAGGACCTGCGCTCGCAGGTCACGAGCGATCCCCACAGTCCCTCGGACTTTCGCATCAACGGCGTGGTGCGCAACATCGACGCCTGGTACGGCGCCTTCGACGTGCGCCCGGATCAGAAGCTCTATCTGCCGCCGGATCAGCGCGTGCGCATCTGGTGAAATCGGGGCTGCCGATCGATGCGGCGCTTGCGCCGCTGCGCGCGGCCCTGAGAAGCCACACATCCGCGGTGCTCGAGGCGCCGCCGGGCGCGGGCAAGAGCACGGTCGTGCCGCTCGCGCTGCTCACTGAGCCCTGGGCACAGGGTAAGCGACTGCTGATGCTCGAGCCGCGGCGGCTCGCCACACGGGCCGTCGCCGCGCGCATGGCACAAACCCTCGGTGAGCAGCCCGGTGCTACGGTCGGCTATCGAATGCGGCTCGAGACGCGCATCTCCGCTGCGACGCGCGTGGAGGTCGTGACCGAGGGCGTGCTTACACGGTTGCTGCAGGACGACCCGGCGCTCGAGGGCGTGGCCGCGGTGATCTTCGATGAGTTCCACGAGCGCAGCCTGCAGGCCGACCTCGGGCTTGCGCTGTGTCTCGATGCGCGCAGCGTGCTCTCTCCCGAGCTGCGCATCCTCGTCATGTCGGCGACGCTCGATGGCGCGGCGGTGGCGCGCCTGCTCGGTGATGCGCCGCGCGTCAGCAGCGCGGCCCGCACCTTCGAGGTCGCGACGCAATATGCCGGGGAAGGCCTGCCGCTGCTGCCGCCGGCTCCGGGCACACACACGGCGCACTCGGCCGAGAGACTCGTCGCGCAGCTGATTCTCCGAGCACTGCGCGAGCAGCACGGCGATGTGCTGGCATTCCTGCCCGGAGCACGCGAGATCCGCCGCGTGCAGGCAACGCTGGAGTCGGCACGGCTGAGCGCGGTCACCATGCTGCCGCTCTATGGCGACCTGCCGGCGGAGTCGCAGGATGCCGCGCTTGCGCCCGCACCGCGTGGACTGCGCAAAGTCGTGCTTGCGACCAATATCGCCGAGACGAGCCTCACCATTCCCGGCATCCGCGTGGTGGTCGATTCGGGTGTCATGCGGCGGGCGAGCTTCGATCCGGTCACGGGTATGAGTCGTCTCGTAACGCAGCGAATCTCGCGCGCTGCGGCTGCGCAGCGCCAGGGACGCGCCGGACGCACCGAGCCCGGTGTGTGCTACCGCGCCTGGAGCGAAGGCGCACAGGTATCGCTCGCCGCCTCGACTCCAGCGGAGATCACGGATGCCGATTTGACGCCGCTTGCTCTCGAGCTAGCCAACTGGGGCGCACGCGATGCGCGGCAGCTCCAATGGCTCGATCAACCGCCGCAGGCCATGCTGGCGAGCGCGCGCGATCTTCTGCAGCGGCTCGGCGCGCTCGAGGATGGCGCGCGCATCAATACGCATGGGCGCGCCATGGCGCGCCTCGGCGTGCATCCGCGTTTGGCACACATGCTGCTG
>DASQYM010000015.1:0-6056 GCA_035639195.1 Steroidobacteraceae bacterium
CGATCAACACCATGGTCGATCAGCTCAACGCGTTCGCTGCCGAGGTGACCCGCGTGGCGCGCGAGGTCGGCACCGAGGGCAAGCTCGGCGGCCAGGCCGACGTGAAGGATGTGAGCGGAGTGTGGAAGGACCTCACGGACAAGGTCAACTCGATGGCGAGCAACCTCACCGGCCAGGTGCGCAACATCGCCGAGGTCGCGACCGCCATCGCCCGCGGCGATCTGTCGCGCAAGATCACGGTCGATGTGCGCGGGGAGATTCTGCAGCTGAAGGAGACCGTCAACACCATGGTCGACCAGCTCAACAGCTTCGCCGCGGAAGTCACGCGCGTGGCGCGCGAGGTCGGCACCGAGGGCAAGCTCGGCGGCCAGGCGATCGTCCCGGGCGTCGGCGGCACCTGGAAAGACCTCACCGACAACGTCAACTCCATGGCGCGTAACCTCACCGGCCAGGTGCGCAATATCGCCGAAGTCTCCACCGCCATTGCGCGCGGCGACCTGTCGCGCAAGATCACCGTGGATGTGAAGGGCGAGATCCTGCAGCTGAAGGAGACCATCAATACCATGGTCGATCAGCTGAACGGCTTCGCGGCCGAGGTTACTCGTCTGGCACGCGAAGTCGGCACCGAGGGCAAACTCGGCGGTCAGGCAGTCGTGCCGGGAGTCGCCGGCACCTGGAAGGACCTGACCGACAACGTCAACGTGATGGCCAACAATCTGACCAATCAGGTGCGCGGCATCGTCAAGGTGGTGACCGCGGTCGCCAACGGAGATCTGCGCCCGCGCCTTACCGTGGAGTCGAAAGGCGAGGTCAACGCCCTCGGCGACACCATCAATAGCATGACGGCGACTCTCGCCATCTTCGCCGACCAGGTGACCAGCGTGGCGCGCGAGGTGGGCGTCGAGGGGCGCCTGGGCGGCCAGGCGCATGTACCCGGCGCCGCCGGGACCTGGAAGGATCTGACCGCCAACGTCAACCTGCTCGCGGCCAACCTCACCAACCAGGTGCGCGCAATCGCGGAGGTCGCGACCGCCGTGACCAAGGGTGATCTCACACGCTCGATCCAGGTGGAAGCGCGCGGCGAGGTCTCGGAGCTGAAGGACAACATCAACGCGATGATCGGTAACCTGCGGGTAACCACCGACCGTAACAATGAGCAGGACTGGCTGAAGACCAACCTCGCGAAGTTCAGCCGCATGATGCAGGGACAGCGCGACCTGGTCACGGTCGGCAAGCTCCTGCTCTCGGAGCTCGCACCGCTGGTCAACGCGCAGCAGGGCATCATTTACGTGATGGACGGGCCGGCGGAATCGTCTTATCTGCGCGAGCTCGCGAGCTACGCCGATGATCCCTATGAGGGCCGCGAGCCGCGCCGCTACGGCATGGGCGAAGGGCTCGTGGGTCAGGCGGCGGTGGACCGTCAGCGCGCGCTTATCACCGACATTCCGGGGGAGTCGATCCAGATACGTGGCGGACTGCTGCGCTCGCGGCCGCGCAGTGTGGTGGTGCTGCCCGTGCTCTACGAAGGGCACGTCAAGGCCGTGATCGAGCTCGCCTCGCTCGGCGAGTTCACCGCCTCGCACCTCGCATTCCTCGAGCAGCTTACCGGGAGCATCATCGGGGTGGTACTGAACACCATCGAGGCGACGATGCGGACCGAGGGCCTGCTGCAGCAGTCGCAGCAGCTCGCGGCCGAGCTGCAGACCCAGCAGACCGAGCTGCAGCAGACCAACGACGAGCTCGCCAACAAGGCGAAGCTGCTCGCGGAGCAGAACGCCGAGGTCGAGCGCAAGAACGAGGAGATCGAGCTGGCGCGGCGCGCGCTCGAGGAGAAGGCTGCGGAGCTCGCCCTGACCTCGCGCTACAAGTCGGAGTTCCTCGCGAACATGTCGCACGAGCTGCGTACTCCGCTCAACAGTATCCTCATCCTCGGCCAGCAGCTGGCGGAGAACGCCGACGGCAACTTGAGCACGCGGCAGGTGGAATTCGCCAACACCATCCATGGCGCCGGCACCGATCTGCTGAATCTCATCAGCGACATCCTCGACCTGTCCAAGATCGAGTCCGGCACGGTGACGGTCGAGTGCGAGGATCTGCTGTTCACTCACCTGCGCGAGACTATCGAGCGCAACTTCCGTCACGAGGCGGAGGCCCGCAAGCTCTCCTTCACCGCGGACTTCGATCAGCGCCTCGGGCGCGCGATCACCACCGATTCCAAGCGACTCTTGCAGGTGCTGAAGAATCTGCTGTCTAACGCTTTCAAGTTCACCGAGCGCGGAGGCGTGCGGCTGCATGTCGGCATCGCGACCGGAGGCTGGAGCAGCGATCACCCCACCCTCAGCCAGGCTCCCTCGGTGGTGGAGTTCTCGGTGAGCGACACCGGTATCGGCATCCTGCCGGAAAAGCAGCGCATCATCTTCGAGGCCTTCCAGCAGGCCGATGCCGGTACCGCACGCAAGTACGGCGGTACGGGACTGGGACTGGCGATCAGCCGCGAGCTCGCGCATCTGCTCGGCGGAGAGATTCGTCTGAGCAGCATCGCCGGCAGCGGCAGCACTTTCACTCTCTACCTGCCGCTCGCCTACGCAGGGCCGGCTTACAGCCGTGCGGGGACGGGAGCCGCGGGTGCGGCCGTGGCGCCGCACGGCACCACCTTCCAGCCGGCGGTGCTGCCGGTGGTGCGCGTGGAAGAGATCCCGGACGACCGGGACGACCTGCAGCCGGAGGATGCTGTCCTGCTGGTGGTGGAGGACGATCCGCATTACGCGCGCATCCTGGTCGACTTGGCACGCACGCGCGGCTTCAAGGTGGTGTTGGCGCGCACCGGCACCGACGCGCTCACGTTGGCGCGCAAGCACCGGCCGACGGCGGTGTCGCTCGATGTGTTCCTGCCGGACATGCTCGGTTGGACGGTGCTGAACCAGTTGAAGCGCAATCCAGAGACCCGTCACATCCCCGTGCAGATCCTCACCATCGAGGACGAGCGCCAGTACGGGCTCGAGCGGGGAGCCTTCTCGTTCATCACCAAGAGCGTGACCACCGAGGGCCTCGAGGAGGCGCTCGAGCGGCTCAAGAGCTTCACGGCAACGCGCGTGCGACGGCTGCTGGTGGTCGAGGACGATCCGGCGGAGCAGTTGAGCGTGCGCGAGCTCCTCGGCCATACCGATGTGGAAATCACCTCCGTCGGTACCGGTACCGAGGCACTGGCGGCCATGCGCGCCGGCGGCTTCGACTGCGTGGTCCTCGACCTGCGTCTGCCCGATATGTCGGGCTTCCAGCTGCTCGGGGAGGTACAGGCGGATAACAATCTGCGCCACACCCCGATCGTGGTGTTCACCGGCCGGGAGCTTTCCGATCAGGAAGAGATCGAGCTGCGCAAGAATGCCAAGAGCATCGTGCTCAAGGGTGTACGCTCACCCGAGCGGCTGCTGGATGAGACGGCACTGTTCCTGCACCGGGTGATTGCCAATCTGCCACCCGCCAAGCAGAAGATGATCGAAACCCTGCACGAAAGCGACGAGCCGCTCAGCGGGCGCAAGGTGCTGGTGGTAGATGACGATATCCGCAACATCTTCGCCCTCAACAGCCTGCTCGAGCGCCACAGTATGGAGGTGATCATGGCCACCAACGGGCAGGAGGCGATCAATCTCGTCGAGCAGACCGATGACCTCTCGCTGGTGCTGATGGATGTGATGATGCCGGAGATGGACGGTTATGAGACCATGCGTCGCATCCGCAGCAACCACAAGTTCCGCATGCTGCCGATCATTGCGCTGACCGCGAAAGCCATGAAGGGGGATCGGGAAAAGTGTCTGGAGGCCGGTGCCTCGGACTACGTTGCCAAGCCCGTGAACACCGACCAGCTGCTCTCTCTGGTGCGCATGTGGCTGCACCCCTGAGTCTCGACACCGACACGCGAGGGCGGACATGACCAATGACCGCGTGAACATCCTCCTGGTCGATGACCAGCCGGCGCGCCTCCTCACCTATCAGTCGATACTGGGCGAGCTCGGACAGAACCTGGTGCTGGCGCACTCCGGCAGGGAGGCACTCGATAAGCTGATGCACGATGAGTTTGCGGTGGTGCTGCTCGATGTCAGCATGCCGGACATGGATGGGTTCGAGACCGCCGAGATGATCCATGCCCATCCGCGCTTCGAGAAGACTCCCGTCATCTTCGTCACCGGCATCCATATTTCCGAGCTCGACCGCCTGCGCGGCTACAAGGCCGGCGCGGTCGACTACGTCTCGATCCCGGTAGTACCGGAGATCCTGCGCAGCAAGGTGGCAGTACTGGTCGAGCTGTATTGCAAGCGCCACGAGCTGCGCCAGCTGAACAGGATCCTGGCCAACGCCAACAAGCAGCTGGCGGAAGCCAATCTCACACTGCAGGCGGAGAAGACGCGCGAGCTCGAGACGCTCAATGCGACGCTGCACCGTGCTAATGCGGAGCTCGAGCGCACCAACCGCAGTTTGCACATAGAAGTGGCCGAGCGCGCACGGGCCGAGCAGGCGCTGCAGGAAGCCGACCGCAACAAGGACGAGTTTCTCGCCATGCTGGCCCACGAGCTGCGCAATCCGCTCGCGCCGATACACAATGCGCTGCAGCTGTTGCGCATGCAGCCCTCCGCGGGCCAGTCGCAATGGGCGCAGGAGGTGATCCAGCGTCAGCTCGCCTGCCTGAGTCGTCTGGTCGACGATCTGCTCGATGTGTCACGCATCACCCGTGGCAAGATCGCTCTTACGCGCGAGCCGGTGGAAGTCGCCACCCTGCTGACCCGCGCGCTCGAGACGATAGACCCGCTGCTGCAGGAGCGTGGGCACACACTCACACTGCAGGTTCCGCCGCAAGCGCTGCGGGTGGATGGCGACCCCACACGCCTTACCCAAGCCCTCGGCAACATCCTCGGTAATGCGGCGAAGTACACCGAGCGCGGCGGCCGTATCGAGCTCACCTGCGAGGAGCATGGGACTGAGGTCGAGATACGCGTGCGCGACAACGGCATCGGCATTCCCGCCGAACTCCTGCCGCGCATTTTCGATCTCTTCACGCAACTCGATCGCAGGACGGATCATTCGACGAGCGGCCTCGGCATCGGACTCGCGCTGGTGCGCCGGCTGGTAGAAATGCACGGGGGCAGCGTCAGCGCGCTGAGCGCTGGGGCGGGCGCGGGGAGCGAATTCGTCATCCGGCTGCCGCTGCTGCTCGACGAGGTCGTACGCGCGCATGATGAGTCGCGCGCGTTGGAGCGCGACACCCTGACTCCCCCGCGGCGCATCCTGCTGGCAGACGACAATCCGGACGCACTCGAGAGCCTTGCGACCGTGCTGCGGCTGCGGGGCCACGAGGTCTACAGCGCCCGGAACGGCGCCGCCGCCCTGGAGACGGCTGCCCTGTATATGCCGGAAGTCGCGCTCCTCGACATCGGCATGCCGTTCGTCGATGGCTACGAGGTCGCACGGCGCATCCGCTCACAGGAGTGGGGTCGGGCAATCACGCTCGTGGCGCTCACCGGCTGGGGACAGGAATCCGACCGGCGCCGCTCGGAGGAGGCGGGCTTCGATGCGCACCTCGTGAAGCCTCTCGACCTCGATAAGCTGGCGGCTGTCCTCGCGCACCTCCCGGAGCGACCGCTCCCCGTAGGAGATGTCCTACCTGCGCTGTAGTCACGCGCTGCGAGACATATTGACGGTGCCGAGCCGAGCATGGGGTACCGCAGCGCTTCACGTCCGGGTGTCGGAATGAACGAAGAAATGGAACCGGAAATCCTCAGCTATCGGGAATTCAAGAATCGCGAGACCCTGCTCGCCTGGCAGCGTCGTCGTCGGGCCCACGAGTTGCAGGCAGGCGAACCGCACAAGGTACGCAGCAGAGAGTTCAAGCACTTGCCTCGGGTCGTGCCAGGGTCCGGGGCGCTGTCGCCGCCGCGCTGAGCGGAGCTCGCTTACTTATCGCGCGGCGCCACGAGGTCGGCGCCGACCCGGATTCCCTTGCCGGCGCGATCGATCTCGACCGCCTCCCGCAGCGCTCGCGCGACGTTGCGGACCTCCTCCTG
>DASQYM010000016.1:0-20600 GCA_035639195.1 Steroidobacteraceae bacterium
CTCGGTCACGGGCCCGCCGAGGCCGCGGCGGACGTCGAGGCGACCTTCGGCGGACGGGTGACGGCGCGCAATGTGGTGGCCGACCTGCCGCTCGATCCGGGGCTCCTGTCGGCGCTACCCGCGAATCTCCACGGGCGGGCGCACTGCGAGCTCGCGCTCGTGCAGCTGCAGCGCGGCGCCATCCGGCAGCTGCAGGGCCGGATCGAGGCCCGTAATCTCGAGGAGCGCAGCGGAAACAGCACGGCGCTTGGCAGTTATGCAGTGACCTTCCCCGGGGGAAGCGGTGACCCGGTGGGCGCGCTGCGCGACCTCGAAGGCCCGCTCGCGCTCGAGGGGACGCTGCGCCTCACCCCGGCGCCGGGGTTCGAGCTCGAAGGAGTCATCGCCGCTCGCAGCGGCGCCCCACCGGAGCTCGTGAACAGTCTGCGCTTCCTCGGTTCTCCGGACGCGACCGGGCGGCGCCCGTTCTCCCTGTCGGGGACTTTCTAACAGCTCTGGCACGGCGCGCCTGAACCCCCTTTCCGTGAATGGGCAAGGATTCGACACTCGCGCAGCGCCTTCGGACAGCGTCAGCTCACTTCGCAAAACGCCCCGAGCAGCGGGAAATAAAGCGCCGCGCGCACCGGCTCGTCTCCCACCGCCTGTGCGAGCTCGACATAAGCAGCGAGCTGCGGGCGATAGCGTTCCACTTCCTGTGCGAGGAATCCCTCGAGATCGGCTCCCTCATGAGAGCTGATCTTGTAGTCGATCACCCAGCGGGTGCCGGACTCGTCGATGAAGCTGCGGTCGACTCTCAGGTTGCGAAGCCGCCGGGCGGTCACTCCGCTCAGCTCCCACTCGCTGTAGGCTGCACGATGAGCGCTGCTCAGGATCCAGCGTCCGCGCTCATCGCTCAACATCCCCCGCAGCGCGCGCAGTATCACATCGGCGGCGCGCATCTGCTCATCCTGCGGCACACCGAGCCGCGCGAGCTGCGCGAGCACCGTGGTGCGCTGCTGCTCCAGCTCAGCAGCGGCAGGCACCTGGGCCGTTCGTGCCAGCCGCAGCAGCCAGGCGTGAACCAGGGTGCCGATGTGGCGCTGAGTCTCCCGCACCCAGCTGAACTCGAGCGGCTCGGTGGCGAGATAAGCCGCAGGAAGATGAGTAACGCGCACCGCGGGAGAAAGTGTCGGCGGCCGCCAGTCGGATTTGAGGCGCTCGAGAGGTGCTTCGCTCACCGCCGCCGGCTCGCGGGTTGCGCTTTCCACCGTCTCGAAGCGCTGCGCGAGCGCCGGCCAGAGGAGCGCCAGCATGCTGCGCCGGTCGGTCTTCACGCCGCCATCGGCCGCCCTTGCCGGTGCTGCGGACAGCCACAGCGTGCGCCGCGCACGTGTAGCCGCGACATACATGAGCCGGCATCGCTCATGCACATCGCGCTCGCGGATCAGGTCCTTGATGTAGACGTTGAGATCACTCTCTTCTGCCGCGCCGACCGGTGGTGAGGGGGAGATGAGCAGATCGCTCTCGCGCGCATCCCCCGGAAGGTCGATCCAGCGCAGCAGGCGCCGCTCCGCCCCGCGCGTTGCCCGCTCCAGTGCCGGAACGATCACGTGCTCGAACTCGAGCCCCTTTGCCCGATGGACGGTCATGATCTGCACTGGGTTGTCCCGGCTGCGCGCGGTGCTGCACAGATGCTCGAGGAGCGTCGCGAAGTCCGCGGGACTCCGCCACTCGAGCGTAGCGGAGCGCGCGGCAAGCGCCGCAAAGAAGCCGTGCGCGTCCTCGAGCTCATCGCTCCCGTACGCGTCGCTGGCGCCGAGCCGCAGCCACGTGCGCTCGAGCCAGTCCGCGACTTGCGTCTCGCCGCGTTCGGCCAACGCGGCGGCGAGAGTCGCGCGCACCCGCTCGAGCCGCCCTAAGTCTTCCGGCGCGCAGCGCGCCAGGCGCTCGGCGTTGCCGAGTGCTCCGAAGAGGAGCTCGCGGTCGTTCGCGCCCGAAAGCGCGGTCAATGTGCGCAAGCTCGCCCCGCACCAGGGTGCACGCAGCACCGCGAGCCACGCAGCGCGATCGGAGAGGTCGAAGAGCGCGCGCGTGAGCTGCACCAGATCGCGCACCACCAGCCGCTCGCGCAGCGGCACGAGGTCGACTGCGCAGCAGGGCACTCCGCGTGCGGTCAGGGCCTCGACGATGGGCACGGCGTGAGCATGTGCGACCACCAGAACCGCCACCCTGTCCTGGGGGGCGCGCTGGCGCAGCTGTGCGCCATACTCGGCTACCGCGCGGGCCTCGCCCAGCGAGTGCTGCGGAAAAATTTTGAGAGAGATCGGGGGCACGAGCGCGGGTGTGCTGCCACGCGAAGCGAGGCTCGGCCGGTAGCTCACGGCGCCGCTGCGTGGCTCATCCGCCGGCGGGAAAACCTGTGCGAATACCTCGTTGGTGAACTCCACGAGCTCCGGCACCGCGCGGAAGTTGCGCAGCAGCCGCAGAGGCCGCAGCTTCAGCTGTCCGATTCCGGCACTGCGCGCGCGCAGGAACAGTCCCACCTCCGCTTCGCGGAAGCGGTAAATCGACTGCATCGCATCGCCGACTACGAACAGCGTGCGTCCATCGCCTTCCTCCCAGCCGACGGTGAGTGCCTCGAGCAGCTGTACCTGCGCGAGCGAGGTGTCCTGGAACTCATCGACCAGGATGTGCCGCAGTGCGAGCCCCGCACGCAGCGCGAGATCCGTCGGCTCGCCGGCCTCGGTAAGCGCCTGACGGGCGGCGCCCGTGACGTAGGTGTAATCCACGCGCTGCGCCTGCGCAAACTCGGCGTGCAGCTCCGCTGCCGCGCGCGACAGGAGGCGCGCCAGCGCACCGATGGCCGCGACGTCGTCTGCGCCGAGCTCCGCCGCGGGCGCTCTTTTTACCGCGAGCAGCGCCTCGCGCGCGCCGGCGAGGCCGCGCAGCTCTTCGATCACCTCGCGCAGCTGCTGGCGCAGAACAGCGTCCGAGAATGCGGGACCAAGGCGATGGGCAGCCAGCTGCTTGCGCCAGTCGTCCTTCGTGAGGAGGAGATGGGCAAGGCGCTTCCAGTGCACGAGATCGGCCGGCCGGCAGCCGAGCGCGGCGCAGCCCGGAAGCCGTTGCGCGCGCTGGCGCACGCTTTGCGGCAGGAGCGCGCACAGCGACGCGAGGCGTGCCGCGGCGAGGTGGGCGAGAGTTTCGTTGACTCGATGACACAGCGCTCCGGGCTCCTGACGCGTGACGAAGGGCAGCCAGTGCCCGCGCTCGTGCAGCATCTGGGCGATGAGCCGCTCGAGGTACATCCAGTGATTGTCGGTGCGCTCGAAGAGCAGGCGTGCATCGGGGGCGAGGGCCGGGTCGATCTCCGCGGCGAGGAGCGTGCGGCGCGCCGCGCGCTCATACAGCTCCCTCGCGCTCTCGGTGATAGTCAGCACCCCGCCGGCACGTGAGGCGACGGGCAGCTGACTCGCTAGCCAGTAGTTGAAGGCGTCGATCGTCTGGATGCGCAGACTCTGCGGTTGGGTGTCCAGGTTCCAGCCGCGGGCTGCGCTGTGCGCGAGCGCCGCCGCGGCGAGCGCAGTGAGCTCAGCCGCCTCTGGATCGTTCGCATCGACCTCACCGCGCAGCGCGCGGATCACCCGTCCGTGCATCTCGGCGGCGGCCTTGCGGGTAAAGGTGATCGCGAGGATCTCACCCGGATCCGCGACGGTCGTGAGCAGCTTGAGGAAGCGCCGGGTGAGCACCGAGGTCTTGCCCGACCCCGCTGGAGCCTCGAGCAGTACCGATGCGGAGGGATCGATTGCCGCGGCTCTCGCCGCCGCATCGAGTCGCGCCAGCGAATCACTCATCGCTGTCATCCACGTGCCCCGGCGTCTCCGGCGCCGAATGCGCCTCGATGCGGCATATGTCGATGATGTGGCAGTACTCGCAGGCACCGGGTGCGGGATTCACCTGAGCTTCTCCGGCGAGAAAGGCACGGATCAGACGCTCGATGACCGCTTGCCAGCTGCGCTGCTGCGCACCCCAGTCGGTCGCAACGCCGGAGGCGTCGGTGACCGCTCTGACGCGCGGCAAGAGGTCGGCGCTCGCTGCCACTCCGGTGAAGCGCACCTCACGGGCTGTGAGATTCACGGTGGCGAGCGCGATCACCTCCGACCCGAGGGCGGTGAGATAGGCGAGCAGCTGAGGGTGCGTGGGGCGCTCGCCGTACCAGTCGGGGCTTCCCGGCCGCCCGCTCTTGTAGTCGAGCACCGCACGTCCCGCGGCGAGGCGGTCCACGCGGTCGAGCCGCAGGCGAAGGCGGCCGCCGCCGAGGGCGAGCTCCGTGAGATGCTCAGTGGCCTCCACCGTAAACGCGGCGCGTGTCTTCTCGAGCGTGCACAGCCGTCGGATCAACACGCGCGCACGTCGACATTCGCGCTCGAGAGCCGGCGGAAGCTCCGTGAACAGGTCGAACTGCGCGTCGGGAATGCGCCGTGCGCGCCGGCGCCGGCTGCCGACCTCGGCCTGCAACGCCCGTGCCGCCTGAGCCACGCAGTCGCCGATCAAAGCATCGAGGGCGCGTTCATCGAGCGCTGCAAGCCGTCCGGAGTCGCGCAGCTGCTCCCACAGCATCTGCAGCGCGCCATGTAACAGCAGGCCGCGCTGGTTCATCGGGACTCCGGGCTCAGGTTCCTCCGGTGGTGACGCCCCGAGGCGCAGCTCCGCGTACGCGCGGAACGCACATGCGTTCTGCAACGTCAGTGCGCGGGTGCCGTGAGGTAACGGCGTAAGTGCGTTGAAGGTCGTTCCTCTCGTATCGACGATCCGCTCGATGGCGCCCTGCCGATGCAGCCGCAGCGGCAGCCAGAGGCTTTCGTCCCTGTGCTCCTCCAGAGTGAGGTCCGCCAGGCACGGGCTCGGCAGCAGCTCACGGTCCTCATCCTGTGCCGGCACGGATAACACGAGCTCATCCGCGCAGCGCCGCCACGCGGCCAGCAGCGCCGCCGCCTGCGCGCGGCGCCCGCCGACACTCGCCTCGGGCAGCCCCACGGCGACCTGGGCGTGCAAAGGCAGGAACGGATCAGGTGCGATCGGCTCGGGCAGCTGATCGGCGCTGAGCGAGCCGACCCAGATGCCGTCGTAGATCACGACCGGGTCGGCGAGCACCGGCGAGAGAGTTACCGGCACCCCTTCATCTCCTGGCCGATAGGCAGTACGCAGCGCGAGCGCGCGCAGCAGCTCGAGCGCGGATCGCAACTCGAGGCCGCCGACACTGAGTGCGAGCTCACCGAACTCCTCGAGCAGCTCACGCCAGCGCAAACTCGCTCGCTGGGCCGCACCCTCGGGCCGGAGATCTCCGGGCCAACCGAGGGCGGCCAGCGCAGCCTCGAAGCGCTCGGACCAGCGCGGGGGCGATGCCCTGCCCTCGCCCAATTTGCCCGCGGCCTGTCGCAGCTTTGCATCGAGCTCGTGCGCGGCCGCTTTGAGCTCTCGAGGTGCGAGCTGCAGCGCACCGAGAAACTCGCGCAGCCGCACGCTCGATGGCCCACGTTCACGCAGCCGTTGCGCAAGCTGCGCGCGCGCTGCGGGCGCGGGGCTCATCCAGTAGGGCGAGGTCAGCCAGCGGCCGATCAGTTCCATCTCGATGGTCTCGCCGGCCATGAGACCGAGTGAAAGCATTGCCTGCGAGGGCAAGGCGAGCGAAGCGAGGGACTGCCCGCCTTCGATACTCACCAGCTCGCGTGCGGTCTGAGCGGGAGCCAGCCGCGCCGCGGGATCGAGCACATCGCGGATCAGCTGTCCGAGCCGCTCGCGTGGGCCGGGAGGTCCGGGGAGCACCACGAGTAGTCGGGCATCGGGCTGCGCCTCGAGACGCTCGCGACACCAATGCGCGATCGCCTCCATCTGCGCGCGACCATCGCTCGTGCGCACGCCGCGCACCTTCGCGCTGCGGGCCTCCACCGGCGCGCCCTCAGCGCGCGAGGGAGTGAGCTTCGCCAACCAGGGAGGAATCGCAGCGAAGCCGCGCACCAGGAGACTGCGCGTAGCGTCACTGGCGCTGATGCGTGGTATGAGAGACACGACGCTTGCGGCCCGCAATGCCTGGCAGCGCGCATCGAAGCCACGCTGCACATCGAGCAGGAGTGCCGCCTCGCTATCCGCCGCGGCCGGGGGCAGCGCCATGCCGTACTCCGCCGCCCGCTCACTCGAGAGCTGGAGAAGCTCCGCAAGCTGACCGGTGTCGAGGAACGAATAGCCACGGGCCGCTTCCTCAGTTGCCTCGCGCCACAGGAGCCACTCTTCGGTCGGGCCCAGCAGTCGAGGCCAGTCAGCGGGCGCCTCTGCGGCGAGGCGCTCGCACTCGCGCCGCGCCCAGCGCGAGGGCGTAAGCACATCCACGCTGGCCCACACCCGTTGCGCGCCGAAGATCTCGGCCGCCGCGTGCGCGAGCTGCACGGCACGCGCTCGCTGACTCGTCGGAACCAGCAGTGTGCCGCCGTGCCGGAGATGAAGGCAGAGGTCGCTAGAAAGTCTAAACAAAACCGGTAATTACTGAGCTCTCATCGAAATTACTTTATCCTGGAAGCCGATCCGACGAGGTTGCGCACCACCGACCCGCGAGCACTGAGTTGATGCGACCGTGCGGCGTAGCCCGCGAGCAGCTCCTCGAGCCGTGCGAATACCTCGCGCAAGGTTGCCGCATCGGGAAGGGTGGTGATGCGGAAGTGGTTGCGATACGGGACATTGAAGCTCACACCCGGGGCGATGAGCACATGCTTCTGCTCGAGCAGATCGAGCGCGAAACGCTGGTCATCGAAGTCGGGCAGAACCATCGGGTTCACGCCAACGAACGCATACATCGAGCCCTGCGGCGGCGCGAGCGTGAGGAAGCGGCTGCGCTGCACGGCTGCGAGGACGGCGGCGCGGGACTCGTGTAGACGCCCGCCCGGGGAGACCAGCTCGAGCACACTCTGGTGGCCACCGAGTGCGGTCTGCACCGCCCACTGCGCCGTGACGTTGCTGCACAGGCGCAGCGAAGCGAGAAGCTCGAGCGCCTGCAGATAATCCGCGGCCAGCTGCGTGCGGCCGGAGAACACAGCCCAGCCGACCCGGTAGCCGCACGCGCGGTACACCTTGGACAAGCCGGAAAGTGTCGCGCAGAGCGTATCGTGCACCAGCGTCGCCATCGGCACGAACTGCGCCCCGTCATAGGTCATCTGATCGTAGATCTCATCGGCGAACACCACGAGGCCGCGTTGCTCCGCGAGACGCGCGATCGCTTCGAGGACGCCGCGCGGATAGACCGCACCGCTCGGATTGTTGGGATTGATGATGACCAGGGCACGCGTGTGCGGTGTCAGCAGGCTCTCGAGCTCCTCCGGATCCGGGATGAATCGGTTCTCCGGTCGACACGGATAGTGCACGGCCCGGCCCCGATTCAAGGTCACCGCCGCGGTCCACAGCGGATAATCGGGGCTCGGCACCAGTACTTCGTCGTCTTCATTGAGCAGCGCTCGTAAGCTCAAGTCGATGAGCTCACTGACACCGTTGCCGAGGAACACTTCTTCGGCGGTGACCCCGCTGACGCCGCGCTCCTGCTGCTGCATCACCACGGCCTCGCGCGCCGGGAATATGCCCTTCTGGTGACAGTAGCCCTCCGCCTCGGCGAGGTTCTCGATCATCGCGAGGCGCATGCTTTCGGGGGTGCGCAGGCCGAAGGCTCGCGGGTTGCCGATGTTGAGCGAGATGATCTCGTAGCCCTGGCGCTCGAGCTCGTGTGCGCGCCGCGCCAGCCGTCCGCGGATCTCGTAACGGACGCTCTTCAGGCCCTCACTCGGGCGGATGGTGGAATCGCTCTTCATGGCCGGAAGAATAACCCAACCGGCGCGCGCTTCCGGGGTCAGGGTGCGAATTGTGACGGCCGACGGGTCCTGCGAGATTGCGCGCGTGATTCACGCGAACTCGCGCCAGCGATGACAGGCGATGCCCTGCCCTGCCTGCTCCTCCCACACCGGGATGCGCTCGGCGCACTGAGGCGCCGCCAGCGCGCAGCGCGTGCGGTACACGCAGCCACTCGGGGGCGCAAGGGCCGATGGCGGCTCTCCGGCCCGCACGCGTGCGAGCCGCGCAGCCTGCACCTGCGGGTCGGCGACCGGGATTGCGGCGAGCAGCTCACGGGTGTACGGGTGCCGGGGAGCCGCGAACAGCTGCGTGGCGGACGCCAGCTCCATGCTGCGCCCGAGATACAGCACCAGCACACGCTCGCACAGCGCGCGCACTACCGCGAGATTGTGGCTGATCAGGAGGAGCGACAGCCCGCTTGCGCGGCGCAGCTCCGCGAGCAATGCGACCAGCTGCTGCTGCGTTGGGGCATCGAGTGCGCTCAGGGGCTCATCGCAGATGAGGAGCTTCGGTGCGAGCACCATCGCGCGTGCAATCGCCACGCGCTGGCTCTGTCCGCCAGAGAGCTCGTGCGGGAAGCGTCCGGCCAGCGCGGCCGCAAGCCCCACCCGCTCGAGCATCGTGTGCACCGCGGCTTCCCGGGCCGCGCGATCGAGCGTGCGCTCATGCACGCGCAGCGGCTCCGCCACGATTTCGTCCACCGTCATGCGCGGGTCGAGACTGCCGAGGGGATCCTGGAAGATGATCTGCAGGTCGCGGCGCAGCGCACGCAGCTGCGCACGCGGGAGCGTCGCGAGCTCGCGCCCGAGCCACACCACGCGTCCGCCTGCAGCCGGAAGCAGCTGCAGTAGCGCCCGCGCGAGTGTCGACTTGCCGCTGCCGGACTCACCGACGATACCGAGTGCCTCGCCCGGGCGCAGCTCGAGACTCACCTCGGTGAGCGCCGCGAGTGTTTGCTCTGCGTGCCAGCCGCTGCGGGTCGGTACGCGATACCGCACCTTGAGATCGCGCACCGTGAGCGCTGCGGCCTGCGGCGGCTCGCGGGGCGTGATCGCGGGCAGGAGGTTGTCATCGAGCAGCACGCCTGCCTGCTGCACGAGCGCGCGGGTGTAGGGCTCGCGCGGCGCCTTCAGTGTCTCAGCTGCCGGTCCGCTCTCGATCAACCGTCCCTCGCGCATGACCGCGATGCGGTCGGCCACGCCGGCGAGCGCCGCAATGTCGTGGGTAATGAGCACGAGTCCGAGCGCGCGCGTGCGCTTGAGCTGCGCGAGCAGGGCCAGGATCTGTGCCTGGATGGTGACATCGAGCGCCGTGGTCGGCTCATCGGCGATCAGCAATTGCGGCTCGCAGGCCAGTGCGAGCGCGATCATCACGCGCTGGCGCATCCCCCCCGAGAGCGCGTGCGGGTATTCATCGAGACGGCGCTGCGGATCGTTCACCTGCACCAGCTCGAGCAGTTGCTGCGCGCGCGCACGCGCTGCGCGGCGCGTGAGGTTGCGGTGCCGACGCAGCACCTCGCTCAGCTGCGCGCCGACCGTCAGGTGCGGAGTGAGTGAGGTCATCGGGTCCTGGAACACCATCCCGATCCTGGCTCCGCGCACGCGATCGAGCGCAGCGGCAGGAAGGCCGATGAGCTCGGTGTCAGCGAGCCGTGCGCTGCCGCTCGTGCGGCCATTGGCGGAGAGCAGTCCCATCACGGCGAGGAACAGCTGGCTCTTGCCCGCGCCCGACTCCCCGACGACGCCGAGGCACTCTCCGCTTGCGACCGAGAGCGTGACCTCCTGCACCGCACGCAGCGGGCCTTGCAATGTATCGAAGCTGACGCTGAGGCCACGCAGAGTCAGCACCGGCGCGTGCTCAGCCGATGAGCTGTCAACGCTCGCGGGGATCGAAGGCATCTCGCAGGCCATCGCCGAGCACGTTGAGACACAGCAGCAGCAGCAGCAGCGCACTCGCCGGAACGAGCAGCATCCAGGGCGCCGACTCCATCTCCTGTGCCCCGACGAAGATGAGGTTGCCGAGGCTCGCCTGCGGTTCCTGCACGCCGAGCCCGAGGAAGGACAGGAAGCTCTCGAAGAGGATCATCTGCGGCACGATCAGGGTCGCATAGACCGCCACCGGGCCCACTACGTTCGGCAGGATGTGCCGCCACAAGATGCCCGCCGGCGGCACGCCGGTGGCGCGCGCCGCCTCGATGAACTCGCGGCGCCTCAGTGCGAGCGTCTGCGCGCGCACGATGCGCGCGGTCGTGAGCCAGCCGACCGCCGCGAGCGCGAGCGCCAGCACTGCGAGGCTCCCGCGCGGGAACAGCGTGGTGAGAATGATCACTATGAAAAGGTACGGCAGTGAATACAACACATCGACGAAGCGCATCATGGCCCCATCGATGCGTCCGCCGGCAAGGCCAGCCACCGCGCCCCATAGCGCACCGATCAGCAGGCTCACGGCGCTCGCGAGCAGGGCGAGCAGCAGCGATAGCCGCAGGCCGTAAAGCGTCCTCACCAGCAAATCGCGCCCGAGCCGGTCGGTGCCGAGCCAGTGTGCAGCGGTCGCTCCGGGAGGCGCGGCGAGGTGCTGCCAGTCGAGGCTGTCAGACCGCCACGGGCTGAGCGCTGGAGCGATGATTGCCGCAAGCGTCAGGATGGCGAGCACTGCCAGCGCGACATTGACCGCGAGCGTTGCACGCAGGCGCCGGTGCGCGTGACTCCAGAGCCCACCCCTGGCGGCGGCGGCCTCATTCATGCCGCGTGCCCGGATCGAGCCAGCCGCAGGCGAGATCGGCAAGCAGGTTGAGGAGCAGAGTGAGCACCCCGTAGACGATCACCATTCCCATGACGAGCGGGTAGTCACGGTCGATGGCACCCTGCACCAGGTAGCGCCCACTCCCGGGCAGACCAAACACCGCCTCGACGACGAGCGAGCCGGTGATGACGAACGCGCTGGCGGGTCCCAGGTAGCTCGCGACCGGCAGCAGCGCTGGGCGCAGCGCGTGGCGCCACAACACCCGCCCACCGCCGAGGCCGCGCGCACGCGCGCTGCGCACGAAGGGGGCGCGCAGCACTTCGAGCAGACTTGCACGCGTCAATCGGGCAAGCGCCAGGGCGAGCGGCAGTGCCAGCGTCAATACCGGCAGCAGCAGGTAACGCGCGGCGCCCGGCTGCCAGCCCGCCACCGGCAGCCAGCGCAGGTATATACCGAAGATGAGCGCGAGCACCGGACCGATGACGAAGCTCGGTAGCGCCACCGCGAGCGCGCCGATCGTGGCGATGGCGAGGTCGGCGCCTGCTCCGCGCCACAGCGCCGCGGCGATGCCGGCGGGAATCCCGGTAACGAGCGCCACGGCGATGGCGCACAACCCCAGCGCGGCACTCAGCGGCAACCCCTGGCGAATGAGCTCGCTCACCGTGAAGTCACGCTGCCGTAGCGATGGCCCGAAGTCCCCGTGCGCCAGCGCACGCAAATAGCGCAGGTACTGCAGCGGAAGGGGCGCATCGAGGCCGTAGAGCCGCTCGAGATTGGCCCGCACTGCGGGGCTGACGCCCTGCTCTGCCTCGAACGGGCCGCCTGGGGCGAGGCGGATGATGGCGAAGGAGACGGTGACGATGAAGAGCAGTGTGGGAATGAGCGCAGCGATGCGACGCAACGCGAGCTTCAGCATGCAGGGACTCTAGCACGTCGCGGCGGGCGCGATTTCTCCAGGTGGCCGCGGCGGTGCGCAATCCGTCAACGCTGCGGCAGGTACCGTCAACATCGTATACAGCCTGCCGCTATACTGACCGTTCCGCCCGTCTGCCGGGTGCATGAAGAGCAGAGTAATGAAGCGCATCCTGGTCGGCATCAAGCGCGTCGTGGACGCCAACGTGCGCATCCGCGTAAAGCCCGATGGGAGCGGAATCGTCACCGATGGGGTGAAGATGGCCATCAACCCCTTCGACGAGATCGCGCTGGAGGAGGCATTGCGCATCAAGGAACGCGGTGCCGCCGAGGAGATCGTCGTCGCCACAGTAGGGCCGGCCGACTGCCAGCAGCAGCTGCGTACCGCGCTCGCCATGGGGGCGGACCGCGCGCTGCACGTGCAGGCGGAGGGAGTGATCGAGCCGCTCACGGTGGCGCGGGCGCTGCTGAAGCTCATCGAGCGCGAGCAGCCGTTTCTGGTCATCCTCGGCAAGCAGGCGATCGATGACGATAACGGTCAGACCGGGCAAGTGCTCGCGGCGCTGTGGAACCGGCCGCAGGCGACTTATGCCTCGAAGCTCGAGCTCTCGGGCGAGGTGGCGCGCGTCACGCGCGAGGTCGATGCCGGTCTCGAGACCATCGAAGTGGATCTGCCGGCGGTGATCACCACCGATCTGCGGCTGAACGAGCCACGTTACGTGAAGCTTCCGGACATCATGAAGGCGAAGAAGAAGCCGCTCGATACCCTGACCTTCGCGGCGCTCGCGGTCGAGCCGCGTCAGCAGCTGAAGCTCGTGCGCTTCGAGCCGCCGCCACAGCGGCAGAAAGGCGTGCGCGTCAAGGATGCCGCCGAGCTGGTGGATGCTCTACGAAAGAAAGGACTGCTGTGAGCGTCAAGATACTGATCGTTGCCGAGCACGACGGCGGAAAGCTGAATGCCAGCACCGCCAAGTGCGTCACCTGCGCGCGTTCGCTGGCAGGAGCGGAGATTACCGTGGCGGTGTTAGCCGCGGAAGTCGCCCCCGTTGCCGCGCAGGCAGCGCAGCTTACCGGTGTGAATCGCGTGCTCACGGTCGAGAACGCTGCCAATCTCCATCCGCTCGCGGCGGTACTCGCTCCGCAGGTCGTGGCGCTCGCCGGTCCCTTCGATCTGCTGCTCGGGCCGTCCACCACCTTTGGCAAGGACCTGATTGCGCGCGTCGCGGGACTCCTCGATGCACCGCAGGTGAGCGACATCATGGCGATCGAGAGCGCAACGCGCTTCCGTCGCCCCGTCTATGCCGGCAACGCCATCCTCACGGTCGAGTCGAGCGCCGCAGGCAAGATCGTCGGCACGGTGCGCAGCGCCTCCTTCGAGGCAGCCGCGAGCGGTGACGCCTCCGCGCCGATTGAGACGGCCACGGTGAAAGTGACACTGCCGACGCATACGCGCTTCATCTCGGTGTCGGCCGCCAAGAGCGACCGCCCGGACCTGCAGACCGCAGCGCGCGTGGTGTCCGGTGGCCGCGCGCTCGGCAGCGCGGACGGCTTCAAGATCCTCTACAGCCTCGCCGGCCGCATGGGCGCGGCGGTCGGCGCCTCGCGAGCTGCGGTCGATGCCGGTTATGCGCCGAATGAGATGCAGGTCGGTCAGACCGGGAAGATCATCGCGCCGGAGCTCTACGTCGCGGTGGGGATCTCCGGCGCAATTCAGCACCTCACCGGCATCAAGGATGCGCGCACCATCGTCGCCATCAACAAGGATGCCGAAGCACCGATCTTCGAGGTAGCCGATTTGGGCCTGGTCGGCGATCTCTTTCAGATCATTCCGGAGATCGAGCGGCTGATCGGTTGAGGTAGCCGCGCATTGGTGCACTGGCAGGCGCCGTGTGCGAGCGAGAGGCCGCTAGAGCTGGGAAAGAATCGCCTCGGCCGCCGACACCTTGAACTGGCCCGGCTGCTCCACCTCGACGCGCGTTGCGACGCCATCGCGCGCCACGACGGCGAATCGCTGGCCACGGGTTCCCATGCCGAAGCCGCTCGCGTCGAGCTCGAGTCCAAGCGCCTTGGCGTACTCGCCGTTGCCATCGGCGAGCATCAGCACCTTGTCCCCGACGCCCTGTGCCTTGCCCCAGGCGTTCATCACGAACACGTCGTTGACCGCCATGCACGCGATAGTGTCGACACCCTTGGCGCGGATCTGGTCGGCGAGCTGCACGAAGCCCGGCAGATGCCTGGCATCGCAGGTGGGGGTGAAGGCGCCCGGCACGGAGAACAGTACGACGGTCTTCCCTTTGAAGAGCTCGTCAGTCGTGATGTCCTTCGGTCCCTCCTTGGTCATACGCTTGAGCTTGCCCGCGGGCATACGTTCGCCAGCCTTGATCGCCATAGCCGTTCTCCTTCCTTAAGCTCAGGCACCCGTGCGAGCACGGGCAGCCTTCTGGTTTTGACTGACCTTCGCCCCCTTGCCCTTCTGCGGTTGCGACTGACTGACGCTCGACCCGTTGGCCTGCTTGGCGCGCAGGTTCCACAGGTTGGCCAGACGCTCGAGCGCCGGTTCGCCCTTCACGCTCTTGAAGGTCTTCGAGGCGTCATCCTTGTGGCCGGCTTTGAGCTGCGCGATGCCCAGCATCAAACGGGCATCCATCTCGTTCTTTACATTGCCTTTGCTCAGGCCCTTGGAGAGCTGGTCGGCCGCCTTGTCGTACTGCTCGTAGCCGAGGTAGGCGCGGCCGACCGCAACATTCTTTTCACCGGTTGCTGAGGCATCGGCCTCCTTCTCGAGCTTCGCCAAACCCGCCTGATCCGCGGTGGCTCGTTTCTTGGCGGTCTCGAGCAGCCGCTGCGCCCGGTCCTTGCTCCGCTGGTCCGTAAACACCGGAGGATTCTTCGACATCGCCTTCTCGAGGACGTGCTCCGCCTCACCGGGTGAGCCGGCATCGAGCGCCAGCTCAGCCATTTCCGTGTAATCGCTCCCCTCCTTCAGCACATCGGTATCCAGCATCAGGCGGTAGGTCTGGAGCAGATCCGCCTCGTTGCCCGTCGTCTCCTTGCGCATGCCATAGAGCAGCTGCGCCCATTCCTCGGGCTTCGGGTAGTACTGCACCAGCTTCTCCATCGTCCGCGTCATGCAGCCCTCGTCCTGGAGCTTCTGGCAGGCGCTGTAGACCAGCTGGAGCGATTCGAGGCTGGGGGTCTGCCCAGCCTTGATCTGCTGGTTGACGATGTCTTCTTCAAACTTGAGGGTGTTCTTCATGTCACCCTTCAGGTAATAGGACTGTCCCACGATGGTGCGGATCTGATCGTCCGCATACCCGCCCTTGATCGCGCGGTTACCGAAATCGATGGACTTGTCGTAGTTCTTGATCTGGTAGTTGATGGTGGCCAGCTGCTTGACGAGCGTGGGCTGCTCGGCTTGCGGTGTGAGCCCGCTATCGAGCTTCGCCTCCATGACCTTGGCAGCTTCAGGGTAATTCTGCGTCTTGATGTAAGCGAACGACAGCATCTCATCGATGATGTACTGGTCCGCGGGCGTCTTGCCCGAGGTGCCTTCCGCCGCCTTCAGCTTCGCGATGGCATCGGAGTAGTTCTTGGCCTTCAGTGCGTTGTTAGCCTCGCTGAGTGGCTTGGCGAGCGCCGGACTGTTCTTCGGCCCCTTTTCTTTCTCCTGGGCCAGAGCGGAGCTCGCCGGCGCCAGTGCCGCGATTGCCGCTACGGCGGCGCTGAGAGTGAGAGCTGCAAGGAATCTGCCGGGAGCCTTCATAGTGTTGTTTCGCTTTACCTGGAGGGATTACTCGCTGAACTCCGCCACATTGACGAAGCCGATTTTCTTCATGTGGTTGTGCTGCGCCGCCGCCAGCACCTTCGCCACGATGCCGTACCTGGCGCGGCGATCGGGGCGCAGATGGATCTCCGGTTGCGGATCTTTCTCCGCCTCGGTGTGGAAATAGCCTTCGAGCTGATTGAGATCGGCGACCGGCGTGCCATTCCACACCACGGTCCCGTCGTAGTCGATCTCGAGATCGATGACCTCGGGCGGGGTGTCCTGCGGCGGAGGCGGTGCATTCGGATTCGGCATGTCGAGCTTCACGGCGTGCGTCATGACGGGCAGCGTGATGATGAGCGTGACCAGCAGCACCAGCATCACATCGATCAGCGGCGTCGTGTTGATGTCGCAGAAGGTTGCGCCCTCGGCCCCACCGACTGGAATTGACATTGGCTGAGCTCCTCAAATCGATCAGCGGTAACCGCGCACGCCGTGGTCGGGCTCGGTGAGGAAGCCGACCTTCAAAATGCTGCCGCGCTGAATGGCGTACATCACCCGGCCGATATCTTCGTAGCGCGCGTCCTTGTCGCCGCGGATGTGGATCTCCGGTTGCGGCTTCTTGATGGCCGCCGCCTCGACGAGCCCGAGCAGCTCGTTGCGGTTGGCCACCCTGCGGTCGTTCCAGTAGATGTTGCCGTCCTTGTCGACCGCGATGGTGATGTTCTCGGGCTTGGTCTGCGTCGGGATGTTCACTGCCTTCGGCAGCGCCACCGGCACCGTCTTGGTGATCACCGGGATGGTGATCAGAAAGATGATGAGCAGCACCAGCATCACGTCCACGAGCGGCGTCGTGTTGATGTTCGCGATTGCGCCGCCTTCCTCTCCACCGACATTCATGGCCATGTTTCAGTCCTCACGCACTGCGTTTCAGCGAACAAATCGGGGTGCCCCTCGGCACCCCGGTTTACGCCGCGCGCAGGCAATGCGAGCGTTGCGTAGCGGCTTCGATCACTTGCTGACCGGCGAGGCCTTGGCGGCCGCCGGGCGCACGCCACCGATACCGACGCCGGTGCTGTCCACGCGCGCGCCGCTCACAAGGTAGGCGTGCAGGTCGCTCGCGAAGTTCCGCAGCGCATCCTGCAGGGACTTGTTGCGCCCCAGCAGCCAGTTGTAGCCCATGACCGCGGGCACCGCCACGAACAAGCCGATGGCGGTCATGATGAGCGCCTCACCGACGGGTCCGGCCACCTTGTCGATGCTCGCCTGGCCGGCGATACCGATGCCGACCAGCGCGTTCAGAATGCCCCACACCGTGCCGAACAGGCCGACGAATGGCGCCGTCGAGCCCACGGTCGCGAGCAGTCCGAGACCGTTGTTGAGCTTGCTGTTGACACCGTCGACCGCGCGCTGCAGCGACATGGTGATCCACTCGTTGAGATCGATCCGATCGGTGAGCCGACCGTCGTGGTGCGAAGCGGCACGCAGGCCGTCTTCCGCGATGGCGCGGAAGTCATCGCCCTTCTTCAGGCGATCGACGCCATCCTTGACCGAGGGTGCGGTCCAGAACTGCTTCTCGACGACGCGTGCGGACTTCTTGAGCTTACTCTGGTCCCAGAGCTTCGTGAGCATGACGTACCACGACGCGAGCGACATGATGAGCAGCAGGACCAGCACGGCACGCGCGATAATGTCCCCGCTCGACCACAGGGCGGCCAGACCGTAAGGATTTGAGACGGTGGTGGTGGCTTGGTTTTCCATAGTTTTCCTCGGAGCAACAAAAGCCGCACTCGGAGGTGTGGCGTGGATTCAGTTGTGTAGCTTGAAGTGGATCGGGAGCTGCGTGCACTTGGTGACCGGCTTGCCGTCCTCGGTGGCGGGTTTGAAACGCCCCGAGCCGACGGACGCGACCTTGACTGCCGCCTGATCGAGCCGCTCGTGGCCGGAGGTCTTACCGACCTTCGGTGGCTCGGTCAGCTTGCCATCAGGACCCACACAGATGTCGACGAGCGTCAGACCTTCCTCGCCGAGGCGACGCGAAGCGTCCGGATAATAATCGTCGACGTTTGGAAACCCTTTGCCGAGGCCTACCGCCGTTCCGGCGACCGCCGCCTTGGCAACGGGCGCCGCCTTCGGCGCCTCCGCCACGCGCGCAGTGATGGCGCTCGTCGAAGGACCGACCTCGGGCATCTGGATGTTGACGTCGGGCGGTGGCACCTCCACGACCTGCTTGCGCAGCTCGGGCGGCGGCGGCGGAGGAGGTTCGGTCTTGTTCTTCTCCTCCTGCACGATGTCAGTCTGGATCGGTGGCGCCAACACCTCGATCGCCTTGCGCGCCAGCCCCGAGGCGAGTGCCCAGGCGATGAAGACATGAAGGGCGATGATTGCCGCGAGCACTGCGGTGCGTCGCGTGAAGAACTCGGTATCGTGTACGTAGGCAGCCATGCGTGTTTCTAGCCGTGAGCGTTTACGAACATACCCCGCCGGTGTGCAGCCGCTGACCGGTGCCTTTCTTCGTTCCCCTCATGCGAGGGTTGTTGGAACCAACGTCCACGGCAGATACTCCTGCCGGTCTCCTTGCCTGATACTCATCAACGCACCCCGCTTTCAGTGCCGACGGGCGCGGCGGTCTTCGAAATCCCCCGGGACGGTGGTCGCCGCCAGCACGCAGCGACAAATGCTTCACAACTCTAACCGCTGACTTCCACACTGACAACTCCGTCGCAGTCTCAAGTAATACGCCGACGTGGCTGTATGGGCTCGGTGACGGCCCCGCGCGAGGCACTGCCGACCAGGGCGGCATACTTGGCAAGCACGCCAGCGCGGGCGTAAGGGCGTGGAGGGTTCCAGGCCGCACGGCGTCGCCGCAGCTCCGCAGCCCCAAGCTCGGTACGAATTTCCCGCGCCACGGCATCGATGATGATGCGATCGCCGCTGCGCAGCAGACCGATCGGCCCGCCGAGAGCCGCTTCGGGCGAGATGTGTCCCACGACGAATCCGTGACTGCCGCCGGAGAATCGGCCATCGGTGATCAGGGCCACCTTGTCGCCAAGGCCCGCTCCGGCGATTGCACTCGTCGGGCTCAGCATTTCCCGCATACCGGGCCCGCCGCGTGGGCCCTCGCCGCGGATCACCACCACATCCCCGCCGCGCACCGCCCCGCTGAGGATCGCGGCAGTTGCCCGCTCCTCACCCTCGAAGACCCGGGCGCGGCCCTCGAACCGCTCGCCTTCCTTCCCGGTGATCTTCGCCACCGCGCCCTCGGGAGCGAGGTTGCCGTAGAGGATGACGAGATGACTGTCCTTTTTCAGCGGCGCCGCGAGCGGATGAATAATGTCCTGTCCGCTCATGTACATCCCGACGTTTTCCAGATTTTGCCGCATGGTCCGTCCGGTCACGATCATGCAGTCCGGGTGAAGGAGACCGGCCTGCAGCAGCATCTTCATGAGGGGCTGGATGCCGCCGATCGCCACGAGCTCGGACATGAGATAGCGGCCGCTCGGCTTGAGGTCGGCTAGCACGGGCACCCGCCGCCCGATGCGCGTGAAGTCATCCAGTGTCAGCCGCACTCCCGCATCGTGCGCGATCGCCAATAGGTGAAGCACCGCATTGGTCGAGCCGCCGAGCGCGATCACCACGGTGATCGCATTCTCGAACGCCCGGCGGGTGAGGATGTCGCGGGGCGTCAGGCCCTCCCGCACCAGATGCACCACCGCTTCGCCCGCGCGCCGGGAGTCGTTGCGCTTCTCCTGCCCGACCGCCTCCTGTGCCGAGCTCCCGGGTAATGACAAGCCCAAGGCCTCGATCGCTGAGGCCATGGTATTCGCGGTGTACATTCCACCGCAGCTGCCCGGGCCGGGAATGGCCGTGCGCTCGATATCCAGCAGCCCCTCCTCCGTGAGCTTACCCGCGGCGTGTGCACCGACGGCTTCGAATACCGAAATGATGTCGCGGCGCTGCATGCCGGGACGAATGGTTCCGCCATAGACGAAGATCGACGGCCGATTGAGTCGTGCCATGGCCATGGCGCAGCCCGGCATGTTCTTGTCGCAGCCGCCGATGGCGACGAAACCATCGAAGCCCGCCGCACCGACGACGGTCTCGATGGAGTCGGCGATCAGCTCGCGCGAGACGAGCGAGTAGCGCATGCCCGGTGTCCCCATCGAGATGCCATCGGAGACGGTGATGGTATTGAAGAGCACGCTCTTGCCGCCCGCCCCATCGACCCCGAGGCAGGCCTCGCGCGCCAGCTCTCCGATGTGAGCGTTGCAGGGCGTCACGTTCCCCCATGTGGAGGCGACCCCGATCTGCGGCTTCGCGAAGTCTGCATCCTGGAAGCCGACCGCACGCAGCATGGCGCGCGCGGGTGCCTGCTTGTCGCCCTCCACCACCACGCGCGAGTAGTGCCTCGGATCAGTGTTGCGTTTCACCGTGCTCTCCTCGATCGGTGGCTCGCGCGACCTGCGGCGCCCTCTGCTGGGCATCGGCGCGCCGCCGCATGCGGTTGAAGCCGAGTGCTCCCGCGAGCGTCATGGCAAGCGGCAGCAGCAGCGCAAACTCCCCCGCGGCCGGATGAACTGCTTTGAGTCCGGTATAGAGCAGCACGCCAACGGGCGGAGCCACCCCTCCCCGCAGGCCGGTGAGCGTCACATGCACCCCCATGTAGTGCTGCGCGCGCCCGACGGAGGCGAAGTCGGTGTGGCCCAGGTTCCAGCCAAGACTAGCACCAGCGTTGGCAGCGCCGAGCAGCACCGCACCGGCCCACAGCAGCGGCAGCCAGGCGCTGAAAACACCGGCACACATTGCCGCGCTCGCGAGTACGAGCGCCCATCCCTGGCGGGAACGGAAGCGTATGACGTGCGAGCCATCGAAAAGTCGTGCCCAGAAGGGCAGGAACAGCGGTTGGGTGATGAGGGGCACGACCGCAAGAAGCCCGATCTGCGTGCCGCTCGTCAGGTGCAATCGCTCGGAGAACAGCAACACCAGTTGTGCCGTCAGCATCAGGCTGCCGCCGCCGTAGACGCCCATCCACAGCATATACTCCCGGTACGCCGGGTCCTCCTTCAGGATCCGCGTCAGCATCCGCAGACTGAAGGGCTCGCTGCGCACACCGCTCGCGGCCTCCTCTGCGAGCAGGCGGAACTCGCGCCGCACCCGCATGGCGCGATACAGCCATGCACCGAGGAGCCCAGCCAACGCCCCCCCGCCATAGAGCCAGCGGGCGTCCACCGCGCGCGCCTCGAGCGCCCAGCCGACGAGTGCGGCCGAACAGGCGACGGCGATGGAATTCACGATCACGAGCCGGCCGGTGATG
>DASQYM010000017.1:0-30512 GCA_035639195.1 Steroidobacteraceae bacterium
CACCGATCCGCAGCGTTACCACGATGTTTATCCTGAGTGGGTGATGCCCGATGCCCAGTGGCAGGCGTTCGCGCACACGCGTACGGGCATGATCGCCGGCAAACAGCTGGCAGATCAGTATGGCTGGAAGATAGGGCAGAAGATTCCGATATCCTCCAACATCTATCCGCAGAAGAACGGCAGCAAGTCCTGGGCGTTCGACCTGGTCGGTATCTTCGACGGCAAGGACGAGGACTGGAAGAAGCGCACCAACCTTGCTTTCCTGCAGCAGGATTATTTCGACGAGGCCAACCAGTTCGGCGTCAAGGGCCGCACCAACTTCTTCATCCTCAAGCTTACCGACCCCGCCAAGGCGCAGGCCGTCAGCAAGACAATCGATGCCATGTTCGAGAACTCTCCGGACGAGACCAAGACGCAGACGGAGAAGGACTTCAACATCTCCTTCGTCAAGCAGATCGGCGATATCGGCCTGATCGTGCGCTGGATCCTGTTTGCCGTGTTCTTCACGCTGCTGCTGGTCGTGGGCAACACCATGGCGCAAAGCGTACGCGAGCGGATTCCGGAGCTGGCGGTGCTGAAGACCTTGGGCTTCTCCGACGGCAGCGTGCTCGGCTTCGTGCTCGCCGAAGCATTCGCACTGGTGCTGTTGGGCGGGCTCATCGGGCTGACACTGGCTTCGATCGCCGGGGCGATGGTGGAAAAGGGCACCGGCGGACAATTCCAGCTGGCGCTGGATGGCTCGGTCTGGCTGCTGGGCGTGGCTGCCATCGTGCTGATGAGCCTGGCGGTGGGGTTGCTGCCGGCGCTGCGGGCGCGGCGCCTGCGCATCGTCGACGCGCTGGCCGGGCGCTAGGAGAGCGCAGCGTGTTGAAGCAGGCACTCGCAATCAGCGCGCTCAGCATCCGCAGCATCCCCGAGCGCTGGGCGCCATCGCTGGTGATCGTCATCGGCCTCGCGGGAGTGGTGGCGGTGTTCACCGCGCTGCTGGCGATGGCGACCGGCTTTGAAAGCACCCTCAAGGCGACCGGCCGCACCGACCTGGCGCTCATTCTGCGCGGTGGCTCCGATGCCGAGCTGAACTCCGCGTTCGACCGCGATTCGACCGACCTGATCAAGCAGGAGCCGGGGATTGCCGCCGGCGCCGATGGCAAGCCGCTGGCCTCCGCCGAGCTGATGGTGATCGCCGAGCTGGTGCGCAAGGATGACGTCAAGAGCGGCGCCAACATCACGGTGCGCGGCGTCGAGCCTGCCGCATTCGCCCTGCGGCCGCAGCTGAGGATCGTCGCCGGCCGCAACTTCACGCCCGGCCTGCGTGAGCTGATCGTCGGCAGCGGAGTGCTGCGTCAGTTTCAAGGCGCCGAAATCGGCAAGATCGTGCGCATGCGCGGCTCGGAGTGGACCGTGGTCGGAGAGTTCGCATCGGGAGATGCGCACGACAGCGAGATGTGGACCGACATCAACGTCGCGCGCACCACCTTCGGCCGCAGCGGCTCGAGCTCGGTGCTCGCCGCGCTCGATGGGCCGGATGGCCTGCAGAAACTCAAGAGCGCCGTAGCCGCCGAGCCACGTCTGAGCATGGACGTGATGCGCGAGCAGGATTATTTCAGCGGGCAGACCAAGCAGTTCCGCAAGACCATCGGCTTCCTCGCCGCCGTGGTGACCATCATCATGGGGCTCGGTGCGGTGTTCGCCGCGCTCAACAGCATGTACGCAGCGGTCGCTGCGCGTGGCAAGGAAATCGCTACGCTGCGGGCGATCGGCTTTCGCGGCGTACCGGTGGTGACCTCGGTGATGATCGAGGCGTTGCTGCTGGCACTCGCCGGGGGAGCGCTCGGTGCGTCGATCGCCTACCTGCTGTTCAACAATCTGTCGGTGTCGACACTCGGGCAGAGCTTCACCCAGGTGGTGTTCAATTTCAAGGTGACGCCGCAGCTGGTAGCGCGCGGCCTCATCATCGCCGTCATCATCGGCATGATCGGCGGCTTGATGCCCGCGCTGCGCGCGGCACGGCTGCCGGTGAGCGCGAGTCTGCGCGAACAGTGAACCGTTATCGGCGCTCGAGCGCAGCGCACAACGCCTGTACATCCTCCTCGGGCTGGTCCCAGGACACCACCAGCCGCGCGTGACCGCGCCCTTCCGGCCCCCAGTCTTCGAACTCGAAACCCCGAGCGCGCAGCTGCTGGCGGCGCTCGACGCCGAGCGCCAGGAACACCTCGTTTGCCTCGACCGGGTGCAGCAACACCTCAGTGGCGGCGCGGCCGATGCGCTGCGCGAGTCGATTGGTGCGCTCGGCATTTCTCTGCCACAGGCCGCTTTGCAGGTAAGTGAGGAGTTGTATCGCGGCGAACCGCGACTTGGAAAGCAGGTGTCCGGCACGCTTGCGATACAGCTCGAAGTCCCGGACCAGCGTGCGGTCGAAGAATATCACCGCCTCGGCGGCCAGCGCGCCGTTCTTGGTCGCTCCGAAGCAGAGCACATCGACGCCGGCGCGCCAGGTGATGTCGCCCGGATGGCAGTTGAGAAACGCCACGGCGTTGGCAAGACGCGTCCCGTCCATGTGGACCTTGAGTCCGCGCTCATGCGCACTCGCTGAGAGCTGCGCCAGCTCTTTCGGGCGGTAGGTTGTACCGGCCTCGGTCGCCTGCGTCACGGACAACACCGCCGCTTGCACGGTGTGCAGGCTCACCGGGTGGGAGGCGAGGGCGGCGCGCAAGCGCTCCGGCGCGAGGCGGCCGTGCTCGCCCGGCAGCAGCACCAGCTGTGCCCCGCCGGTAAAGAAACCCGGGGCGCCGCACTCGTCGGTGACGATGTGCGCTTCTTCGTGCGCGAACACCGCCCCGTAAGGCGGGCACAGGGTGGCGAGACTCAGCGCATTGGCGGCGGTACCGGTACTCACCACGAAGGCGCGCACTTCCGTGCCGAAGAAATCGCTGAAGCAGCCATCGAGCCGGCGGGTCCACTCATCGGCGCCGTAGGCGGGCACTCGATCATGGTTCGCAGCGGCCATCGCCGCCAGGATTTCCGGGCAGGCGCTCGCAGTGTTGTCGCTTAGAAAACGCACGCGTTGCACTCCTCAGTTACTCATTCAAAGCGATGCATCAGTCAATGCGCCAGCGGAACGACCACGCGCCGAAGGCGAGGAAGGCGAGCGCAGTGGTCGCGAGAAACAGCAGCTGCGGTGCGATCTGCGCGAGTCCCGCACCATCGAGCATCACTGCGCGCGCGGCGTCGAGCACGTGGGTAAGCGGAAAGACGTGCGCGACCCACTGCACCCAGCGCGGCGAGCCCTCGAGCGAGAACCAGATGCCCGAGAGCAGCATCATCGGCCAGGTGAGCAGGTTGAGCAGCCCGCCGACCAGCTCCTCGCTCGCGAAGCGCGCCGCGATGGTGAGCCCTAGGGCGATCATCGACAGGGCGCCGACGACCGCCAGCAGCAGCAGCAGCAGCGTGCTGCCGGCGTTATGAAACCCGATGATGGCGCCGATGCCGCCGTACAGGACGATAGTCACGAACAAGATCAATCCGAGCCGCGACAGCACCTGCGCGCTCAGAAACTCGAACGCGTTCAGGGGAGTGGCGTACAGCCGCTTGAGAAAGCCGCTCTTGCGATAACGCAGTACCACGTAGCCGACCCCGAACAGGCAACTGAACATCATGTTCATGCCGAGGATGCCCGGGAACAGCCAGTCGACGTAGCGCAGCGCGGTGCCCGTCACCGGCTGACGGCTCGCCGCGGGCATGGCAGCGAGCAGCAGTTTCTCCACGATGTAACCCTTCGGTGAATCGGTATTGACCCAGTAGCGCGGCGGGTCACGCAGATCTACCAGCAGGTCTACCTGCTGGTGACGCACTTTCTGCAGCGCCGCCTGCTCCTCGGGCAACGCGATGAATTCGACGTAGCGTTCGCGCAGGAAAGGATGCACCGCCCGATCGATGCGGGGAGCCAGCACGCCCACCTTGAACAGCGGTCGTTCCGGGCCACCAAACACGAAGCCCATGCCGATCACCAGCAGCACCGGCAGCAACAGGGTGAAGATGAGCGTGCTGCGGTCGCGCAGGAACTCGAGATTGCGCGCGTGCAGCACGGCGAGCAGGCGATGCATCATGACCGCAGCTCCGTGCCGGTGAGCTCGAGAAACAGGTCCTCGAGATTGGCCGGCCGGATGCGCAGATGCGTGAGAGATACCTGTGCCGCGAGCAGCGTACGCAGCGTCGCTTCAAGATCGTCGGTGGTGATCTCGATGCGATCGCTGCTTTCCAGTATGTTGAGCGGCAGCGCGCGCGCTGCCGCGGGGAAATCGTGGCGCGGCAGCTCCAGCAGTACCTGTGCGAAGTGCTCGTGCAGCAGCCGCCGCGGCGCACCCTGCGCGACGATGCGGCCGTGATCGAGTATCACGATCTCATCGCACAGCAGCTCGGCCTCTTCCATGTAGTGGGTCGTGAGGATGATGGTCTTGCGCTGCGCCTTGATCGATTGCACCAGCTCCCAGAAGTTGCGCCGCGCCTGCGGATCGAGTCCGGTTGTCGGCTCATCGAGGAACAGCACGTCGGGGTCGTTGACGAGCGCGATGGCAAGCAGCAACCGTTGCTGCTGTCCGCCGGAGAGCTTGCGATTGTCGCGCCCGGCGAGCTTCTCGAGCGCGCACAGGCGCAACAGCTCATCGACCGCCAGCCCGTGGTCGTACAGCCCGCGGAACAGACTGATGCACTGGCGCACCGTGAGGAAATCCTGCAGTGCCGTCTTCTGGAAGAGGATGCCCGCCTCTTCCCGGAAGCGGCCGCCCGACGCCTCGCCCCGGTAGCGGACCTCGCCCGAGGTCGGAGGGAGGATTCCCTCCATGATCTCGATCGTGGTGGTCTTGCCGGCACCATTCGGTCCCAGAAGGCCGAAGCAGATGCCCGCGGGGACGCTGAAAGAGATGCCGGCGACTGCGGTAGCGGCGGGGTACACCTTGATGAGGTCGCGGACCTCGAGGATGGGCGTGCTCACAATGGGCTGGGGTGTAGGCTTGGCTGCGGGGCAGGCGCGCGATCCTAAACCACCCCGGGAAATCGCGCTTGACCTCCGTCAGCGGGTGACCGTCGCAGCGGCGCCGCTGGTTGCCGTGGCGGCGCTGACGTGTACCATCGATGCGCATGAGTGAAGGTCAGTACGACAAATCCGCCCGTGTGGAGCTTGCCGACGAGGCGGTACATTGGGATCTCGGCTCCTCGGTTTCCTACGGGGAGTATCTGCAGCTCGAGAAGCTGCTCGGCGCACAGCAGCCGCTTTCGAGCCAGCACAACGAGATGGTGTTCATTCTCGTGCACCAGGTGTCGGAGCTGTGGATGCGCCTCATGCTGCATGAGCTCACGGCCGCGCTCGAGTGCATCCGGCGGGACGATCTCGATCCGGCACTGAAGATGCTGGCGCGCATCTCGCGCACGCAGACGCAGCTACTCACGGTCTGGGACGTACTCTCGACGCTGACGCCCTTCGAGTATTCGGCGTTTCGCAATGCGCTCGGACGCTCGTCCGGCTTCCAATCCGTTCAGTATCGGCTGCTCGAGTTCCTGTTCGGCAACAAGCACGCCGCAATGATCGAGGTCCACAAGCGCGACCCGCGGGCCTATGAGTTGCTGGCGCGCGCGCTCGCGGAGCCCTCGCTGTATGACGAGGTATTGCGGCTCTTGAGCCGGCGCGGCTACGGCATTCCGGAGAGCTACCTGGCGCGCGATTTCAGCGAGCCCTACCAGTCGAACAAGCAGGTGGCCGGAGCGTGGCTCGGCGTCTACCACAACGCGGACCAGGCCTGGGACCTGTACGAGCTCGCCGAGCGGCTGGTCGATCTCGACTACAACTTCCAGCTCTGGCGCTATCATCATCTCAAGACGGTGGAGCGCATCATCGGCTACAAGCCGGGCACGGGCGGCACCGGGGGCGTGTCCTACCTCGCGAAGGCACTCGAGCTCAAGTTCTTCCCGGAGCTGTGGCAGATCCGGACCTCAATGTGAATGGCCTCGCGCCCGCAGCTTCAGCGCGCACGCTCGCTGCCACGGAGGCGCGCCGCCGGATGCGCGCACGCAGCAAGCGATAGCCGAGAAGAGTGCCGAGTATGCCCGCGTAGATCAGCGGCTCGCGCACGTCGCGCTTCACCTGCCAGTAGAAGTGCCACACACCGAGGGTTGCGATCACGTACACCAGACGATGCAGGCCCTGCCAGCGACGGCCGAGGCGGCGCATCATGCCGTTGGTGGAGGTGATGGCGAGCGGAATCAGCAGCAGCAGGCCGGTGAAACCGATAGTGATGTACGGCCGCTTGGCGATATCGGTGCCGAGCGTGCCGAAGTTCAGCTCCAGGTCGAGCACCAGGTAGATGGTGAAGTGCAGCACGACGTAGAAGAAGGCGAAAAGACCCAGCATGCGCCGTAGGCGCAACAGCTGCGGTTGTCCGGCGAGCTCGCGCACCGGTGTCACCGCCAGAGTCAACAGCAGTAGATTGAGCGCGGTCTTGCCGCACTCATGCTCGAGCTCCTTCACCGGGTCGACCCCCAGTGTGGCACCGAGCCAGCCGAACGCACCGCAGGCGAGCCACACGAGGGGCAACAGGCACGCAGTGAATACCAGCGGCTTGTAGATGAAGCGGTAGCGCTGTGTGAGGGTCATTCAGAAATAACGCCGCAGATCCATTCCCTGGTACAGGCTCGCCACCTGTTCCGCATAACCGTTGAAAGGCAGGGTCGGGCGGCGCGCGGCGAGGAAGGGAGCCCCGATGCGCCGCTCGGTCGCCTGGCTCCAGCGCGGATGGTCGACCTCAGGATTCACGTTGGCATAGAAGCCGTACTCGTTGGAGGCGGCGCCTGCCCAGGTGGTGCGCGGCTGCGTGGCGGTGAAGCCGATCTTCACGATGGACTTGATGCCCTTGAAGCCGTACTTCCACGGCACGATGAGCCGCAACGGCGCGCCGTCCTGGTTGGGAAGCACCCGGCCGTAGAGGCCGAACACCATGAGGGTGAGTGGATGCATTGCCTCATCGATACGCAGTCCCTCGACGTAGGGCCAGCTGAGGACCGGCACACGTTGGCCCGGCATCTGCCGGGGATCGTACAGGGTGGTGAACTCGACATATTTCGCGCGCGATGTGGGCTTGAAGCGAGCCAGCAGATTGCTCAGCGGGAAGCCGACCCAGGGCACCACCAGCGACCAGGCCTCGACGCAGCGGAAGCGGTAGATCCGCTCCTCGAGCGCCTGGCCTTTCAACAGATCCTCGAGATCGAAATTGCCGCGCACCTCGGCCTCACCGTACACGTTGACGCTCCAGGGGCGAGTTCGGAGGGAGCGGGCGTTGCGGCTGGGGGAGTCCTTGTCGGTGCCAAACTCATAGAAATTGTTATAGCCCGCGATCTCCTCGAACTTGTTCGGAGTCTCCTTTACCGAGTACTGCGCGTTGACCGTGTAGCTGAGCGGGGCTCCCTCGGAAGGGGGTGCTTCGGCGGCGCGCAGCAAGGCACTGGCGCCCGTGGCGAGGGCACCGGCGAGCAGCGCTCGGCGGCTGAGATAGGCCTGCTCCGGCGTGATCTCCGAGGGGGCAATGTGCGGGATGCGAAATTTCATCGATGGGCCTCCGAGGGAATAGACCGGCCGCAGGGCCAAAAGGTCACATACCCTGCCGGCCGCCGCAGCAGGAATTCAGCGCCACGTGACGCAATCGATATTGAGCCTTGCCGCAGCCCGTCGCGCCGCCGAGCTGCCATTGACCAGGGTCCCGTGATCGGCGAGCGCCAGATGGTCGACGTCGCTGGCCGCATTTCCGTAGGCGACCATCTTGAGGGCGGGATGCTCCCGCCGCAGTTGCGCGACACAGCGTACTTTCTCGGCATCGCGCCGGTTGGGTGTCGTCAGACGGCCACCGAGACGATCCCCGTTCCATTCGACCCCGGTGCATACCGTATGAGCGAATCCGAGCGTATGGCCGAGCTCGCACACATAGAGGTCGGGGCTGGCCGAGAGCAATACCAGGTGATCGCCGGCGCGGCGGTGGGCCGCGACGGCTGCGAGCGCGTCGGCATGCATTCCACGCTCGAGCAGAAGCGGAACGAACTCGTGTGTCCACCCATCGATCTCGCTACGTGTGCAGCCTCCCATCGCGGCGCGGATGGCCGCTGATTTCAACGCGCCGCGGTCGGCGCGGCCGAAGGCGAAGGCCGCGAGCACCGGGAGCACCCGCAGCAGCCGCAGCATGCGCCATGGATGCCGGCGCACGAAACCCGCGAGGTAAGCGAGCAGGCTGTCGTGGCGCGTGAGCGTGCCATCGAGATCGAACAGCGCGAGCGTCGCCGTCCCGGCGCCGCTGCTGGCCGGCGTAACCGGCGTCGCTTCCGGCTCCCTCAGGCGCCGCCGCCTGCTGCCGCAAGCTGCCGCAGCACGTACTGCAGGATCCCTCCGTGACGGAAGTACTCCCGCTCCTTCGGCGTGTCGATGCGCACGCGCACCTTGAACTGGCGCGGCGGGCCATCAGGTGGAGTGGCGGTGACCGTGACTTCGCTCGCATCGCCGCGGCTCAGGCCGGTGATGTCGATGACCTCCCGGCCGGTGAGTCCGAGCGCTGCGACTCCCTGTCGCGGCAGGTACTGCAACGGCGCCACGCCCATGCCGATCAGATTCGAGCGATGGATGCGCTCGAAGCTCTCGGCGATGACCGCCTTGACTCCGAGCAGCATGGTGCCCTTGGCCGCCCAGTCGCGGGAGGAACCGGTGCCGTACTCGCGTCCCGCGAGCACGACGAGCGGCGTGCCTTCGCGCTGGTAACGCATGGCGATGTCGTAGATCGAGCCGCGCTCGCCATCGGGAAGGTGCAATGTGACTCCGCCCTCGACACCCGGCAGCATCAGGTTACGCAGGCGGATGTTGGCGAAGGTGCCGCGCATCATCACCTCGTGGTTGCCGCGGCGCGCCCCATAGGAATTGAAGTCCGCAGGCGAAACGCCCTGCTCGATGAGGTAGCGGGCGGCCGGGCTGCTTCTGGAGATGTTGCCGGCAGGTGAGATGTGATCGGTGGTCACCGAGTCACCGAGTAGCGCGAGCACCCGTGCACCGCGCACGTCGGCGAGCGGCTTGAGCTGCATGGTCATGCCCGCGAAGTAGGGCGGATTCTTCACGTAGGTGGACTTCTCATCCCAGGTATACAGCTGTCCGGTGGGCACGCTGATGTTGGCCCAGTTCTCATCACCCTTGAACACGCTCGCGTAGCTCTGGCGGAACATCTGCGAGTCGATCGAGCGCGTGGCGAGCTCCTGGATCTCCGCATCGCTCGGCCAGATCTCTGCGAGGTAGACCGGCTTCCCATCGTTGTCGGTCCCGAGCGGCTCGCGCGTGAGGTCGATGTCGAGAGTGCCGGCGAGCGCATACGCCACCACGAGCGGAGGGGAGGCGAGAAAGTTCATGCGCGTCTCGGGGTGCACGCGCCCCTCGAAATTGCGGTTGCCGGAGAGCACCGCGGCGGCAGTCAGATCGCCTTCTTTGACAGCGGCGGAGATTTCGGGCTTGAGGGGGCCGCTGTTGCCGATGCAATTATGAACACTGACGGTGCCGGCGATGAAGGCGTGCAGATCGTTGACGGCAAGATCGAACACCCGGCGAGGGCCGACAGGACGGACATCGCGGACCTGCAGTGAGAGAGTGGGCAGAGTCACGGCCTCTTTCTCGGTGCAATAACGCGGGGCAAAAGTGCCAGCGGCGCCCCGGGGTTGCAGCCGGGCAAACCAATCGCGGGCACCGATCTCAGTCAGCAGCTGCGCCGGAGAAGGGAAGTGGCAGGTGTCGCGATGCAGGGGTTTGAAGGCGCGATGGCTCTCGGTGCCGGGCAGGCGGTCGAAGCGATCGTGTCCTTCAAGAAGCGAGTAGTGTGGAAACAACGCTGTCTCGTAGGACATCAACTCCGCGGCCGCCAGGCGGCGGGTTTGCTGAAAGCTGAAGTCGTAGTTCTCGCGTAGCGCTTCAATGCGATCTGACATCCACAGCCGCTGCCGGTTGATCGTGTCGATAGTGCGCCAGTACACGGCTGCGGCGGTCGCGCGCAGGGACTTGTTGACGCAGTAACGGAAGCCCACGCGCTCAATGAAGGAAAGACCTTCCGGGAGTGCGAGGCGGACCTCGATGCGTTTCGTGCCATCCCGGGCAGCGGGATAAGTCGAGGCTGAGCGCCTGACGGGGTAGGTGTAGATCTGCGCTCCACGCGCTTTCACTCCACACCGTACCAGCAGCTGCACGAGCTGCTGCAGAACGTCCTTGAGCGCCTCGACGTGCTCGGGCTTCGTACTCTGGGCATAGGCAGGCGGACGCAATATCGCGCTCGCCTCCCCGTCGCTCTGTCGCCGCAGCATTGGTGCGTGGCCATCCGCCCCGAACAGTGCGCCCAGGAACTCGCGCACCACTGACACCGGACATGTTTCTTCGAGAACGAAGCACGGCAGCGCCGGCGCTTGGTGGATGCGCCGCCCCCGTCGCACTCCAGGGAGCGCGGCGATCACCGCGGTCAAGTCCGCCGGCAGTACGACGGTCCACTTGCGCGGATCGTAACGTTTCGCCACCGGACGCTTACCCGTGAGCAATTCGATGTCATCCAGGGCCGCCTCACGGTCGAGAGCCTGGCCGACATGCATGCGTCCTTGACCCATGAGGCTGATCGAGCCGTCGCTGATGAGATGTCCGACCAAGCGCGCAAATGCCAGGGTGCGGGCGCGCTCGTGCTCGTTGGCGAAGTTGAAACGCATCTCGCCGGCGGTGAGCACATAACCAACCTCATCGGCGCCGGCCTCATCCAATGGCGCTTCGAGCCCGACCACCACTCGATCGCGTCCGCGCACGAGATTTCCTGCCTCAACCCAACGGCCATCGGCACACAGGATCCTGTGATCGTCCGTGCACACGAGCCGGCGGCCGTCTTGCAGGACAATGGAAATGCACTCGCGCTCACCCTGCACCATCATCTCGGTCTGGGCGGCCATCGCCAGCCGTCGGTCCGCCGTGGGACCGAACAAACGCACGCCGCCTGCTGCCGGCAGGCTCTCGATGCGGCGGCTCGTGCCATTGGCGAGCAGCACTGGGGTCCCGCCGGCGATGCAAGTAGTGCAACCGTAGCCCACCAGATCAAACCCCAACGCGCCCAGATCCTCGAGCAGTCCAGCCTTGGCGAAATAGTCCGTAACCACGCGCGATCCAGGTGCCAGACTCGTCTTCACCCACGGCTTCGACTTCAGCCCGCGGGCGCGTGCCTTGCGCGCGAGCAGTCCGGCGCCGAGCATCACCGAGGGGTTGGAAGTGTTGGTGCAGCTCGTGATGGCGGCAATCAGCACCGCGCCGTCCTTGAGCTCGTAGCTAGCACCATTGAGCTTCGCGGTCGCCACTCCGCGCGCGCCCGCGCCGCGCGCGCTACGCTCCTCGGCGGCCTTTTTCGCATTCAGCTCGTAGACCTGCTTTGCGCTCCTCAAGGGGACGCGATCCTGCGGCCGCCGCGGACCCGCCAGGCTCGGCTCGACGCTACCGAGATCGAGCTCGAGCACGTCGGTGTAGCTCGCAGGCAGCGCGCCTTCGTTGCGCCACATACCCTGAGCGCGTGCGTAAGCGCTCACCAGCTCGAGCCGCTCGCGTGACCGGCCGGAAAGCTCCAGGTAACGCACCGTCTCGGTATCGATGGGGAAGATGCCGCAGGTGCTGCCGTACTCGGGCGCCATGTTCGCGATGGTTGCGCGATCGGCGAGCGGAAGATTGGCGAGACCGTCGCCAAAGAACTCGACGAACTTGTCGACCACACCCTTCTTGCGGAGCATCTCCGTCACGGTAAGAACGAGATCGGTGGCGGTCGCCCCGGGCTGCAAGCGGCCCTCGAGCCGAAAACCGAGCACCTGCGGAATGAGCATGGTGACCGGCTGGCCGAGCATCGCGGCCTCGGCCTCGATCCCACCGACGCCCCAGCCGAGGACACCCAGGCCATTGATCATGGTGGTATGCGAGTCGGTGCCCACCAGGGTGTCTGGGTAGGCACGGCGCGTACCGTCGTTGCGAGCGTCGAAAATGACCCGCGCGAGATATTCCAGGTTCACCTGATGCACGATGCCGGTGCTCGGCGGCACCACGGAGAGATTGCGGAAAGCGGTCTGTCCCCAGCGCAGGAAGGCATAACGTTCACGATTGCGCGCGAACTCGATTGCGGTATTGGCGGCGAGTGCGTGCGCAGTGCCGTACTCATCCACCTGCACCGAATGGTCGATCACCAACTCTGCGGGATTGAGCGGGTTAACACGTTCGGCGCTGCCGCCGAGACGCACGATCGCGTCGCGCATGGCGGCGAGATCCACAACGCACGGTACGCCGGTGAAGTCCTGCAGAATGACGCGCGCAGGCGTGAAGGCGATCTCGTGCGCGGGGGTTACGGCCGGGTCCCACTCGAGCAGCGCTTCGATATCGGCGCGGGTGACGTTGACGCCATCCTCGTGGCGCAACAGATTCTCCAGCAGCACCTTGAGCGAGTAGGGCAAGCGCGCCAGCTTCTCCTGTGGCAACGCGGCAAGGCTCCAGATCTCGTAGGTCTGATCGCCAACCTTGAGGGTCGAGCGTGCCCGGAAGCTGTTGTCCATGGGTGTCTCCGCGTCGTACCCCCAATTATATCGGGGGGATGCGCTGCCTGCCGGCTCGTCGGCGATATGGTTTTCAGGCTGCGGCGGAGAGTCGCTCGCAACGGACGAGCGCTTCGATCACCGCGCCGCCGAGACAGCGCTCGCCGTCATAGGCGACGGCGTACTGACCGGGTGTAACGGCCCGCTGCGGCTTCTCGAACACGATGTGCACGCTGCCATCGGCGAGCGGCTCGAGCCGCGCCGGCTGATCGCTCTGGCGATAGCGTACTTTCACCGCGGCGCCGAAGGGCTCGCGCCGTGGCGGGGCGAGCCAGTGCCAGGCGCCGGTGGCGAGCGCGCGGCTGGTGAGCAGGGGATGATCATGACCCTGTACGACGATCAGCGCGTTGCGTCCGGCATCCTTTGACGCCACGTACCAGGGCGCCTGCTCGCGGCCGCAGCGGCCGCCGATGTGGAGACCTGCGCGCTGCCCCAGTGTGTAGAACGCGAGGCCCTCGTGCGTGCCGAGCCGCTCGCCATCGGAGGACTCGATCGGTCCGGGTGACCGAGCGACATAACGTGCCAGAAACTCGCGAAACGGGCGCTCGCCGATGAAACAGATGCCGGTGCTGTCGCGCTTGTCGAACACCGGCAGCCCGGCACGGCGCGCTCGCTCACGTACCTCGCTCTTGTGCAGCTCGCCGAGCGGCATGAGCGTGGCGGCCAGCTCGGCCCGAGCGACGGCGTGCAGGAAATAGCTCTGATCCTTGCCCGCATCGCGCGCTTTACACAGTGCAGGCCCATCGCTTCCCGCTCCGAGACGTGCGTAGTGTCCGGTAGCGAAGTGCGACGCGCCGAGCCGCCGCGCCCACTCCAGCGCCACGCCAAACTTGATCTCCCGGTTGCAGAGCACGTCAGGATTGGGGGTACGGCCAGCGCGATGCTCGTGCAGGAAATGCGCAAACACTCGCTCGCGATATGCGGCGGCAAAGCTCACCCGGTGAAGAACCATCCCGAGCTCGGCGGCAACTGCGCGCGCATCCTGGAAGTCCTGCGCAGCCGTGCAGTAAGCGTCATCGTCCTGTTCCTCCCAATTGCTGAGAAACAGGCCCTGCACCTCCCAGCCGGCGTCCCTGAGAAGGAGGGCCGCGACCGCGGAGTCCACGCCCCCGGAGAGACCCACGATGACGCGGGCGGAGCGTGCGGGAGGTGCGGCAACGGTTGGCATCAGCGCATTGTAATGCGCCCGCTGCGGGTGCGCCTTCAGCGGAAGCGGTCGTCCGTGCGCGCGGTGACCGCCCCATCGCCCACTACGGCCGCTTGTTGGCCCAAAGCCGCCGCGCATTCGAGATCCAGCTGCGCGATGCCATCCAGCGGGCGACGCTGACCGGCGAGATAATCGTGCACGCAGCGCAGAACGAGCGGGCTGCGCAGCCGCTCATGCCGTGCCGCGAGCTGTTCGCGGGTGAGCCAGTGTGTGCCGATGATGCCGCGATCGAGCCGCTGCGCGGCAGCATGGTCAGCCACCGGTCCGGTGAAGGCGAAGCGCAGTATCTCGCGCCGACTGTTGGGATTGCGCCAGAGGTAGATCCCGAGGAGAGCCTGCGGGTCGAAGCGCCAGGCCGTCTCCTCGCGCGCCTCGCGCACCACCGCAGCGAGCAAGGTTTCACCGCGCTCGACGTGTCCGGCCGGTTGATTGAAGAGCAGGCGGCGGTTGATGCGCTCCTCGACCATGAGGAAACGACCATCTCTCTCCGAGATGGCCGCAACGGTGACATCAGGCTTCCTGCCCATGTCGCGGATTGTAACGGTCCGAGGTTGTTGCCGGAATGGTCGGCAAGCCCGACGCGTGCTGCACTCAGCCCCGGCGCGCAGACCTCAGGCCGTGCTCGGCGGCGCTCGCATTCCAGACCTGATCGAATTCCTGCAGGTAGACACGGGCGACTGCGGGATTGTTGATATCAGCCACCCCGTCCCAGGTATCCGCACGCATGCGGTACACGATCGCGCGGTCATCGGCAATGAGATAGCTCGAGGCCCGTTGCGGACTCTGCGCGGCCACATAGCGGATGTCGATACAGCTCGACAACCGCCGCCCCATCGCTACGAAGCGGTTGCTGTCGCGCATGACGCGCGTCGGTTCGGCAAGCAGTACGCGCACCTTGGAGAAGCTGCGGGTCAGCACGAAATGCTTGATGACATCGAGAAACGCCGTCTGGTCGTACAGATCGGGCTCGAGGTCGGGGGTATAGATCGAGATCAGGCGCTGCGCCGTAGCTGCGATCTCATTGACGGCGGCACGTACTTCGGCGAGCGAGGTGAGCACTGTCAGCGTTTCGGCACCCTGCCGCGAGCTGGCTGCGCCGGCGGCCCCGTTGGCCGACTCGGGCGCATAGCGCGCGTTTGCAAGCTGCGCCAAAGCACCGTTGAGATCAAGTTCCCCGCTTATGGCCACTCTTGGCGTCCTGCGTCACCTGCACAGAGGGCAGGCTGCGCGGCATCTTAATGACGGATATGGGAATTTCCTTGCCGAACCGGTCACGGTTTAGGGGCCTGGATGGGCTGCAGTAAGTCAAAAGCGAGGCCTGGTTCGCACTTTGGGGTCCGCAGGGGGGGCGGCGAAAGCGCCGGCGACCACTCGGAGCCTCGGGTAGTCAGCGCCGCCTCAGATCTCGCGGGCGAGACGCGCAGCTAGGCCGATATAGCTCTCCGGCCGCAGGCCCCGCAGCCGCGCTTTCTCGCTCGCGGCGAGCGGCAGCGCGTCGATGAACGCAGCGAGCGTCGCCGCATCGATTTGCCGGCCGCGCGTGAACTCCTTCAGCCGCTCATAGCCGTCCGGCACTCCGGCGGCGCGCAACACCGTCTGCACCGCCTCGCCGAGCACTTCCCAGGTGCCGGCCAAGTCCGCCTGCATGCGCCCCGGATCAGCTTCGATCTTCTCCAGCCCGCGCGCCAGTGCGCGCCAGGCGATCAGCGAATGCGCAAGGGCGACCCCGAGATTGCGCAGCACGGTCGAATCGGTGAGGTCGCGCTGCCAGCGCGACACCGGGAGCTTCTCGGCGAAGTGCCGCAGCAGCGCATTGGCGATTCCGCAGTTACCCTCGGCGTTCTCGAAGTCGATGGGATTCACCTTGTGCGGCATGGTGGAGGAGCCCACCTCGCCCATGACCGCGCGTTGCCGCAGGTAGCCGAGCGAGACATAGCCCCACAGGTCGCGGCAGAGGTCGATGCAGACGACATTGGCCGCTGCGATGGCGTCGCAGTATTCGCCGATCCAGTCATGCGGCTCGATCTGCGTGGTCCAGGGGTTGTAGTCGAGGCCGAGAGAGCCGACGAAAGCCTGCGCGATTGCGGGCCAGTCGAGCGCGGGAAGCGCCGCCACGTGTGCATTGAAGTTGCCCACGGCGCCATTCCACTTACCGAGAATGCTCACCGCTGCCCAGCGACGCTGCGCGCGCGTGAGCCGTGCGGCGAAATTGGCGAGCTCCTTGCCGAGGGTAGTGGGGCTGGCCGGTTGCCCATGCGTGCGCGCGGGCATGGCGGTGTCGGCGTAGCGGTGTGCGAGCTGCGTGAGCTCGTGCGCGCGCGCCGCCAGCGCCGGCAGCAGCGTGTCACGCGCCGAGCGCAGCAGGCAGGCGTAGCTGAGGTTATTGATGTCTTCGGAGGTACAGCCGAAATGCACGAGCTCGACAGTTGCAGCCTGGGCCCCGGCGGCGGTGAGCTGCTCGCGCACGTAGTACTCGACTGCCTTGACGTCGTGATTGATGCGCGCCTCGATGCGCTTCACGGCGGCGGCGGCGGCCGGATCGGGCGCGTGCGCCAGCTGTCGGGCGCATGCGCTCACCTGCGGGCCGAGCGCCGAGCCGGGAAGTTGCGGTGCGGCTGCCGCGAGCTGCAGCAGCCACTGCGCCTCGATACGGATGCGCTCGCGAATGAGGCCGCCTTCCGATAGCAGCGCACGCAGTGGCTCGGTGGCGGCGCGGTAGCGCCCATCGACCGGCGAGAGCGCCTCGAGCGCCGGCAGGCAATCGCTGGGGCTTCCGGACATGCGCTACTATCATAACGCATACGGTCGTTCGGCCGTCGTTTCCAGCAGCAAGGTGCACGCATGACGAGTTCCTACCGTACTGAGCGCGACAGCATGGGCGAGCTCAAAGTACCGACCGAGGCGCTGTGGGGCGCGCAGACGCAGCGTGCCATCGAGAACTTTCCGATCAGCGGCGTGAGCATGCCGCGCGAGTTCATTGCGGCGTTGGCACTGGTGAAACAAGCCGCCGCGCGCGCCAACCGCGGCCTGAAGCTGCTGGATGCGCCGCTCGCTCAGGCCATCGATGCGGCGGCGGCGGAAGTGGTCGCCGGCGCCCACCACGCACACTTTCCGCTCGATGTGTTCCAGACGGGCTCGGGCACCAGCACCAACATGAACGCCAACGAGGTCATCGCGGCGCTGGCGAGCCGCCGTCTCGGCAAGCCGGTACATCCCAACGACCATGTCAATATGGGTCAGAGCAGCAACGACTCGATCCCCACCGCGATCCACGTGAGCGCTGCGCTCGCGCTGCGCCGCGAGCTGCTGCCGGCGCTGCAGCACCTGCGCGATGTGCTCGCGGCAAAGGAGCGCGAGATCGGCGGTATCGTCAAGACCGGCCGCACGCACCTGATGGATGCGATGCCGCTGACCTTTGGACAGGAGCTCTCCGGATGGCGCACGCAGGTCGAGCACGGCCTGGCGCGGCTGCGCGCGGTCGAAGCGCGGCTGCTGGCGCTGGCCCAGGGCGGTACCGCGGTCGGCACCGGCATCAACACCCATGCGGATTTCGGCCGCCGCTTCTGCGAGGAGCTGAGCTCCCTCACCGGAGTGCGGTTCGTTCCCGCGGACAACTATTTCGAAGCGCTTTCGGCGCAGGACACCGCGGTCGAGCTTTCCGGTCAGCTGAAGGTGATTGCGGTGAGCCTCATCAAGATGGCCAACGATTTGCGCTGGATGAACAGCGGGCCGCTCGCAGGCCTCGGTGAGATCGCGCTGCCTGCGCTGCAGCCCGGGAGCAGCATCATGCCGGGCAAGGTGAATCCCGTGATACCCGAGGCGACGATGATGGTGGGTGCGCAGGTGATCGGCAACGACACGACCATCACGCTTGCCGGGCAGTCCGGGAATTTTCAGCTGAACGTCATGCTGCCCGTAATCGCGCACAACCTGCTCGAGAGCATTCGTCTGCTGGCGAACGTGTCGCGCGCGCTCGCGGACAGTGCCATCGCGGGCTTTCAGGTGAACGCGACGCGCATTGCCGAAGCACTCGACCGCAATCCGATACTGGTGACCGCGCTCAATCCGGTTATCGGCTACGAGAAAGGTGCGGCGATTGCCAAGAAGGCCTACGCCGAGGGGCGGCCGATCCGGGAGGTGGCCGCGCAGATGACCGATCTATCGGCCGCGCAGCTGGAGAAGCTGCTCGACCCGCAAGAGCTCACCATCGGCGGCGTCAAGGGAGGAGGCGGTGGAGGAGGCTGAAGCGCCGGGCGCGGCGCGCGCCACCGAAGCGGCCGACAAGGACGGCGAGCATGCCGCGGCCGCAGCGCACCGCGACTGGGCAAGTATCATCCGCGCGCGCCTTGCGGGCACCACACCGCGGCACGCCCGCGAGGACTGGCTGATCCCTGGGCTCTTCGAGCCGGGCGATGGCCGGCGGCTTTTGCCGCGCGAGCCCGTGCCCGCCGCGGTGCTGATTCCGCTCGTCACGAGACCCGACCTCATGGTGCTGTTCACTCAGCGCGCCACGCAGCTGCGCAACCATGCCGGGCAGATCAGCTTCCCCGGTGGACGCATCGAGCCGAGCGACCGCAGCCCCGCTGCAGCTGCGCTGCGCGAAGCGCGCGAGGAGATCGGGCTCGATGAGCGCTTCGTCTCGGTAATCGGCTATCTGCCGGACCACGTGGTGATTACCGGATTCCGCATCACGCCCGTGGTGGCGTTGGTGCAGCCGGGCTTCGAGCTGGCGCTCGCCAGCCAGGAGGTCGAGGACACCTTCGAAGTGCCGCTCGGTTATCTGTTCGATCCCGCGAACCACCGCCTCAATCGCCGCGCCAACCTCGTCGGCGAGCAGGCGGAATTCCGCGAGATTCCCTTCGGCACGCGCACCATCTGGGGTGCAACGGCCGGAATGCTGCACACGCTGTATCGTCTGTGCGCCGGGCCGCAAGCTCCATGAGCGAGGCCGAACGGGCGGTTGGCGCGCTGCTCGCACTCATGGCGCGACTGCGCGATCCCGAGCGAGGCTGCCCCTGGGACCGCGCGCAGTCTTTCTCCACCATCGCGCCCTACACGATCGAGGAGGCTTACGAGGTAGCCGATGCCATCGAGCATGGCGACCGCGAGCATCTGCGCGAGGAGCTCGGCGATCTGCTGTTCCAGGTGGTGTTTCACTCGCGCATGGCGCAGGAACGCGATTGGTTCGATTTCGGCGCCGTGGCGGATGGAATTCGCGAGAAACTGGTGCGACGGCACCCGCACCTGTTTGCCGGAGCGGCGCTGGCTCCCGAGGACCTGGTGCGCGTGTGGGAAGAGCAGAAGGCGCAGGAGCGCGCTGCTGCAATGAGGCCCGCGACCGGCGCGAGTGCGGTGCTTGCCGGCGTGCCAAGGGCGCTGCCCGCGCTCACACGCGCGGCGAAGCTCGGCCGCCGCGCTGCGCGCGTGGGCTTCGACTGGCCGGACGCGCAGGCCGTGCGCAGCAAGGTGTTGGAGGAAGTGCGGGAGATCGATGAGGCGCTCGAGAGCGGCGTGGGTGATGGACAGAATGCGACCGCCGTGCAGGCGCTCGCCGGCGAGCTGGGAGATCTGTTGTTCGCGATCGTCAACTGGAGCCGGCATCTGCACATCGATGCCGAGACCGCGCTGCGCAACGCCAACGAAAAGTTCGAGCGGCGCTTCGCGTGTATGGAGTCGCTCGCCCAGCAGCGCGGTCTAGAGCTCGCGCAGCTGTCGCCCGGCGAGTGGGATGCGCTCTGGAACGAGGCGAAGCTGAACGCCAGCTGAAAAACTTCCCGTGTGCGCCGGCAGTCGCCGACCAACACGCGAATGCGTTAGGCTTGTCTGTTGTGAGCAGTACCAGAGCCACCGCGCTCCTCCTTCTTTGTGCGGCTGCCGTCGCTACCGCCGCCGCGCTCGTATCCGCCTCGGCCCCTTCGGTGCAGCCCGACGCAACGCTGCTGGTAATGCCGCGCAGCGGTGTATCCATGGACCAGGCGGTGAGGATGGTCGAAGAGCGCTATCACGCCCGGGTAGTGAAGGCACAGACCGAGCAGGAGGAGGGCCGTACGCTGTACGTGCTGCGGCTGCTGAACGACGCTGGCAAGGTATGGACGGTACGCGTCGACGCGGCCGACGGTTCCGTGCAGTGAGCGCGAGTCTACGGGGAGCGCCATGCGGGCACTGGTAGTCGAAGATGAGGCATCGCTGCGCGAGGGCCTGCAGGCACGTCTGAGCGAAGCAGGTTTCACGGTGGATGTCGCCCGCGATGGCGACGAGGGGCTGTTCGCGGCAAGCGAATACCCGCTCGATGTCGCCGTCATTGACCTGGGTCTGCCGGCGCTTTCCGGACTCGAGCTGATCCGCCGCCTGCGTGCCGCGGGCAAGACGTATCCGATCCTGATCCTGACAGCGCGCGACAACTGGCAGGACAAGGTGGAAGGACTGCAGGCGGGCGCCGACGACTACGTCGTCAAACCCTTCCACTTCGAGGAGGTGCTGGCGCGGTTGCAGGCGCTGCTGCGCCGCGCCGGCGGCTGGGCCAGTCCGCAGCTCAAGTGCGGTCCCATCGTCCTCGACACGCGCGCCCAGACCGTCACGGTGAACGGCGCCGCGGTGGAGCTCACGACCTTCGAGTACCGTATCCTCGAGCATCTCATGCTGCGCGCGGGCGAAGTGATCTCCAAGAGCGAGCTGACCGAGCGGCTGTACGACCAGGACTTCGAGCGCGACAGCAACGTCATCGAGGTGCTGGTCGGACGCTTGCGCCGCAAGCTCGACCCCGAGGACCGCCTGCGTCCGATCGAGACGCTGCGCGGGCGCGGTTATCGTCTGGCGCTGCCTCGGGACGCGCCGACCTGAGAGGGCGGCGGAGGCCGCGTGCACTCACTCAGCCGGCGACTGCTCATCTCGGTGTCGGTGCCGCTCGCACTGTTCTGCGGCGTGGTGATGCTCGTGCTCGATACCGGCTTCCGCGAGGTAGCGCAGCGCACTCTGCAGGATGAGCTCGACCGCCAGATGGTGGGACTGATCGCGGCGGCCGAGCCGCAGCCTGACGGCGGCTATGCGCCCGCACCACACACGCTCGATCCGCGGCTCGAGACACCACGTTCGGGACTGTATGCAGAGATCCGCTCCGCCGGGCACGACTGGCGCTCGCCATCGACCGCAGCGCTCAACAGCGATTTCGGACGCCTGCTCTCCGGCGGAGAACGCAAGCTGTCCTATGGCACCTTCGGCGATGACCGGGTGGCCATTGCGAGTCGCTCCATCCAGTTCGAAGGCGAGCCTGCGGCGGCGCGCTCACTCACCTTCAGCGTGGCGACGAGTCTGAGTCCCTATCAGCAGGAGCTGTGGCGCTTCCGACGCAAGCTCGGAGGCTGGGTCATCGCTCTGATGCTGCTGTTGCTCGCAACGCTGGCCGCGCTGCTGCATTGGGTGCTCGGGCCGGTGCGGCGCATGGAGCGCGAAATCCATGAGGTCGAGGAGGGACGCCGCGAGAGACTCGGCGGCGGCTATCCGCGGGAGCTCGCCGGCGTCGCGGGCAATCTCAATGCGCTCTTGATCGGCGAGCGCAAGCGCGTGGCGCGCTACCGTGACACGCTAGGCAATCTCGCTCACAGCCTGAAGACGCCGCTCGCGGTGATGCGCGCGGAAGGCGCGAACGCCATGGTCAGCACCGAGATCGACCGCATGAGCGGCATCATCGAGCATCAGCTCAAGCGCGCCGCCGCTTCCGGCGGGGCGCTTCTCGGGCAGGCACCGGTGGAGGTATCACAGGTGGCTGCGGAGCTGCGCGCCACGCTGCTGCGCGTCTATGCCCGCAAGGATCTTGCCATCGAGCTCGCCGTTGCACCGGCGGCGCAATTCGTGGGCGATCGAGGCGATCTCACCGAGCTGCTCGGCAACCTGCTGGACAATGCCTGCAAGTGGTGCCGGGCGCGTGTGCGCTTCAGCGCCACGACCGACGACAGCGTGGAATCGCGTGAGCGATTGTGTCTCATGGTGGAAGACGACGGCGCGGGCATCTCGGCAGCCGATCGCGCCCGGGTGCTCCAGCGTGGTGTACGAGCGGATGAGAAGGTGCCGGGCCATGGGCTCGGGCTCGCCATGGTGCACGACACGGTTGATCTTTACGGCGGCAGGCTGTCAATCGAAGCCTCACCGCTCGGTGGGGCGCGGTTTACCGTGCGCCTGCCGGGGCGCTGAGCCGGGCTGCCCGCGCGGCCGCGGCCGCCTCTCCTACGAGACCTTGAACTCGATTCCCTGCGCGAGTGGCAGATCGCGGCTCCAGTTGACCGTGTTGGTCTGTCGGCGCATGTAGGTCTTCCAGGCATCTGAGCCCGACTCGCGGCCGCCGCCAGTGTCCTTCTCACCACCGAACGCGCCCCCGATCTCGGCGCCCGAGGTGCCGAGATTGACGTTGGCGATGCCGCAATCGCTGCCCGCGGAGGAAAGGAAGGCTTCGGCATTCTGCAGGCGATCGGTGAACAGTGCCGACGACAGCCCGTGGGCCGAGGCGTTCTGCTGCGCGATCGCCTCACTCAATGAGTCGACCGGGATCACATAGAGAATCGGCGCGAAGGTCTCGGTCTGCACGATCGACCACTCGTTGCGCGCGCGCACGATCGTGGGCTCGACGAAGTTGCCGGGGCGCTTGATGACACTTCCTCCGTAGAGCAGCTCCCCGCCCGCGCTGCGCGCGGCGCTCACCGCGGCCTGATAGCTCTCGACCGCCTGGGAGTCGATGAGCGGTCCCATGAGCGTACCGCTCTCGAGCGGATCGCCGATGCGTACCTGGGCGTAGGCATGCACCAGGCGGCGCTCGAGCTCCGCAGCGATCGCCTTGTGAGCGAAGACGCGACGCGTCGAGGTGCAGCGCTGGCCAGCGGTGCCGACCGCTCCGAATACGATGGCCGGGACAGCGAGATCGAGATTAGCCGTCTCATCCACGATCACCGCATTGTTGCCGCCAAGCTCGAGCAGGCTCTTGCCGAGCCGCGCGGCGACGCGCTCTGCGACCTTGCGGCCGACCTCGGTGGAACCGGTGAAGGACACGAGCGCGATGCGGCGGTCTTCCACCAGGCGCGTGGCGAGGCCGATGCCACCGTCGATGAACACCTGAAACACCGCGGGCAGATGCGCGGACTCGAGCACCCGGTTGCACAGCTGCTGCACCGCGAGCGCGGTCAGCGGCGTCTTGTGCGAGGGCTTCCAGACGCAGGTGTTGCCGCACACCGCACCGAGGAAGGCGTTCCACGACCACACCGCGACCGGGAAGTTGAATGCCGAGATGACCCCGATGACCCCGAGCGGGTGCCATTGCTCGAACATGCGGTGCTGTGGGCGCTCCGAGTGCATGCTGAGTCCGTACAGCATGCGCGACTGGCCGACGGCAAAATCGGCAATGTCGATCATTTCCTGCACCTCGCCGATTCCTTCGGCCAGGATCTTGCCGTTCTCGAGCGAGACCAGCATGCCGAGGTCCTCCCGGTGACGGCGCAGCTCATCGCCGATGAGGCGCACGGCCTCCCCACGCTTGGGAGCGGGCACCTCGCGCCAGCGTGCGGCAACCTCGGCCGCTGAGCTCACCACGTGCTCGTAGTCCTCGGCGCTCGCGGGTCGCACCTGCGCGATGAGCGTGCCGTTGGCGGGATTGCGCACCTTGAGGAGCGCGCTGCCGCTGGTGGCCGACCAGCCGCGCGACCCTGACCAGGCGCCCGGGTTCAGGGGCCCGAGGCCGAGACGGCGCAGCATTGCATCAGTCCTGGTGTTCATGCGTTCACCGCCTTTGCGCGACGTTGGTGCCCCACCTTGCCGGACACCACGACCTCGCCGGAGAGTTGCTTGGTGCCGCCTGGGGCGTAGTAGCGTCCGAAGCGGTTGGCGAGGATGTCCGAGAGGCGGAATTGCTCCTGCGCCACGAAGCCGCGGTAGCGCTGGCCGCTCTCGAGCACCAGATCCGCGACCGCGGTGATTCCGGCCGCGGTCGTCACCTGAATCGCCGACCATAGCCGGCCAGCGATCACCTGGGGATAGATCTTGTTGACGTAGTTTTCCTCGCGCAGCTGTCCATCCTGCGTGCCGGTGACCGCCACGTACACGATCACCACATCCTGCAGCGTCTGCGGTACCGCGCTCTCCAGAACGCGCTTGAGCGTTGCGCGATCATGATTGAGCTTCAGATCGTTCATGAGCAGGCGCATCTGCTCGCAGTGACCCGGGTATCGGATGGTCTTGTAGTTCATCGACTCCACGCGCGCCCCATGTGTCTCGGCGAGCGACCCGAGCCCCCCCGAGGTATTGAAGGCCTCGTAGCGCATGCCGTCGATTTCGATCTCCTCGAGCCCCTCGAGTGGTGCGACCTCGACGAGCCTGTGGTCGTTGACCGCCTGGCAGGGGTTGCCATACTCGTTGATGAGCCCTTCGGTCGACCAGGTGAGGGAGTACTTCAGCACATTGTTCGGATGCTGCGGCAACGCACCGACGCGCAGTTTGACCGCGCGCAGGGCGTCGAAATGAGTGATGAGCTCGGCGGCGGCGATGCTGATGAACCCCGGCGCGAGTCCGCACTGCGGCACGAAGGCCTGCTCGGCCCCGGCGGCGATGGCGCGCACCGCGCGCGTCACCTCCACATCCTCGGTGAGATCGAAGTAGTGCAGGTGCGCCTTCCGCGCCGCCTCGGCCACACGCACGTTGCAGTGATAGGGAAGGCTCGAGATCAGCGCATCCACCGGGTGCGCGGTGAGGTGCTTTGCGAGCGCTGTGGCGTTGCTCGCATCGAGCGCCAGCGCAGTGAGGTGGCCGCTGCCGTGGGCACGCACCACCGCCTCCGCCGCCGCGCCGTCGAGGTCTGCGAGTTGCACCCTGTAAGCGCCGGATTCGGCTAGCAATCCCGAGATCAGTGCGCCGATCTTGCCGGCGCCGAGAATCAAGACACGGTGCATAAGGCCCTCATCAAAAGGGGCGCATTCTGCCCTCGAAGCGCCGCCGGCGCCAGCCATTCGCGAGCTGGTGCGGAACGCCGCCGGCCCCGCCCTGAGGCGCAGTAAATACATGCTAGGATCAATGACATGCGATCGCCCGCAACCACTTCCTGGCACAGCGCCAGCTGGCAGTCACGACCTGCACAGCAGCAGCCGGTCTACAGCGACCCCCGCGCGCTCGAGCGGATCGTGGCGCAGCTCTCGCGCCTGCCGCCGATCGTGGTGTCGTGGGAGATCGAGGCGCTGCGCGGGCGGCTTGCCGCGGCGCAGCGGGGTGAGGCCTTCCTGCTGCAGGGTGGCGATTGCGCCGAGACTTTCGCCGACTGTGAATCGGACGTCATCGCCAAGAAACTCAAGATTCTCCTGCAGATGAGCGTGGTGCTGGTGCATGGCCTCAAGAAGCCCATCGTTCGCGTTGGACGCATGGCGGGGCAATACGCCAAGCCGCGCTCGGCGGATGCCGAGACCCGCGCGGGAGTGACGCTGCCGAGCTATCGCGGGGATCTCGTCAATCGGCCCGAGTTCACCGCCGAGGCACGCGCTGCGGATCCGGAGCTGTTGCTGCGAGGATATGAGCGTGCGGCGCTCACCTTGAACTTCGTGCGCGCGCTGGTCGAGGGCGGTTTCGCCGACCTGCACCACCCGGAGTACTGGGACCTGGGCTTCGTGCACCAGGCGCCGCTCAAGGACGCGTACCAACGCATCGTGCGCTCGATCGGCGATGCGCTGGATTTCTTCGAAGGCATGAGTGGGCATCCGGTCCACGAGGCGACGCTCGTCGACTTCTACGCGAGTCACGAGGGTCTGCACCTGCTGTACGAGCAGGCGCAGACCCGCTTCATTCCGCGCCAGAACCGCTGGTACAACCTTTCGACCCACATGCCATGGATCGGCATGCGCACCGCGGCGCTCGATGGCGCGCACGTCGAGTACTTCCGCGGCATCGCCAACCCGATCGGAGTGAAGATCGGCTCGGGGATGGATGCCGCGTGGCTGCAGGGACTCGTGAGTACGCTCAATCCGCAGAACCAGCCGGGACGGCTCACCTTCATCCACCGCTTCGGGGCGAAGGAGGTTGCCGCGGCACTGCCGAAAGCGATCGAGGCCGTGCGACAGACGGGACAGACGGTGCTCTGGGTGTGCGATCCGATGCACGGCAACACCGAAACGACGACCGGAGGACTGAAAACCCGGCGCTTCGAGAACATCCTGCGCGAGCTCGATCTGGCGTTCGGCATTCATGCCGAGCTCGGTTCGCACCTCGGCGGTGTGCACATCGAGCTCACGGGAGAGGATGTCACCGAGTGTACCGGCGGAGCGCGTGGACTCACCGATGCGGATCTCGCGCGCGCTTACCGCTCGAGCGTCGATCCGCGACTCAATCACGAGCAGGCTCTCGAGCTCGCGATGCTGATCGCCGAGCGCGCTCAGAGCCGCCGCAGCGATCGGCGCAGAGGAGCCGGCGCACCCTGAGCCAAGCCTCCGAGCGAGCGTGTGCGGTTGCCGCGTGGGTGAATGAGCTGCGCGGCTCGCTCCCACGTACGAGCGCCTACGACCCGGACTGTACGCGCTGTCCGCGACTCGCCGAGTTCCTCGAGCATACCCGCGAGCGGCACCCTGACTACTGGGCGCGGCCCGTGCCTTCCTTCGGCGCCGCGCGGCCGCGCATCGTGATCGTGGGACTGGCTCCGGGCCTGCATGGCGCCAATCGCACCGCGCGGCCCTTCACTGGCGATCACGCCGGCTTGCTGCTCTACCGGTGCCTGTACGATGCCGGTCTCGCGAGCCGTCCGCAGTCCCACTCTGCCAATGATGGATTGCGGCTCATCAACGTGCGCATCGTCAACACGGTGAAATGCGTGCCGCCCGGAAACAAGCCGTTGCCGGCCGAAGTGCGCCGTTGCAACGGTTATCTGGCAGCGGAGCTGCAGCAGCTGCGCTCGGTGCGCGTCTATCTGGCGCTCGGGCGGGTGGCGCACGAGGGCCTGCTGCTGGCACTCGGCAGGCGCCGCGCGGAGCATGCGTTCGGACATGGCCGGGAGCATCGGCTCGATGCGACACGGTGGCTGATCGATTCGTATCATTGCAGCCGCTACAACACCGCCACGCGCCGCCTGACGCCCGAGATGTTCGAGCAGGTGGTGGCCCGCGCCTGCGAGCGCGCGCAGCTCGCCGGCCGCCGGGTGTGAGCGCGCGCGCCCCCGGACTGAAGGATGTTCGATCACAAGGAGTACATTGCCTCGCTGCCGCGGCGTCCCGGCGTATACCGCATGCATGGCGCTGCGCACGAGCTGCTGTACGTCGGCAAGGCACGCAGCCTGAGGGACCGTGTCGCGAGCTACTTTGCGCCCCGCAATGTCGATCCCAAGGTGCAGGCGCTGGTCGCACAGATCAGCGCCATCGAGGTCACGGTCACCAACTCGGAGACCGAGGCGCTGCTGCTCGAATACAACCTGATCAAGGCGCACAAGCCGCGCTTCAACGTGGTGCTGCGCGATGACAAGAGCTTCCCCTATATCCACTTGTACATCGAGCACGACTATGCGCGTCTGGAGTTCTACCGCGGCGCGCGCTCGGCGCCGGGTCGCTACTTCGGTCCCTTCCCCAACGCGGGTGCGGTCCGCGACACGCTCAATCAGTTGCAGAAGCTGTTCCACATCCGCAACTGCCGTGACAGTTTCTTTGCCAACCGCAGCCGCCCCTGTCTGCAGCATCAGATCGGGCGCTGCTCGGCACCGTGCGTCGGGCTGATCAGCCGCGAGGCTTACGCGCAGGACATCGCCGCGGCGGTGAAGGTACTCGAAGGCCGCAGCGATGAGGTCAATGCGGAGCTGCAGGCGCGCATGGAAGAGGCCGGGGCGCGGCTCGAGTTCGAGCGCGCCGCGGATATTCGCGATCAGTTGGCCGCTCTCCAGCGCATCCAGGCTCAGCAGGTCGTGATGGCCGACGGCGCACGCGATGCCGACGTATTCGCGATCGTCGGCGAGGCCGGTGAGTACGCGGTGAGCGTCATGCTCATCCGCGGCGGCCGCAACCTCGGGACCAGCAGCTACTTCCCGCGCGCCGCACTTGCGGAGCCGCACGAAGCGTTGACCTCGTTCGTCATGCAGTACTATGCCAATGCGGATGCGCCCGGGGAGGTCCTGCTCGGCAGCCGCATCGAGGAGGCGCCGGCGCTGGCGGAAGCGCTTCGCGAGCGGCTCGGGCGCAGCGTCGAGGTACGCTGTCCGTCGCGCGGGATCGGCGCGCGTTGGGCCGAGCTCACCGCCGAGAATGCCGCCCAGGCACTGCGCATGCGCTTCGCACGGCGGGCAGGCATGGACGAGATGCTGGCAGATCTCGCGCGCGAGCTGGACCTGCCGGAGCCGCCGCAACGGCTCGAGTGTTTCGATATCAGCCATACGGGCGGCGAGGGCACGGTAGCCGCGTGCGTGGTATTCGGTCCCGACGGACCGCTGAAGAAGGAGTATCGCCGCTTCAATATTCGCGGCGTGACACCCGGTGATGACTACGCCGCCCTTCGCCAGGCGCTCGAGCGGCGCTATCGGCGCGTGGGAGAAGGAGAGGTTCCGGCGCCGGACGTGTTGCTGATCGATGGCGGCCTGGGACAGATCCGCGAAGTGCACGAGGTGCTCGCCGCGCTCGGGTTCGCCGAGCTGGCACTCGTCGGTGTGGCGAAGGGACCCGAGCGCCGAGCGGGGCAGGAGCGGCTCTTCGTATACGGTGCCCAGTCACCGATCTCGCCCGTTGCACACGGACCCGCCTCACGGCTCATCCAGCGCATCCGCGACGAGGCGCATCGGTTTGCCATCACCGGACACCGCCGGAAGCGGGCACGGCGTTACAACGAGTCGGTGCTGGAAGTGGTGCCGGGACTTGGGCCCGCCAAGCGTCGCGCGCTGCTGAAGCATTTCGGCGGCCTGCAGGGGGTCATGCGGGCAGGAGTTGCCGACCTCACGCAGGTAAGCGGAATCGGCGCCGCGCTCGCAAGAACACTTTATGATCACCTGCACCCGGGCTCCTAGACACCCGCAAAATTTCGCCTGCGCCAGGTTATGAGCACCCATCGATCAGCAACACGGGAAATTTGGCGGGGGCCACGCTAGATGGCGCGCGTGGTGTGGAATCTTCCCAACACACTCACCTGGACGCGCATCGCGGCGATCCCGCTCATCATATTGCTCTTCTACATGCCCTATCCGTGGGCAGATCCGGCTGCGGGGCTGCTGTTCGCGGCCGCTGGCGTCACCGATTCCCTCGATGGTTACTTTGCGCGGCGCTTCGGGCAGATCTCGCGCCTCGGAGCTTTCCTCGACCCCGTCGCGGACAAGCTCATCGTAGCCGTGGCGCTGGTGCTTCTCGTGAGCAAGGACCCGCGCGGGCTCATCGTGCTCACTGCGATCGTGATCATCGGGCGGGAGATCACCATCTCGGCGTTGCGCGAGTGGATGGCCGAGATCGGAGCGCGGCGCAAGGTGGCCGTTTCGCAGCTCGGCAAGTACAAAACCATCCTGCAGATCACCGGGCTCTCGATGATGCTCTATCGCTGGCCGCTGCTGGGATTACTCACCTACCGGGTGGGCGTCGTACTCACGGTGATTGCCGCCGCTGCGACGCTCGTCTCGATGCTCGTGTATCTGCGGGCCGCCTGGCCCGAGCTCAAGCGATGACTTTAACACCTGTTGCAACAATGAGTTAGGATATAAACCTATCAATGAATCGAGCACTATCACCTATGGGACTCGCCTTGACTTCCCAAGGGGTGTACATAGAATTCCGCGCTCTTCATTAGGACGCGGGCTTAGCTCAGTTGGTAGAGCGGTACCTTGCCAAGGTACAGGTCGACGGTTCGAACCCGTTAGCCCGCTCCAATCTTTCAATAACTTAGCAGTGCGACGCTGTCCGAGTTGACACGTTGTTGTCAAGTTAAGCCCGCTCAGATCGATTGAATCGGGGATCGGCTGCTCGTCAAGCTCGGGCCCGGCGAAGCTGCGCGACAGGAACGGCTGGAGCGCCGCGTAGAGCGAGCGCTTCAACGCCGTCGACGACCGTACGCAGATACTCAAGCCTACGGTGCACGTAACGCTTACCCGTGGCGCTGCCCTCAGGCTTGTGTCCCATGAAGACGTCAGCGTCCTCGCTCGGCACGCCGTAGTCCGCCAGCCACGTCCTCACGGTGTGCCTGATAGCGTTCGGGCCGCCGCTCATGTGGGCCGCAATCCCTTGTCTGATGAGCGTCGCAGCCGCCACCCCGGCGGTAATCGGTGTTGCGCGGTCGAACGTGGGCGACCTTCGAGCTCCATATGCGAGCCCCGCTGTCTACGTGTGGGGCGGTGACGAACTACACGATCAGAATGCCGTGCCTGATTCCACCGCGATGACGCCAAGGTCTTATCGGTTGACTCGAGCTATCGCGTTCTGATGGTGCAATATCCCGAGCGCCAGCACGAAGCCTTAATGGTCGGGCTGCCAAGTCGACCTTCGGGAAATGGAGGCGGGTGATTCCATCGTCATCCGCACCGGCGAAGTGGTTGCTGTTCGGGTGCCGAAGTCCTAGGCGCGAGCCCGGCGTCGGAGCACCAATGCCGACCCCAGAGCGATCGCAGAGCGGGCTAAATGGCTGCCCATTCTCGGCTCATTCGTGCCGGCACGTCGCCGCCGCGATCAGCGTGTTGCTTTTGGGCTTG